>CALGNN010000204.1 GCA_937961455.1 uncultured Saprospiraceae bacterium
ATTTTCAATAAGGCCGGTATAGGAATTGAAATTTTTATCACCATCTAATTGAGGATATTCATATGAAATAATGCTTTGATTATAGTCAGGTACATTTTGTATCAAAGGCTGCAATCCAGGCCTTACCTCAAGTTCAATTTCTTTGATAGTTTTATCACGTATACTATCTATTGGAACAAATGACCAAGCTGATCTTCGCTTACTATAGCTGAGTTCTGATGCACCTTCCCATTCTTCAAATTTGAATTGATTGCCATTATGATCTTCATACCAATAGTCAAATGTCCATTTTCTGCCTTCAACATAAGTGGTATTATTTGCCGTATATCGATTTTCAGAAGTATTTGTCGAATCAAATTTTTCTACATAAATGCCATCTTCATTTACTATTTCATAATCTTTAACTATTGAGGCTTCAGGTAGCTCTGCGCAAGAAATTAAAATGAATAAAGAGAGGATTCCTAAGTATTTACTTATCATAATTATTTTATTAATAGAGCTAAAGAGCTGATCACTTGACGAACACCCATTTCAATTCCATAATTGAATAAATGCACATTCCAATTTGAATCATACAATTCAGTGAAATCTTTAAGCATCGTGTTTTGATTTAGCGGCAGCTTTGAGCTTTTCAAATTTATCCATCATTTCTACTTCTAATTTATTAGGCATTCGCCTTGTCGCTTTGTAGGTATCATCTGCTAAGGATGTTAAAGGGGCTTCACTTTCATCGATCTTACGAATTGCATCAACAAGCATTTCAATTTCCATTTCATAAATTCTATAGGCGACGCTATGAAAACTATCTTCAACAAATACAGGAACGATTTTTTTATCTATCAGTTTGCCTTCATCTGCTTTTTCAGAAATATAATGACTCGTTACGCCTAATGGTTGACCATGGTAAATGGCCCATTTAAACGCATCTAGTCCTTTTGAGTTGGGCAAATAACCTGGATGTGAATTTATGATGTTATGGTTCATCGCAAGTTCTTCGGGTAAGATTCCAGCCCCTGCAATTAATATATGATTGAATGAATGTGTACTAAAGTAATTATGTAATTGGCCCATCTCCACTCTATCAAATTGGAGCCTCATTCTTTTAGCCAATTCTTCAGTTGTTAGCTGTACCTTACTTGAAGGCCTATGACTATATTTGGCTTGAAAGTTTTTACGATTAACCCAAGGCAACACCACAAGATGAATATCCTGATATCCTTTCAAGATGAGCTTGCAAAGGACATCTTGAGTTTTTCTATGTGGCGCATCATAGCTGATTACGGCGATCATAAATTTTCTATTTTCGACTTACTACTCAAGCAAAGGATTAAGTAGATCAATTGCAAGGGTGAATATAAATCTTCCAAATAACATCACATGGCTCTATCTTATTTTTCTTTTATTTGCAATATGTAACATCGCAATTCTAGTAAAAATATGATAGCTTATTAAATAGCTTAAGCTTTAAATGGATTTTGTTTTATATCCGTTTTTTCTTCTTTTGTTTCAATCATCTCAATAGTTTCACTTTCTCTTAATTTCCTGGGTACAAATACAGGTAGTGGCACACCAACTCCTGCAAGAAATAGAATACCTATGATCAATAATATCTTTCGAAATTTTTTATTTTTTTTCATAACAATAAGAGCTCAGCTGTTGATCTGCAACAGCATCAATTATGTAATAAGATTAAAGGCTTAATAATATTCGAATGGAATATTACAGGAGGCTCAGCACCTTAGGCTCTTCATCTGAGTATGAAAAAAAAGATATAAGAGAAAGCTTTGTCCAGACTATTTTATGTCTTAAAGCTTTTTGAGAATGGGCTTTATAAAGAACATTTGTCAGATTGTTAAAATGTAATAAGGTATTTTTCTTATCCGATGTAAAAATGGATAGGCTATTAATTTTATCTAACTGATAGAATTGTTCTGAAAAAGTCTGTACATGATTATTGTCATGAGAAGGATTGTCATCAACAAGCTCAATTCCAAAAGATGCTTGAGAGCTTAGATATACTGGAGGAATAAATCCACTAAAAGTAAACGCAGCTAAAATAATGCTTAGTTGGACTAAGCTTGTTTGCCAATACACTTTTATCATGTGAAGTTTATCAACCATAGATTTTAAATCTAAAAAAAAGAAAGCTGGTTTATCTATAAATATAAACTGATGCTAAAAAGTTCCTTTTCGAATAAATGCTGTCGATTGAATTCAGCAGGAATTGGTCGCTATCAAGGTGCTATTTGAGAAAATTTCATTTATTGACTTTTGTCAATGAAATGCATCGTGTATGACATGATATTTGAATAAAAATAATAAATCATGAAATCACAATTATTTATACTCGCTTTAATTTTAGCTTTTAATGCTTCTTCGCTCTTCAGTCAGAATCAAGAAAAAACTTATGGTTTTGAAAAGAAACATACCATTGGAACGCAAGCCTTTATGATATTAACGCCCATTTTAGATCCATCGCCTGAATATTATCAAATTAATTATGGCTATCGATTTTCTTCAAAAGATGAGCTAACGATTGAGGCGATTACTTGGGCTTATACAGGACCTTTAGGTAGACCCTTTGGTCCTGATTATGAAAACGAAGAATCAGGATTTCCAGGTGACGTGAAATCATTAGGAATGGGGCTAGCCTATAAAAGGTTTTTATGGAAAGGGGTTTATACGCAAATCCATTCTACAGCTTTCCGGCAAACCTATAGAGATCATAAAAAGAATGAGATACAAAAAGGCTTTATGTTGTTTAATACATTGAGATTTGGTTACCACTTTAAATTCTTGAAGAACCGCTTTTATGTAGCTCCTTCAATTGGAGCTACTTGGTGGCCAGTAAGTACGAATATGCCAGAATCATTTCAAATAGAAGAAGATAAATGGAATAATTTCTTCCTTGGAGAATTTGGCCTACATGTAGGATACGCATTTTAATATTGAATACATTTTTGCCTTTTATTTTGGGCTTGCAATTTTCTTCCGAATTCTACTTAGGGTTTCGGGCTTGATTCCCAAAAAACTCGCAATTTGATATTGAGGGACTCGATTGATTAATTCGGGTCTCTCTTTTATTAAGTTGAGGTAGCGCTCTTTTGGACTTAGTACAATAAATTTTGAAAGTGCTTCTTGTTGAGCACCCATCATTTCTTCCATGCCCTCTCTGCAAAATTTTTCAAATCTTGGATGCATCTTATACAAAGCCTTTTCTTTTTCTGCACTTAGGATGGTTACTTGGGTTTCTTCCAAACATTCAAAATACTTAGAAGATGGCGTTTGACTAGCTTGACTTTTGAAATCTATGGCAGATTGATTTTCAGTATAAAAACCAAGCGTGTTTTCCTCTCCATCGATAAGTTCATAAGCTCTGATACATCCTTTGATTACAAAGTAGGCATTCTGTGCAATCATTCCTTCTTTTAAAAGTAAATGTCCTTTTTCATAAGTTTTAATAGGAAAACTGTTTTCAATTGAACTGATTTCTTCATCAGTTAGATTGGTTAACTGGGACATGAATTGTACGAGAATGTGCTGCATACTTTTAAACTACTAAAGTTATAATTAGGCTTCCTAAAATAGCTTAACTTACTTGTAAAGTAAAATAAGAGATGGCTTCTTCTTTAAAATCTTTTTAAATCTGTGCTACGGAAAGTCCATTCTGGAGTTTGGATATTTCCACTGTGTAATTGAAACCAAGGACTTAATTTTTTATCCAAAGGATTGGCAAGTATTTGAATCTCTTGAGCAGGCATATAACTTTGCGCCAATAAGAAAATAGCTTCACCAGTATCTTTGTGGATTGCTTTGTCAACAATTATGACTGCATGACCTGGATGACCACCCTGTATCAATACATCTCCAATTTCTGCATCTTCGATGGTGATTTCATGGAGTTCTTTTTCAAGAGAAGCGGTTCCTGCGTAGGTAAAAATTAACTCCATATAATTCCAGAAATCTTGATAGGTATTTGATGGAGCATTTTTTTTAACCCAGCTCGTTGTATTGCCTTTAATTTGCATTCTTTTCCCTGACATCCATTCTTTGTATGCTACCTTATGACCATTTGTAAAGTTGAAATGTATGTCTTCATATTTTTGTTCCTTCCATAAATATTCTGCTCTCAACCGCATGATGGCATCAGCACATTGATGTAAGTCTTTTTTACCAATAGCTAAATCTACTACTGCTGTGTAAATCCCATTATTATTCTTCACATTTCCGTTGTAATAAAGAACCTTGGCGCCTTCTTCTTTGAGTTGTAAACTCCGCAAATACATTTGAAATGAGTTTTTTTCAAGACCCATTCTCCTATATGAATTGGGTGTTGCTATTCTCGTCTCAATTGTATTTGCAGAGGATTTTTGATTAGATTTATTTATAGATAATTTATTTGAATCATTCAGGTCATTATTTTGTACAACATCGCTCTTTAACTCCTCGCAACTTGCGAAAATGAGCATTAAGACTGCAATTAAATAAATAAACCTTCTTATCATATTTTGAAAAACCTAAGGAGCAAATGGTCTACATAAATAACCAATTTGAATAAGTCCTTATTATCCAAAGCAGCATTCAATACTCAACTATTACAGAGTAGTGGAAAGGAATGCTTTGCCACCATCAACGATTTGCGTCTTATATGAGCTCTTTCTATTAAGAAGATAATCAGCAAACTGCTTTGTTCCTTGCATGTCCATATTATCCGAATATATAAGTGTACCTTCTCTGAATTGTGGTTCAAGCATTTGAAAAAGTGGTAGATATAAATCTTTCCAACCATCAAGAAATAAAAAGTCGATCGCTTCATTATGACTTTGTAAAGTTTTCATAGCATCGCCAATTTTAATTTCTACATAATCAATTAAACCAGCATCTCTCACATTCTGAAAAGCAGTATGTGCTTTATCTTCTATAAGTTCGGTTGAGATAACTTTTCCTCCTGTTTGACGTGCTGCATCTGCAAGGTAGATAGTAGAGATGCCAAAAGAAGTTCCAAATTCAATAATACTTTTACAATCATTTTCGATAATTAATTTTTTTAAAAATTGTCCTTGAGACTTCGTTATCGGAAGGTAGGCATTCTTGAAATCTATAGGTTGTAAAGGTCGGAAAATAGATTTAACAATACCTCTTCCTATACGCAAGTGATCTTTCTCAGAATCTTTATGTAACGCTTTGAGTTTATTTTCTACAATAGTATTTTGATATGCATTCATCTTATTATGAGTTTTGAATTATACATGATATAGCTTTCGCTAAATAACATTGCAAAGATCGATTAAACCTCTATGAGGATCAATGTCTAAATATGCATAAAGACTGTAAAAACAGGAAAACGCAAGTATTCATTTTTAGTTGACAAAAGTGTAACCAACCGAAATATTAAAAAATAAATCAAGTGGATAGGGTAGATGCTCGGTCTCTAATCCTTATGTGTTTAATTAAATTTTTGTCATTAGTATTTGTAGCTATCCAATTTTGCATCTTCAATTGCTGGAATCAAAGCAACTTGCTCCTTTACATATTTTCCAAAATCTGCTCTTTCTATATGCAGTTTGTCTTCCAAAAAACTAAAATAATCTTCATCACTTCGTCCAGCTTGCAATGCTTCAAATATACCTTGCATTCCATCTTTGTCTATAATGCCTTGACAAATCAAAGCACCAATTGCATACCTGAAATCTGTCATGTATTCTCCATTGGGAACGTCTGTTTCTAAGCTTGTCAAATCTTCGATTGGGTAATCAGGGTTTTCATTTAAGAACCTTCGCAATTTTTCCCAATGCCATTCAATTTTATAACCGGTACTTCCTCCTAACAAGGCAGCAATTCCTTCATCAAACCATCGATGATATTGCCTACTATATTTTGCATAAGTATAGAGGTGCACTACTTCATGTGGATAGTAGGCAGAATTATTACCTGCATATATTACTTTATTGTAGTTGTCAGCCATTCCTCCTGAAGCAACTGCTTGGTAACTATAAGAGAATAGATGAACTCCAGTTAGTTCACTAAGGTCTCTAGTATTATTGGCAACTATATAGTCAAAAGACAAAGGAGGTTCATTAAATGTTTCAGCTAACTGGTGATTAAATTCGTTCATTTTTTTGGCATCATCTAAGGAGAAATTATGATCAGGATGAATGATGTAATTAATGTTGCCCACCGCTATATTTTCAAGTACAGTTCGATGATAAGCTGTACTGCTATAAAACTTATATTTTGTCCCTTCTTTTTTTGCGTATACAGATATGATAAATTTAATATCCACAAATGCCTCATTATCGTCATTTGGTTCAGTGAAGACCATTTTAAGTAGGTAATATTCATTTTCTAATGGAACGATGCCAATCGTAGAACACTGAATATTTTTTTTACTCTGGAGTTTATGTCTTATGTCCAGTAATAAAGAGATATAGGAGTAATCTGGATATGGATAAATATTATGATCCCAATGCGCGTTATCACTTCTCACATAATTATTTGAGTTTAAATATGATTCCCAATTTTGCTGAATCTCTTTAAAATATGCCTCATCGCTATTTTTTACATTTTCATTTATATGAAAATGAATAACTGGGCTCGAGGGCGTTTCATCTTGACAGCTGATTATGGCTGTAAGTGATATTGAAAGACAGAAAATTAAGAGCTTTGTTTTCATAGAATATAGGCAAATAAGAAATAAACTATAAGTCAGTAAATTTCCCTATTAAACCAATATTGGATTTATCGGGGACTAAAATTGAATCTTGATATTTTGTTTTTTCATCGATCAAGAAATCTAATACAATTATTTCATTTTTTTTAATCGTCTTTTCCAAAACCAATACTACCGTTGAAGTTGGATTTTCTTTGTGTTTGATATCGAATTCTAAATATGTGCCATTCTGCTGGAGAAGTGTAAAATTAGCTTCAGAAACATTGATTGGTACCGTTGATTTTATTTTGACAATATCCTTTCCAAGCCAAGGCTCATAAGAACACGAAATTTTTATTTTTTGATTGCCCTTTTTATCAAATAATCCTCTATACTCCGTTGTTGAATATTTTGATTGATATTGCCAATGACCGAAGCCTGGGTATTTAATACCGCCACTAAATTCAAATCTAATATCTTGACTTTTAAGTAATGTAGGAATTACATTATCAGATATAGATTCTTTAATTACAAAGCCATTAGGAATTGATGGGAAGACCCATGTTGAAATACCACTTTTGACGGTACTTTCCATCAAACAAATAAGACTATCATTTCTATAAATTTCAATCCTGTTGACATTGGAGGAGGCATCTTGGTATGGATAAATAAAATCAAAATGAATCTTTAAATGTTGATCATCAGAATCTATATTTAAAATTCTTGCCTCTACCAATATTGACTCACTGCAACTGATAAAGAAAATAGGGAGAAAAATAAATGTTATGATAATTGATTTCTTCAATGGTTATTATGAGTGCTTAATATTTAATTAACAAAATATTATCTGATTAAGCGTTTAAGCAATAAAGGGAAATAATACTTGTAGTTTAAATTGAAATTTTCATTAAAATATTGCCCAAGCTAACTAAGACACAGCAAATAAATTTGGATTAAAAATTATGCTGTATTTATTTATGGTTTTGATCTTGAATTTTAATGTTCGCTTTTTTTATTTCTTCAATTAATCTTTCTTCATTTTTTTTATTCCTTCCCATGGAAACTACAGATGTGGTTTTGTCTGGATCGCAAACACTATTTATCAATACTTGACGAGCTCCAATTAAAATGGTGATTAATTCTCCATAACTTCCAGAAAAGAATCCTGGTTCAGTTCTGGCAACAATAAATCGTTCGTTGATGGTTTCGATATTCCAAGCTAGCTCATCCGCAACTTTACGCACGGTAGCTTCAATTTCATGCCTTGTTAATGTGTTGGCGATGGTTTTAAATTTTAATCTATCAAGTTGTCTTGTGAATAAAAAAATACTTAAGGCAAATAGGATAAGCATTGTGCTTGCGGTGATATAACTGATGTTTGATGGTAAATCAGAAAGTTTACCGCATATATACAAGCCAGAGAAGATGATTGGAATTAAGCCAATTACAATTACTGGATAGAAGTGATTTATTAACTGCCAAAAAGTATATGGAAGTTTTTTAGTTTTTATTGAATAATCTAATTGCTGCTTGGTCATTATTAAATGGACTCTTGAATTACAAGTTTTTCATTCAATAAATCAAATAGTTTTTCGTGAGAAATATTTAATCCAGAAGATGCAATATTAAATGGACTCTTGTACATATTGTTGTTAAACTGCATGAGTTTCTTTTTAACAGGATTAGATTCTTTTTGAATCCATTCAAGTGGATCCTTTACTTTAATAATAATGATTTTTGTTCCTTTTATTTGCACTACTTCAAAGGCTTCTATTTCAGTCCATGGAAGTGCCAATTTGTTTTTAGAAGCAGGTTCAATAATTAAATATTCTTCGTTAAATGCTAAAGCTGCTTCATTCCTTACGAGTTTTTTTATTCCAATAGGAATGGCTGCTCCGGAAAATAGCATGGTAAGTCCACCTATAATTTTTCTATAAATATCAGAGTTGTCTAAAAATAGCAACCAAATTCCAATAAGTAAAAAAGCAATGGCTCCAAGTAAAATTAAAAATGTTTTAAAGCGACTTCTTCCAACAACCATGTTATGAGTTTATTAATTACTTGAGAATTAAAATGTAAATTTTCGTTTGAAGCTAGGCATCTCAAACAACACTTCACTGTAAAAATAAATTTGTTTTACTTAAATGCTTTCTCTGATTTACTACAATGGAGCAACAAAAACCAGTTTCGAAACAGTAAATTTTTCACCGTTTACTTTAGTGATGTAAGTACCCGATGGAATGGCTGAAACATCCAATGTCATATGTAATTTTGGTGCTGAGTGTTTTTCTAAAAGCTTCTGACCGTTTAGATTAAATAACTGGATTGAGTTTATTTTATTTGAAGCACTACTAATAAATAGCGTGTTTGATGCTGGATTAGAAATAATAATTTTTGATGCCTGTTCATGTAATTGTCCAGTAGATGAGATTGCCAATTCTTCAATGCTGAAGTTGGCAAACAAGACCGTTTCATCTCTGAGATCTTGATCATTTATTAAACTTCTGTAGATACCCCACTTTGGTCTTACGAAATCAGCTCCTGGCCTCCAATTTATAATTGCGTTGTTTGCATAAGAAAACAAAGTTTGATCATCAATGACACTTTTAATGATGATTTCATAAGTGCCATTAGTTCCATATTTTATGGTTTCTGTAACTTCTAACCATTTCCCAATTAAGGGTGCAAGATCGGTCTTTGCAAGTGTAATTTGATCATCTGTTTCAGCATAGCGCAATTCAAGTCGGTCTGGGCTAGCTTTTCTAGTGGTCAAGGTGTACATAGGCATACTTGCCAAGGATCCTCCGACAGATTTTAATTGATGAAGATGGGTGAAGTTTGGTGAAGATTGAAAGCCTTCAGTTAATTTAAATTTCCATTTATAAATGACTTTCTCGTTTTCGACCCCCAGCAGATTGTCAGGAGATTGGTCGTATGATTTTATTTCATTTCGTTGTCTATCAAAATTAATGCAACGATCATTATCTGGCGTCGTATGTATATGGAATCGGAAAACATGAATGTTTAATTCTTCATCAAATATTTCATCAATGTGCTTTCCAAATTCCTCATGATTGCAGTCAGGGACTTCAATAGGATTATGATTAGGGGCTAATACAGATGTTATTAATTCATAAGTTTCTCCAGGCCCATTTGCATCAAGTATTACTTGGCTATATGCCAATTGGGTAAACATCATCAAAATAAAAACAAGTAATCCTTTCATAAATTTGAGATTGCAGTGTAAATATATTTAATCTATAAAGATAATTGCTAAGCTGTGTTTTATAAACTTGTGGACTGATTTAAACAAGCGATTTGAATCCTCCAAAAATCATACGTTCTGCATCAAATATCAAACTTGATGGATCTAATAAAGGAGCGATTAATTCTCCCATTCTTGGATCCTTTGCTACCCGCTCATTGACAAGATCTCGATCTTGTCTTGACTCAAACACAACCCATCCAAAAATCGTTGCTTCATTTTCTTTTGCTCCAGCAAAATCTGGAAATGATCTAGTACCTTCCAATTTGATACCATCATCAACATACTCAAAGTATGCTATGGCACCATGTTCCTTCCAAATTTCAGCTACTGATGCAGCTACTAATTTATATTCATTTAGCTGTGCTCTTGGAATCGGGAGGACAAAACCATCAATGTAATTTTTCATTTTCAAAATATTTTTACTTGTTTCCTAAGTAATCAATCATTTAGCCTCCATGGTGGATTCAATCTATTAACTCCAGCATGATACAATATTATTTGATTTCCATCCAAGTCTTTCAAGCGAGCCTCTCTCCATAGCCAAGATTGATCTGTTGGGTCAAGCTCAAACTCAATTCCCTTTTGCTTTAAATTTGCTACATGTTGATCAAGTTCTTCGCATTCAAAATAAACATAAATACCATTGCCGCTTGGAAGGCTTTCGGTTTGGTGTAGCGAAAAAGTAGCTGTTCCATTTGGGCATACAAATCTAGCATAGTGTGGCAATGACTTAACAATCAATTTTAAACCCATTTTTTCATAAAAGGGGATTGATTTTGTAAGATCCAAAGAAGGGACCGTTATCTGATTTAAGTTCATCTCCTAAGCGGTTTATTATTGGTATTCTTTTAAAATAAAGTCAACTCCAGCACGAGCATGTATTTCTGTTGTATTGAAAATGGGTATGCTCAGATCTTCTTCTTGAATTAATATGGGGAATTCTGTGCATCCCAAAATTACAGCCTCTACTCCTAAATCTAAATTAGATTGGGCGAGTTTCAAGAGATAGTCTTTCGAGCTAGCTATGATATTTCCATAAGTTAATTCCTCTTGAATAATCCTTTGAAGTTCATTTATTTGTTCTGGCCTTTCAGGAACAATTACTTCAATACCTTCATTGGATATTCTCTGAGTGATAAAGTCTTCTTGCATAGAATATTTTGTTCCAATGAATAATACCTTCTTTAAATTTTTTGCATGTATAGCTTTGGCTGTTGCATCCGCAATATGCAAAATGGGTGTATTAATGTTACTTTCAACTTGATCGAAAACCTTATGGGAAGTATTTGCACAAAACATGATCATTTCTGCTCCAGCCTTCTCAAGACTTATAGCTGCTTCAGTTATTAACTCAGTAATGGCATTCCAGTTATCGTTCATTTGATGTTTTCTAATAAGAGCGTGGTTGAGTGTAAAAACCAATAGGGGTGGATTTGTATTATCCCCAAAGTGGTCATTGACGCATTGATTTATATAGCTGTAGTAATCAATTGTTGAGTGCCAAGATGTGCCTCCGATCAAACCTAGTTTTTTCATTTTAATTAATTCTATTTAATTGGATCTTTTTATCTATTTATGAATAACATTAAATAGTCTTTGTAATAGAACCAATTAAATTTTCGTTTATGATATTTTTATAGATGATTAGTGAACTAATTGATAATAAAATATTCTAATATTAAGATGGATTACCCTGCTTTATTAATAATCACTTAAAATGTTGACTTGCAATATTTGACTTATATTCCAAAAATTTTTTCAACTCCATTTAAATCAAAATCATTCCAGTCTTTTATGTGTGCCTTAATTCCCGCTTTTTCAAAATCAGCATAATTTTTCATACCAATTCCCATAAAGTGTACATCTAAATTTTGTGCAGTGTTTAAATCCCAAATGCCATCACCTACAGAAATTATATTTTCGAAAACATCGACTTTATAGAATTCTTTTGCTTGATTGATGGCCTGCTGGACAATTCCCTCTCTTTCATAAATCTGGTTTGAGCCAACAACCAATTTTTCATCGAATTCAATTTCAGCTTGTTGTAGTTTTATAATTGCAGGTTTTAATAAAGAGCCGGTTGCAAAAGCTACTGCATAGTCTTTTTGAGTCATAATACTTGCCATCATGTCTTTAGCTCCTGAAATTTCAGAAACCTTATTAAATGATAGCATTAATTCAGTCATCCGAATCTCAAAATCTTTGATAAATGAAAATTCGAAAGCTTTATTTAAATTATGCTCATAATTCTCTTTCAAAATGTAACTATCTGTATGATGTTGATAGCTAGCCCAATTTTGATTTATTTCTAGAATACCAAATTCTTTCATAGCATTGACATATGCAGTTTGATGCTGATATTCACTTTTAGTAAGTGTGTCGTCAATGTCAAACACTATGAGTTTCATATTTGAATGGGATTGATGGGCTTATTGGATTATAGGGTTTGGCTAATCATTTTTAGTAAAATATCCTTCATTCGAAATAGAAGATTCGCTTACTAATAATTTTGCCGTCTTAAACCATACCTCAGCATAGTTTCCATCGGCATATTGTTTTTGAATATCACCTCCATGAGTTTCTGCTCCTGAGCACCAATTCATATTTACTTCAGGGGACTTTCCGTTGGTTTGATTGTATGATCCTTGTTTGAAAAACAGAAACTCATCAGCATAGGCATTTGCTCTTTCTACTCCATCTTGACCTATAGGTACAAAAAGCTTTTGTACCTGTAATGGCATGTCCTCTTTTTTTGCATATGCTGAATTAACCAAATTCTTTGTAAATGATTTAGTTTTATGTCCTTCGCTCCTAAATGTTATTCTCATGGTCCCATTCCTAACTACAATGTCGTAAGAGATTTCTTCGCCTAGTTCAATTCCATCCATAGGTTCTTCGGGTGCTGTGTTGGCATCCTTTCCAACGACTGAAAAGTCATGGCCCCAAACTGCTGTTGAAAAATCCCATCTTCCAGAATTGTCATCTCCAGCCGTGTTAATTTCGTAATTCCAAAAAACGGAACCCTTGGTATGCCCAGGGAATTTCTTGTAAAAGATTTTCAATGGTTCATTCTCATGTCCGTCTGCACTATGTATTTGACCAATGACGACTGAATGTGAAGCTGCTACTCTTGCATCTCCTGTGCTGGACACATTCATTACCTTGAGTGTAGCGGTTAATTTTGCATCAGTCATTGGAGACCATTTTCTTGTTTGAGCTAATTCAGTTCTCGTATTGTTTGAAGTACCATGTGTGTCTCCAGAGTTAGGGGCCTTATATACAACCCAATCAGTATCGCCATCTTTCGCACTATAAAAAAAATCTTTATGAATCATATCATTTGCCTGGCCTGCATTTGAACCATCCCCTAAGATCAAATTCCAATGATCGAAGAATGGAATTATTTTACTTGGGTAACTTGTATTTTGATTTTCTGATTCAGTTGTTTTGACGGTAGCAGTATTATTTGATTCATTGACATTGCTAGTGCAACTTTGAAGCAGTAATAGTGCAACAATTGCTATTATGGAATTTGTTATACTGATAGTGTGCATGAAGTATTTTTATAGATAAATGCTGAAATTATTTTTTACTTCAATGAAGATAATAATTGTTTCAAAGATCTTTTGCTCTCAAGTCAATGAAGTAATTCGACAGTTAGCCAAACCATTTTTGTACATTTTCTTGTATAAAGTTTGACTTCTAGTATTGCTATTCCTCTCTAGGATATATTTGATAAAAAAAATTCACATCCATTCTCGTTGGACTCATGTGTCTGTTAAATATAACAGCGTCCATGACTTGCGTAATATCGTTCTTCATATATCTATTCCCCAGCGGCCTTGTTTTATAGTCATTGAAATCCCACATTTCCAATGCTAAAAATAAATTGTCTTTATCAGATTGAGCTAATATAAATTCCAAACTGCCTTTTTTTGCAGGTTTGATTTTCTTGCCCTTGTTTAATCCAAATTGACCTCCATAAGTGGTGAAGCCTATGGTGTAAACCTTTTCTTCATACTTCTCTTTTATAAAGTTTCCCATTCTAGGGCTTTTCTTTAGATAATTACCAGCTACTAGTTGAATAATTGGATTATCCATTCTCACTTGTGTAGAATTATATAAAAAGTGACTGGTTGCGCCCCAACAAATAATTTTACTTTCTGGGTTTTGCTCTTTAATCCAAATGAGATTATCAGCCATTTGTCGATCCCTTCCGTCTTTGCCTAAGGATAAGTCACTAACATGAACTTTTAAACTTTCAAGTGTTTGAATCCAAAATTGATTTTCAGTATTCTTAGGTAATTCAACCAGTTTCTCAATAAGTCTATCGATGTAAATAGTATCTGACTCTGGTTGGTTTTTTTTCATTTTCTTAAATTCTCGAATAAATGAATATTCTAGATTTTGTTTTAAGTGAAGCCATTCCTTAGACTTTAATATAGATTTATCAACACTTGCTAAGAACTCAGATAAATCTGAGATGAAATAATTTTTTGAGAAGTTGGTGTAAAATTGACTGTCGAAGCCAAGGAGTTTTAGTTCATTAGAATTTTTTTGTTCATCGATATATTCAGCTAAAGGAATAATGTCTTGAGTCGTTGACCATAAATATGTGATACTATGGCCTAAAGCATCTCTAGCGGGCATTCCAAGTTCAATTGATTCCCAGGCTTTGTGCATATCATAAATTCCACCTTCAAAAACTAATAAATTAAATCCTAGTTCTTCGTGGAGATATTTTATCAGTTTAATTTTTGTTTTAATAGTGGTGCCATCCATGTGGGACTGTTCACCAAGCATCACAATTTCAGCTCCTTGAATTTCTTTTTTAATTTTTTCGAAACCATCGAAATTTTCATCCTCGTTATTAACCTGATGAAGGTCTATGGTAGTTGCCAGTATTTCTTGAGACTGGTGATGTTGTGCGTTAAGAATTACAACATTGCATATGAATAAAAGAAGGGTGATTGCTTTCATTTTGGCTCATTTTATTATGAAACATATTTTTAGCCAAAATTCGTATGCCACATGGTAAATATCCATTTAGTAAAAAGAGAGATCATAGATTAGACTGTCAAATGCTTAAAAAACTAAATAAGTTTTGGCAGTCTTTTATAGCTTGAATGAAGTGTTGAATTTCAATCCATTATTATTTGATTATTTGATTCAAATGGTGTTCAAGGTGATCAACATAGTCTTCCATCAAAAATTTTAAATCTGAAAATTTGTCCTCATACAATACAATTTTATAGTTAAGGCTTTTTTCAGTTTGTTGCTTCATGATGACTTTTATTCGTTCATTAATTGCCAACCAAAAACTGAGAATCTCTTCTATGTCAGATCCTTGATAATCATTCGCTTTGACTAATTCATCTTGATTGTAAGGAATAATTTTATAAGGCTTATCTTTAAATTGTATCTCTGTGAAACGCCGCAAATTGTTTATTCCTGAATCAACTAAATGCCCTAATATTTGTTTTTTAGACCACTTCTCAGGTGAAGCTTGTAATTCAAATTCTGCAAGGCGTGAATTAGAAATATACGCTTTTCCAGTTTGCAATAAGCGATCTAATTTATTTATGGTTTCATTCATTTAGCTACATTCTATTTTGCCCAATAATCTACAACTGTTACATCTTCTACATAGGGACCAATCAACTCTACAAATTTTTTATGTTCAGGATGAGGGAGATAGGCTGTACGATCTTCTTCTGAAAGAAATGTAACGAAAAAGCAATGTGTCATTCCTTTATCCAATCCTTCAGGACTATTATTTATTCCCCATTCAAATGAATGTATTTCTGAAATCTTGTTTTTTAAGCTTGCAAATTCTTGCTCAATTTTATTTGTGATTTCTTCTGTAGCTTTTTCATTAAAATTAAAAAGAACAACATGTCTTAACAACTTAGTTGTTTTTGAAGAAACAGCTTCAGTTGCATGTAATTCTTTACTTTCCGTAGGAGTTTCACAAGAAGAAAGAAATAATGTCAGAGTACATAATAATATGAAAGTTGATTTCATTTTTTAGTTGATTTTGAATTTTTAAGTAAGTAGATGGATTCTTTTTTATTGGATATTCTGTTTGTTAATTACTTTTAATTTTTGCAATTATTTTTTTAATATCTGCTTGATTTTGAAATGCTACTTTTTGAATATATATGCTAATGCCTTTTTCAGGAATTAAAAATAGACCTTTATCTGTTTCTACTACATCAATATATAATTCCCATTTACCTTTCATTTCTCCAAAGGGACTTAATGAATGTACTTGGTGTTCATCAAAGATCATCGTCATAGATTTATGATTCATTTTGCTCGCTTGTCTATCTTTCATCCAATTTCTTTTAGTAGCGTAAAAATCATACATCAAGAAACATCCGAATACGATTAATGCTATTGAGAAATATTTAAAATCTACTTTAAGAAAATAAATAAGGACCGCTAAAGTAATGTAAAGTAATCCAACTTTAAATTCCCATTTTCTATACTTACTTCTATGAGTAAGCCACTCAGAATAAAATTCTTGATAATAATTATCATCAAATTTTTGAGTCACTTTTATATCCATAAGTATACAAACTAGGATTTTGGTGTCTACATATTATAGACTCCTCCATTTATATCTAGTGTGGCACCAGTAATAAAACCATCATACTCGGAAGCTAGATACAAAACGGCTCTCGCAACATCAGCTGAATTGCCAGCTCGTTGTATTGGAATACCAGAAATTGTTTTGGCGGCAGATTCTTTGGTAGTATGTGTATTGTGAAATGCAGTACCAAGTATTAATCCAGGTGCCACAGCATTGACTCTAGTGCCTTGAGCTCCATACTCAACGGAGAGTGCTCTGGTAAAGGTCAAAATAGCTCCTTTGCTAGTAGCATAAGCTAGTGATCCAGGGTGACCTCCCTTCCGTCCAGCTAGAGAGGCTAGATTGATGATACTGCTATTTTCATTTTTTGCTAAATGAGGTCCTGCAGCTCTCGTGACAAACATCATGGATGTAAGATTTATATCCATCACTTTATTCCAAAATTCAGTTTCAATTTCACTTAAGAGATTACGTGCTACTAGTGATCCAGCATTGTTTATTAAAATATCTAAACCACCAAGTGCCTCAACAGTTTTCTGAACGAGTGTATTTGCGTCATCCTCTTTTGTTAAGTCACCACTAATAGCTACTGCTTTTAATCCTTTGCCATTAGCCTCAGCTACCAATTGTTGTGCCGTATCGGCACTGGAGAAATAATGAATCGCAACATTTGCTCCGCTCTCAATAAAGTGTTTTGTAATTGATTCTCCAATACCTTGTGCTCCAGCAGTGATAAGCACATTTTTCCCTTGTAATTTATTATATGTCATGCTATTAATTTGATAATTATTTTAGAAAAATACATCAAATATAAATGGAATCACTTTCATTCAGGTAAAAATGAAATGAAACTCATGGAAATAAGATTTATAGCATTTTCTTTCTTGCGCTATAGTAACTATCCTTATTTTAATACAAAGAATTTATAGCTGACCTCACCTCAGAGTAATTTATCCTGAGTTACATCTTGATGATCTTTTGAATACAGAGTGCACTATTATTTGCATTTACAATTTTGACAAAATACATCCCAGCGCCTAAGTTATTTAGATTGATTGTAGCCTCACTTCCCAAGTTTGGAACATTTAAAATTAAAGCCCCTGCTGCATCAATGACTTTGATTTGATATTCAGGAAGTATTCCTTGAATCGTAAAATAATCTAAACTCGGATTGGGAAATATTTTCATACAGTTTGAATCCACTGCAATGTTTGGAACTCCAGTTACCTCAGAACAATTATACTTTCCACTAAGTGCACCATAAGCGGCTGCTGCATTTACACTATTTTGATTGATGGTAAATTCGCCAGTAAGTGGCGCAGATCTTTGCTCAAACCAACGCTCGTGTCCGGGCCAGTTATCTATTGGTGGGTAAACCCATTGGCTTGCCCAGTCATGCATCCAAGGACCTGCATTGGAGAAAGTTTCTTTTTTCCATGGTCCATAAGGTACTATGCCTTGTTTTATACTACCATCTCCAGAAGCCCAAGAGTCTAAATGAAAAACACCCGTTGGAGATTTTTCTCCTAGGCCAGTAATCCAAGTCATATGAAGCGGATTAGTACCTAGAAAATAATCAAGTGTGGTATGAAGGTTCTCCCAATACTTGTCCGCCTGATTTGGATTAATATCTTTTAAAAGTGCATATGCCATAATTCCCTCAAAAATGTAAGGTGTGGTTGCATGACCGACGATCATAGGGAAGTAGGGATTGCCTCCCCATCTACAAGATCGGTTATCGATATGGTCAACAAGATTGAAATTTGCAGTTATTTCAATAACAGATTGAACCGCTGCTGAAGTTGTTGGATCTTTAGTGAATGCGGATGTTCCTTGATAGATGTAAGCACCAAAAGATTCAGGAACTTGAAGGCCGTTATTAATATCGATTCCACTATCGAGCCATGAATTGACAAAATCATTATTATAATTTGTACTACCTGTCAATCTATAGAGTGAAGCTGAAGCATAGTTTTTAAGCCAGTATTGATTTAAATCATGACAAGATGCACCAGGATCATAATTACTATTTGCCCAAGTATATGCATTGATGGCTTCTGTTTTCCAATCAATATTTTCTGGATCTGTTAAGCCATCTCTATCTAGCAACCATTGAAAATTTGCTGCTACTGCAGCATAGTAAAATGTTGTTGCTTCATCTTCCCCAGATACAACCCAGGTGCGTGCATTGTCTTGCCAAGAACCTTCCACTAAACCATTTGGCAAATCCTCACCCCAAAGATCTCCAAATATTCTACCACCAGGAACACCTCCCGAAGTAAAGTTTTTTTGTTCGGTTTCATCTTTGAGTCTTTTGTAAAATCTAATTAGCCATCGAGCTTCATCTAGAATATCAGGTAAACCATTGTTGCTTTCTGGAATATTTAATTGACCATCAATGAAATTTTCTGGGAAGTGCTCGTAGCTAAGAAGGAGTTGTGCTGGCACACTAAAATGTCTTTGGTAGGCATCCCAATCTCCTGCATCTTGGTACCATCCCCATGCCTCTAAGTCACCTTGAATACCATCTGACCATAGTGTCGAATCAGCAAGGCTTGCATCAGCATCACTCACTTCACAAATGATGGTTGTTGTATATTTTAATTTGTTGCTAAAGCCAGGTGTAATGATTGGATTGTGGGGTGCAGGACGAAGAATTTCTGTCGTAGGATTGTCCAGCGTGATTCCGCTGCGATTATTATATAATCCTTTCATTACCAATTCAAATGGTTTTCTAAAAGCATTGCAAGATATTTCAAAGGGGTAGGAACTTCCAATCCCGTCAACATATAGTATGTAGCTACCAGGGCTGTTAAAATTTGAAAAATCACATTCATAAACTTCCGCACCTAAAAAATTCTGATTAGGTGTTTCATCTGTATCATTTCGATAAGTCTCAGGGGTAAATGCGTCTTTACGAAAGCTGAGGGTTCCAGTAAATTCTTCAATACCAGTGATGGTATTAATGAGCCCAAATTGATTTCCATCAAAAGAAGATAAATCCATTGAGGCTCCATCGCCCATCCACTGATATACATACCCATATTTAGCAGGGGCATCTGTAGAATAAGCAACATTGTTTACATGAATCGCATCTGAACGATTGACTTTTTCATCAAACACAAAGCTAATATCACTTATGCCTGACACAATGATTGGATTGATACTTAAGGTATAGGATGCGCCTCGCTTTAAAGCATGAGGGAGACTTAAGTATAGCCAATGTTCATTAGCATGATCAATACTTGAATTAACACATCCATTTACATTAAAGAAGGGGAGGTAGTCCCATCCTTCACAGAGATTTGCTATGCTTGTTGGTTTTGATTTTCTATAAATCGTATTTGGATTTTCACTTATGCTATAATTGCTATCATCATTACTTTGTAAAGCATAGCTAGAAGTGTTAATTGCAGTATTAATATCCAAAGGTGTGACATTTGGAATTTCATTATTCAAGTCTTCTCCGGGCTTAGCATGTTCAATAAAACCTTCGTCAAAATGAACGACTAGAATTTTATCGCTTAGTGGTCGGACTTCGGCTACTTGTGAAAAAGCTGATATGATAGGTAAGCTTATAAGACAAACTAGGAGAAATAATTTATTCATTGTTAGGCGTTTTTTATAATGCGATAGAGGTGCAGAGTGGCTGTCTCTTGCCGTGTATCATCTGATAAGAAACAAAATACATACTCAATACGATTGAGAACTATTGAACCCTACCCGCTTTGAGAAAAACTAAGGTAACTTTTCAGAAAAATGTCTATTTAGAAGGTTTGAGTGACTTACTTTTTACTATCGGACTAAGCTTATATCTCCACTTACCAGTCTCGTGCTACCATCTTCAAAAGCTATGTTTAATACATAGACATATACATCAGGATTTAGAGGGCTTCCTTGATAATCGCCTTTCCAGCCTGTGGCACCATTATCAGGAATAAAGTTGGTTTCCTCATACATTAATGCTCCCCATCGATTAAAGACCTGCAATGAAATAACACTTTCAACACCACTTTCTGGATTGAGATAAATTGAAAAAATATCATTGATGCCATCATTGTTTGGAGAAAAAATATTGGGTATGTAAATTGGGACGCAATCTTTAAGTTCATTTCCTGAAGCTTCTAATTCAAAGAATTTTTTATAGCTACATCCATCACCATCTGTAATACTAAGAATGTAGATTTCTTCCTTTAGCTTGTCCAAGAAATAATCATCTTCAGTTGGAACATTCCATGATAATGTAAACGGAGTGATCACAGTTAGGTCGATAATTTCAATTTTGCCATCAAGACTTTTAGGGCAAGAAGGAGGCGTAATTTCCGATTCTATAATAATAGTACTTTCAACCAATGCATTTCCTAGCACTGTTCCTTCACAATGAGCATCATTGAAAGAAGTAAGCACATAGTTGCCTTCATTAGGTGTGATGAGATAAAAGGGATTGGTTAAAATATTATCGATTGGATCTTGCTCAACTCCGTCAATACTATATTCGATTATATAAGGAGGATTGCCTTCCATAAAAATAGGAATTCCAGTATCTGCTGTTTCACAAAGACTGTAAGTACCCATTAATGAAGCCTCTGGTATATCTTGAATTTGAAGGAATGCAGTTGTTTCAATTGATTTACCACAGAAGTCAGTTATTGTAAGCCCATAAGATGTTGCTTCATTAATACTAGCCTGAAGGAATTCCGTGTTGTCACCTGTTTCCCATAAATAGTCAAATGGGGCGACCCCTCCAATAATATTGGGAGTAATGCTAAAAGCTTGATTAGCACATACCTTTATTTCTTCAAAATTTATGAAGAACTCCTCGGCTTCATTAATAATCAATTCGCTAATCGTTGGATCAATGCAGTCACAATCATAAACTAAAATAAGTTTTAAATTTTCTGGACCTTCTATGATATTATCTTCAATAAGACTGATTGGTAAAATAAAGGAAGTCTCTCCTGCGGGTATAGTTACACTCAAAGGAATTTCTTCGAAATCAACTCCATTGATTGCTTCACTATCTGGACTGATACTAAAATCAATAATGTAATCTTGGTTGATATCACTTAATGCACTTCGTGTGAAAACAAATTGTGCATCTGCACAACTTTCATAAGCAATGGGTTCATCTCTGCCAGGCACTTCTGCTCGCACACTAGTGCCTTCCCCTAAATCAAAACTATTAGATTCTAAAAATACAGCTGAGTCTAAATTGTCATCTCCTACATCACCTATAACTAAACGTATGTGATAGGTCTCACAAGGGATGACTTGAATAGATGCCGTAAGTGGAATGGTGTAACCATCGTACTCAATGAAATCTTCCGCTACTGGATTTGCATCAATCATACAATTTTCGGCATCAAGGTTTGCGACGTTATCAATGTAAAAATTTACATTGTTTATGTGATTCACAGTATTGATGCTCACATCTTCATTGGTACTAATCAAATTTGCGACGTTAATAGCATTGTTTTCAAATGGGCCATTAATGCCGGGCCCACTCACAAAAAATCCAAATACATCATTGAATTTAGAGCCAACGAATTCGCAATATTCTTCAGATGCAAAAACATATCGAAAAGTAACTTTGCTATCCAGAGGTACAAAATCAAATTCAATACCCGTAGCATCAAATAGGATACTGGTTGCTAATTGACTCAGGTCAGAATCTGTACTCAAGGTATTTAAAGAAAAACTTGATTCGCTGCTTGTGTTGGGTCCTTGGGCTAAAGCAATGTCACCTGTTGAAAGGATAATCCCATCATCTAGATTAATAATACCATCACCCTTTTTAAATTCGCCAATACTGATGGACTCATTACCAATGGAACTGATGTTACTCACATTTCTACAGTTTCCTTTAATGAATACATTTTTAACCAAATCTTGAACCCCTAGATTATTTTCCGTTTCTATTCCTTCTTGAGCCAAAAAATGAAATGGTACTAAAAGAAAGAATAAACACGGAAAAATTTTGTACATAGCTGGTTTGATTAAGTTTTACTTTTTCAATTTGGCGACTTCGATAGCAATAAATTCAGGAAGATAACTTGGTGTACATCCTCTTGGAACAATCTCATCTTTATATAGTCCAGTTTTTTCTCCTATGGCAATACATCTTTTGCGATAAGCTTCCTGCCATTTTCCAATCTGGCCAGCTGTAAAATTCATGGCCCATTGAACTTCAGGTGCTTCGTTTAACATATTTTTTTCAATGGAGTGTAAAAGTGCTTCTGTATTGCTTTGGTCAGTTTTTCCCATCCATCTCAATCTAGCTTGGTGATACCAAAAAATCCTTCTCTGAAGATTTGACGAGCTATTTTCCCAAGAATCCATAAGAGCAACGATTCTTTTATCTTTAGCAAACTGATTGGCCATCAACCAATCCATAATATGATTTCTTTCTTTAAAATCATGTTGTTGAATGTCTTTGTCAAGTTGGTCTATCACTTCTTGATTGAGAAGTTTTTTATCCATAATTAAAATTGCTAATTGACGAGGGAATAATTTACCTGTTGACCAAAGCTCCATAGCCAGGTCATGGTCCTTTTTTATTTCTTTTGCAATTTTTCTAAGGTCTCCTAGTTTAGTAGTCTCCTTGTTAATTTCATCAAAGAGTTTTTTTGCTTTCGTGGATAGCTTCATATCAAAGTTTGAGTAGAAATTTTTTTAATCATAAATCTTACAAACTGATTCATAATATCTATCATCTCCTATTCCTATGGTTGCCCATTTTTCTCCATTAAAATTTCCAATTTCATCATACTGCTCGTCTAATTCATACAAGGCAATGATGTTGTTTTGAAAAATAGGGTTATGACCTCCTTCTGAAATACTTTCATTCATTTGGTCTTTTTCATTCAGCAGTTTCAATAGCTCCTTACCATCAATTTCCCAAGTATTAATTCCGAGAATTTTTACGCCAATTTTAGGATCCGAAAATATTTCAATGAATGTTAAAGTGTCATCTTTTTCGAATGAAAATTGAAGACTATTATCAAAATAGATTTCAGTTTCCTCATTCCGTTTTTCTGAATTCCCAGCTTTATATTTTTCAAGCATAATTGATTTCACTTCGTCTCTGGTCATTCCAAAGTGAATATCTTCCATTCCTTTTCTTGGGATTAATTCAATTATGTTCATTGTGTTTGTTTAGATTTTCATTCAAAGGATTATTCTTATGGAATGTACTTATCTTTTGATCTAATAATTGCGCTAAAAGTTTCGCATTATGTGCCATATGGGTGTCGGTTAACCATATGCCGAGTTTCGTTTTATTAAAATGAAATATCAGATTTGCTTTCTTATAAGAATCTGCATCTGGAAACAACGGGACTCCATTAAAGATCCATGTAAGGGCTCTTAAGTATTTTGCCAATTTGGGAAACCAAGCTTTATTTAGTTCTACCGATACTAAATCACTATATAGATAATAGCCTGAATTGGTTTCAGTACGAGTATCAATTACTTTAAAACCATCATCAAGAAGATGAAATTCAATTTTAGGATTCTTTTTTAGTGTGATGTTGCTACTCATTTCCTTAAATTAAGTTATTTAAAGATGTATAGCAAAGGTGTTTAAGATTTTCTTATTTAAAAATAGTGCCACATGGAAGCGCCTGAATTTGAGGAAGCATGTTATAATATAGCACTTGATTCTCCATTACAAGTTCTGCTCGATTCCCACCTCTATATTGGTCGGTTAAATCTTTTGATATCTGATAAAATATGGTGACTACATAAAAGAGATATTCTTCATGAGCTTCAATTATTTTACAAAAACCAGTAGGAGTATTGAAAGAGTTTAAATGAGACACCCCATAATTATAGAGCTTTTCTTTTTCAAAACTCATGGTGTCTGAAGGAAGAAATATTTTCATGTAAGTGCCAGGTGAATTTGGTATTGCAATGGAATCAGCCGAGAAATTCATCGTCATTTCTATTGCCTCATTTGTGGTATTAGCTACCCTTGTGAAAAATACTAGGGAGCTATGGTTAAAATGATTTTCAGTCGCTCCAGTATAAGGCCCACCCTTTGGGTAACTATTTTGAATTATGATGCCATTATTGTTAGTCTCACTGTACCAAGTTGATTCATTATTTTGCCCATTGGCTAAAGTAATTGTCAAAATGAAAAGTACTGCAGACCCTATTATTTTCATGGATTAATTGTTGTTCTATGTTTATGGTATTTATTATTTACTGACTGCAATTATAGCATTTCGAATTTCCCTAAATATTGCTCTTGTATTTTTGGAGCTTGAATTGCTATTAATCAAAATTCCCAAATTCATTTCAGGCATGGTCCAAGAAATTGAAAAATTCATGTTGTTGCTGCCGGCGTGTGAATATACAAGTCCATCTGCCCAAGAGGCCTCAAAAATTGAATAAGGAACCTGTACTTTCATAAGTATGATTTATATTAAATACAATAAAACCATGGCTAACAATTTCTTCTAATAATGCATAGTACTCTGTTGCATTTGATTGATAACCGTGAGAAAATATTAAGACTGGAAATCGTCCATCACAAAGCTTTGGATTAATAAAAGTGTGGGTCTTAATTTTATTTAAATAGCTAAATGTGTTTTCTGGTAAACCGTATTTTCGTGCAAATCCTTTTTGTTCATCAGCATTTGAATAGGCTTCTTTTGGCTCTTGATTTACTTTCGCAGGATACCAAACTTTTACCATGAACTCCCTTTTGTCAGATATATCTTCTGTAATTAATTCATTTAAGTCGGTGGATATATGAATATTTTGAGAACCGA
>CALGNN010000205.1 GCA_937961455.1 uncultured Saprospiraceae bacterium
GGTTGTGCAGACTCCATCCAGTACTGTATTACGATAGAAAAAAAATTAGACCTTAGTATTCAAAGTTCTACCGATGACCCGATATGTATTGGGCAATCCATTTATTTAACTGGAACAGGAACTGACTTAAATTACTTTGAATGGCAGAGTTCAGATGGACAATTTGCAAATCAAAATGAAGCCATCTTCCAATTTGAAAATGCTGGATTGTATGATGTCTTATTTATAGGCGGCACAGAATGTTCTTGTTATGATACCATCAGTTATCAAATAGAAGTTACTTCAAATCCCGGACCTAAGATAGATTGTATTGGCAGTTCATGTGCAGGGGAAAGTCAAATGTATTTTGCTTCGGATGTTTGCTCGCAATATAATTGGTCCATTAGTTCTGAAGGAAGCATTATTTCAGGAGGTGGAGTCGCCGATGATTTTATAGAAGTCGTCTGGAATCAAGGACCAACTGGAACCATAGGTCTAAGTACTGCAGGATGTTCTAATCCTATCTGCCAAGAAGAGAATTTGGTGCAAATTCCAATTATCAGCAATGGCGACCCTGTTATCGAAGGGCCTACGATTAGCTGTAAAGAGACAAATGAATTTTACCAAGTCCAATCCTTTTATGGAGTTGATTATCAATGGACCGTCCTAGGAAATGGATACATTGAAAGTGGGCAAGGAAGTAATCAAATTGAAGTACATTGGCAAGAATCGTATGGTAGTGATGAAGCTACAATCATTGTTAATTATGAGAATTGTTTGCTAGGTTGTGGTGGAACAGATACACTGCAAGTTCTATTGGAAGATCGATTTCGAATTACGGGCTCTAGCAACGCTTGCACAGGATCGAATTATTTTGTCTCAGCACTAACACCAGATTGGGAAAATGTTCCAGTAGATTGGACCGTCCATGATGAGCTTGATAATTTGATTTTTTCAGAATCAAATGAATCCTTTATCTCTTTCATTTTTGCAGATGCTGGTTTATTTACGGTTACCGCGATTGAAACTAGTGGGGCATTTTGTAATAAAGAAGAAGTCGGTTTCATTAGCGTTACCGAATCACCGAATACACCTGCAAACATAGAGGGTCCTTTAAATATTTGTAAAAATGTATGGTATGAGTATGCTTACCCTGTAGATAATATCAACCACCGTGTAACTTGGGTTTTTAATGATGGAGGTACAAGTACATTTAACTATGGCTCAAAAACCTTATACCAGTGGACTTCCGATGGTCCTTATGAGATTAGTATTTTTATCACAGACGAATTAAATTCTTGTTCTTCTGGTTTGTTAGAATTAGATGTACAAACTATTTCTGCATCAGATCTTATGGGTGCTAATGAAACATGTGTTGATCAAATTGCCCAATATGCCATTGCTACTTCTAATGAAATAAGTACTAATTGGCTCATCACTCCTCCAGAAGCTGGCACCATTTTACAAAACGAAAATACTATTGAAGTACTTTGGCACCTGCCAGGCACACATAAAGTAAGCGTTGATCATTGTGGGCAAAACCTACAAATGGATGTAGCGGTAAATCCATCACAAGCAATTAATGTAAGTCATCCTGCAGCAGTCTGTGAAGGCACACTGGCTGAAATAAATGTAGTCTTAGATGCAGGGGCACAAATTGAAATCAGAAATGAATTAGATGATATCATAAGTACCGATGCCATTTCAGAAGTGCCTCCAGGATTTTACTATTTGGAACAGACTTCGGTTGATGGTTGTATTTCTAAAGAAAATATATTCATTGATACACATCAGGCACCACAAATAAGAATATCGAGTCCAGATCCAAGATTTTTCTGCCCTCCAACAGGCATTCGAATTTATGCTTTTAATACGATTGAAGGATTAAGTTATGAGTGGTTTAAGGATGGTGTCCCTTTTGCCTCAAATTTGGAGATCATACATGTTTTTGAGTCGGGCATCTATACCCTTGAGTCTACCACCATCAATGGTTGTGTAAGCACATCCAATGCAATGGCTATAACCATTTGTTGTCCAGCAATAGAAGACTGTCCTGGTGGGCCAGGAATTCCCGCACCTGCGTGCACACTCGATGGTACGATCGACTTTAGTTTTAATCAGAGTGCATTTTGCAATACCTATTCCTTTACTAATGAATCAGTGAATTTTGAAATAGGCTCTTTAGAATATCATTTTGGAGATCCATTTAGTACAAATAATGTCTCTAACAATCCGAATCCCAATCACACATTTACCCAAGCGGGTTTTTATGATGTGATTCTTCTTGGTAATGTAAGATCTTTAGACAATCCAGCGGTTTTTTGTGCTTGGGGTCGTTGGAAATCTATAGAGGTTCCTGTGGTAGCTGACTTCGATTACATACCAGCTTGTGCGATGGAAGAACTTTCATTTAAAGATTATAGCACCTATTTAGCAGATAGAAGTATTGTATCTCATGAGTGGGTATTTGGGGACCCTGCCTCTGGTGCAGATAATACATCCTCTTTGGCAGAACCCAAACACATTTACAATTTACCTGGAAAATACTTAGTCACACTAACCGTAGAATCCAACACTGGATGTAAATCTGAAATCACTAAAGAAGTGGAAGTAAAAGAAGGCCCGGTTTTAGATTTTAGCTTTTCTAGCAGTTTGTGTAGCAATGAAGCTGTTCAGTTTTTGAGCAGTCCTTCTTCTAGCAGCCTTAATACGGTTTGGAATTTTGGTGATCCCTCATCAGGGAGTTTAAATCAATCTACAGCCGATCATAGTATGCATCAATTTAACAGTCCTGGATTTTATGATGTATCTCTTACTACAGAAAATATTTTTGGCTGTTCATCGACCCTAACAAAAACTATTGAAATCACGGATAATAATCTTAGTGGCTCAATCACTTTAGACCAAAGTTTGCCTATTTGCGAAGGTGATAGTATTCAACTTACAGCACCGACTGGAGGCAATGTTTATGTTTGGTCAAATGGTGCAATTGGAAACACGATCAAGGTAGCAGAACCCGGACTATATAGCGTGAGTGTCTATGGAGGAAGTTCCTGTGCCTATGTACCTGATCCTGTTGCCATTGATGTCATACCCAAACCCTTCTCTGAAATATTGGGATATGTAACGGATGGATTTTCTAGTATAGATTTATATAGAAATGAAATGGAAGTATGCCAAGGCGATTTATTCTATTTCGCACATAGCTTCTTAGCAGATTATGATGTAAAATGGTCTAATGGTTATTCAAACAGTGTCGCCTACCCTGCGAATCTTGGTGTACAAAATCCAGGAGTTTATGAACTGTATCTTGAGCTTACACATCAAACTACTGGATGTGTTTTCGAATCTGAAAAATTTACCTTAGTCGTTCATCCTCGTCCTGTTGCTCCAATAATAAGCACAAATCAGACAGACGTGTGCGAGGGATCCCTATTCACTTTTAATGTAGATAATCCAGATCCTGATCTGCAATACTTTTGGAATAATGGAAATATCGGAACTTCCATAACAAGTTCTGTTCCTGGAAGCTATTTTGTAACTGCTCAAAGTCCTTTAGGATGTACAACAGCAAGCAACTCTCTAAACATCCATACTAAACCAGACCTTTCTTATTTTATGCAAGGATGCATAGAACTATGTTTACCAGATACTCTTTGCAATGTAGGTGCACTTAATGCCTCGAATTACCAATGGTTATTTAATGGCAATGCTATTCCAGCACCAGAAGGTCAAATAGCAGATTTGATTATTACCGAGGCTGGCTCCTACCAACTCATTGCAGAAAATATCTATGGATGTATTGACACTTCAAATATTTTGGATGTGCAGTTAGCACCAGGATTAAGAGAAATGACGGGAATCGTTTTTCTCGATGAAAATAATAATGGTGTTCATGATCTTGGGGAAATTTTACTTCAGGATGTTACGATCTATATTACGAGTGGTAATACCATTATAGATACACTGGAAACGGATGCAAATGGTGAATACCTTGTAGCGATTGATGAACTTACAGAGGGTGTAATTGAAATTGACACTCAAGGCCTAAATTTAGAACTTGTAAATACAGATCTTTTTTACTTCTTCAATTTCACAAATTGTGATGAAAAATTAATCCAAGATTTTCCATTGAATAATCAATGTATTCCCTTAGATAATATTGATATGGAGCTTTCAGCATCTTGTTTTTCAACAGCAACAGGTAGCATAAACCTAATGTTAGATGGAGCCTATCTATATGCGCTTAATGGTGGAGTCTTCCAAGATGAGGCGAGCTTTGATAATCTTTCACCAGGATTTTATCAAATCATAGTTAAAGATCAAAATGCTTGTGAAAGTATCGTAGACGTAATCATCGAAGAGATGGAAAATATTTTAGTAACAGAAAATGAACCCAAAGTTCTTTGCGAAGAAGAAAGAATAAAGCTGTCAGTATTTACCAACGACGATCAAGAGGATTTACAATTTACTTGGAGCACTGGGGATACAACTGATCAAATAAAAATACATGAAGAAGGAATATATGAGCTAACCGTCTCCAATGAATGTTCGAGCATGGATTTCAGTTGGGATATCACTTGGCCAGAGGAATTTCAAAATAGTGTATATGTGCCTAATATTTTCACTCCAAATGGAGATGGTAATAATGATGAATTTACGATGTCTTATAGTCAAAACATGCCAATTCAAAATTTCAGAATGGAAGTGTTCTCTCGTTGGGGTGATCTTGTTTATATTTCCGATAGTGTAGATAAAGCTTGGGATGGAAGATTCAAAAACAAGGAATGTGCGACAGGTGTTTATGTATGGCTTATCAAATATGATGTTGAACAATGCGGAAAAATAAAATCCAAAATGTTGCACGGAGATGTTGCCATCATGCACTGATCAACAAAAGGAATTCACTTTATTCTTAGTACAATGTAAATGTCTTGTAACATTTATAGGGCTAATTCGTTGTTAAGCATAGGTACGATCCTAGACTTAATATTAATCAAAAATGAAACGAATAAAAGCCCTAATCCTTCTTATTGTTTTACTCACAAGTCATGCTTCAATTGCACAAGAAAAATTGCTGAGTGTTGCACAACTCCAAGAAGACTTTAAAATCTTACGACATAATATT
>CALGNN010000206.1 GCA_937961455.1 uncultured Saprospiraceae bacterium
CAGATTACTATGGTGATGGTATCTTAGGAACAGGTGGATACTCAGTAATCGATCACGAAGGGAATACCATCCATTCTGATACGGAAGATTTTGCCATTCAATCTATTAAAGATCTTAATGGAGAAGGCTTGACAAGTGTTAGAGATAATGTATTAGAAGTAGGTATTGGATTAAGTCCAAATCCAGCTTCTGATTTTATCAATCTTGATATTGTTTCTACTGAAAGTATGAATGTACGTATCGAGTTTATGAACCAATTAGGACAAGTTGTTTCAAGTAAGCAAACACAATTGATTGCTGGTAATAATCAAGAAACCATCAACGTCAGTAATTACGCTGAAGGAGTATATTTTGTAAATATCATTTCTGGTGACAAAGTAGCAAGTAAAAAAGTTACGATTATCAGATAACAATCGATAAAAGATAAGGGAGTAATTTCCTTCAAGGGTATAACGATTTTGTTATACCCTTTTTTATTGCAGGAATACAAAAAAAAGCGGATCATTTCTGGTGAAATGATCCGCTACTTATTTTCAAATAGTTGGATTAAGTTGTAGTTTTTTGGAATTATATCCTTGTTAACTTCTTAGATACCAACTGTCTAATTTTTATAGTTTCTCTCTAAATGTAGCTTTTAAATGGCACTTATTTAAACATTTGATATTAAAGTATTATAAGGGCTTAAATGATACCGTTTTAAATAGATCAAAATCTTCATGATTCGTCTCAAGGTGTTTGACAATTTGAGTCCGAATTTTTGTCATTTCATTTTTACTTAAGTGATTCAAAACTTTGTGACACATGTTTTGTGTATAAGGACTTAAATGGGATTGTATATAATCATCTAAATAGTTTGCATACAAAGTGAAGATTTTCGCTTCGTGACTTTCAGGAAATCTATGATCATATTCGAAAATGAAATCAAGTTCATTTTTTATTTCTAAATACTTGTAAGCAAAATCATATTGCTCATTTAATAAGTAGAGTTCGATGGCAAGTTTGTCCGATATGTTGCTGAGGTCAGCCGTTAAGTTTTTGAAAATTTTTGTCCAAAGTTTCGGATGATCATTCTTCAATTGAGTGGCTAGTGTTAAATTGAAATTTTGGGAAATTAGGTAAGTTCCAAATTTAATGATCTCCTTCTCTTGATAGTTATCCATGGCCAATTTAAACTGAAACTCAGCCACATGGTTTTTCACAAAGGATTTGACATTTTTGTGCTGCATAAACTTATTAGAAAGCTTCGTGGAGCTTTTATAGTCATTTAGCTCATAATAGTTTTTGAGATATCTTGATGTCTCTGAAGGAAAATAGTCTGAGCATTTTTCGATCCATAATTGCATACTGAGATCGTCTTTAAGAATCTTAGCATAATTAAATGCTAAAGCAATAAGAATGGACAAATCACGAGGGAAGCTTTTCTGCCTAATATGCATATCCAGCTTAGAAAGTATCGCTTCTAACAGTGATTGTATTTTGTCATCTTCATTAGACAAATTTCTCAAGAGCTGCGCCATATGAAGATCCAGTTCCCGGTAACTGTAATGCTTCATAGTAAATAACTCAAGACCTAAGGACCAGAGTTTGTTTCTCAGTTCTGGCACATCAGCATGATCGATGAATGTTTTAAAGTATCCATGGATTTTTTTCCAGTCTTCTTGGGTAAACTGCGTTTTTTCTGGAAATGAATTATTGGCAAAACTGATCTTTGGAAAAGAGGCTTCAAGAATATCTAGAGCCTCAGCATAATTCTTTAAACTAATGGCATCATCGAAGTGGTTAAAAAATTCGCGAATGACATATTTTAAATTGTTGAAATAGCTGGCTGAAGGTTTCCAATTTTCATCAAAGGCATCTCTTGAAAGACTGTTTAAAAATATCGCATACTTATTTTCAACACTGTCTAGATGAACCTCACTGATAAAGCGTGTCTTAAGGGCCATTTGCAATTTCTTATCCTTGCTAGAATAGCTTCTGACAAAGGAAATAATATCATCATTCTTGATCTGATGAAAGAGCGACGCCATATTTAGTTTTTCAAAGCGCTTTCTTGGAACAGGCTTTTTGCGAGGAGCACTTTTCTTGACAGGTTTCTTCTTTCTTATTTCGAATAAAGAAGTGATGATGTGAAGGCAAGGCTTTTCTTGCTTGCAATCACAGGTGTATTTATTGGTTTTTTGACCCACCATGAAAATCTCAACTTCATATGTTTGCCCATCTTCAACTTGCGCAATCCAAAGATTTTTTTCTTGTTGCACAAGGGCAACCACTGCTTTGCGATCGATTAAGTTTTCAACTTCAAGCAGACGCTTTTCAGTGATTTGTTTTTCTAATTGACTTAGGCCAAGTTTAAGCATTTAGAAGCTGAGGATTTAGATTTTTATGAAAAAACCAAACAAAACTTCTAATATAACTCGGGTGAAAGCAATAAGAGCATTTTCTGATGAATAAATGTAATTTAATTCTATTGCTTGGATTTTAACTCGTTCTTTTATTATGGTAAATTAGCGTTAATGAAGACTTTGATTTTTGTAAGGCATGCTAAATCCAGTTGGTCTAACATGCAATTGAGCGACCACGATAGACCATTAAATGATAGGGGAGAAAGAGACGCCCCTTTTATGGCACAGCAATTAGTCGCAAGAATGAATGATATCGATGCAATTGTAAGTAGCAGTGCGGTAAGAGCCCTTACAACGGCTCAAACATTCGCTAATGCATATGCCTATGACCAAGATAAGATTGTGATAACGAAAGCACTCTATCTCACAGAGCCGCAAACTGTACAAAATATCATTAGAAATTTTGGCCCCCAATTACAAAGTGTCGCTATATTCGGACATAACCCTTGCACTACTAGCATCGCCAATATGATTCCTGGATTTGCTGTTGATAACGTTCCTACAGCAGCCGTTTTAATGGTCGAAGCGGAAATTGAAGATTGGTCCTCTTTTGATTTTTCACATTGTAAAGTCAAAGAATTTTTATATCCAAAACAATTTGTATGAAGAAGTCTTCTTTCGTAATTTTTTTCGGCCTCATGTGCTTCATAGCATGTGTTAAGAAGGAAGAGTCCTTGACTATAGAGAAGGAAAAGCTGATTCTCATTATTGCGGATCTACACTTCGCAGAAGCGAGTTTAGAGAATTTGGACTCCCTACGATCTGATAGTTTACAAAAGATTTACAATCAACAGATATCTCAAATCCATGGAGTAAGTGAAGAAGAGATCAAAAAAAACTTGGATCTATTGAAACAAAATCCAAAAAATATGTTTGAGTATGTACGAGCAGCTAGTGATTCCTTGCGCGTTTGGGAATCCAAACAAAAAAATAAATAACAATAACTTAATATAGATTTTGCATAGCGATGCTAAGCTCAAAGTAATTTACGCTGCAATTGCAGCTTGCAATCAAATTTGTTCTTTATGAAAATATTACTTGTAGATGATGAGCCTGATATTATTGAAATTCTAAAATTTAATTTAGAAAAGGAAGGATACGAGGTGCTGACGGCTTCCAACGGAATTGAAGCTTTAGAAATCGCTGAAAAAACGGTTCCAGACATTTTTGTTTTGGATATCATGATGCCTGAAATGGATGGCATTGAACTATGTGGCCTAATCAGAGAAAACAAAAAATTCGACAAATCAGTTATTACCTTCCTTACTGCAAGAAAAGAAGATTATACACAAGTTGCAGCTTTAGGAATAGGAGGCGATGATTTTATCGCCAAACCCATAAAGCCAAATGTATTCTTATCTAAAATAAAAGCCTTATCCAGATTAGTCAAA
>CALGNN010000207.1 GCA_937961455.1 uncultured Saprospiraceae bacterium
TATTTCTTCTTCTGACTTATTTGATTTATAAAAATTCTTGGAAATTCCAGGGCAATCTCCTTTGATCGCCAGTACATTATTCGGGAAGTTTTTAATTAATCCTGGCAGAGCCTCTGCAAGGAATTTTCTTCCTAAATAATATTTTTCATTATGGATTCTTGTATAATCAAGATCAGTATCTGTGATACAATTAATCTTTCGATATTCCAGAGAAAATTTTGAAGCTATTTTCTCAGAAATAATATTATCAGCATTATCCTCACTTACATCATCATAAATAAGTGAATAATATAAATGATCTTTTGCAAGGCTTTTACTTGCCGCTAAAATAAGTCTTGTGTCATATCCAGCAGTTAAACTTACAGCAAGTTTATGTCGCTGAGCGATTGCAAACATTGCCTTTTTAAGGTGATTAAATGCTTGGGATTTTGCTTTTTTAAAACTGGTTTTTTCTAGCGTTTTAGATGGCCAAAACCGTTGTAATAAAAATGTATTTAAATCTAAATAATGATTCGGTAAAATTCGATTTACATTTTTATAAATATTGATTGATCCCGGAAGCCAATACTCTTTTTCTTCTGCAAAATACGCTTTCATTTGAGCAGCTTCATATCTTGGCTTTAAAATGAGTTCCGTATGTTGCTTTATAATATTTGGTTGAGAGGCTAAATAAAAATGCTCTTTTTGCTTATGGTAAAAAACACTTCTTAGCGCACAAGGATCGTTTAATATTATAGTTTTATTTTTTTGATGAATTATTAAAACGAATCTTCCGCTTAATCGATCTATAAATGAAAAATCAATAGATGTTCTTGATCGCTTTAATATATGTTGCAGTAATGCTTTGTTTGAATGCTCTGGATATTCATTATGAATAAAAAAGCCCAGCAAAATTCCAGTTTGCTTTGTTTCTTCATCAAAGAAATGTGTAAGTTCTAGTCGGTCATCATATAATACCTGTGCCTCTAGTTCTTTAAATTCAAATCTATTCCAATTTGCCTTTTCGACAGTAAGATCATTTGTAAATAAAAACTGTCTAGGAAAATTCAATCTGGAAAAATATTGCTAGCTGATTTTTAGCTCACATTTAAAAAAAACTCTTTCACACTATCAGTAATATAGGCTATTTGATCTTCTTTTAATTCTGGATGAATGGGTATAGATAAAACCTCTTGGCACAGTTGTTCTGTGACTGGAAGTATATGTTTAAAATGTTCTGCAAATGCATTTTGCTTGTAAAGCGGCAATGGATAAAAGATCGAATTAGGTATGTTCTTTTCAGACAAGTAACTAGCTAATTGGTCTCTTTTCCCATGCTTAATTTTCAAAGTGTATTGATGAAAGACATGAGTGGAATATGAAGACCTTTTAGGAATTTCAATTTCATTCAAATTTTCTAATGCGTGATCGTATTGTGTGGCCACGGCGCGTCTTAAATCGCAAAATTCATCCAAATATTTTAGCTTGACATTAAGCACTGCTGCTTGGATTGCATCCAAGCGCGAATTACAGCCAATCATGTCATGATAATATCTTTTGCTCTGACCATGATTCGCGATCATTTGAATTTTTTTCGCTAAATCATCATCATTGGTAAAGATCGCTCCTCCATCTCCATATGCCCCAAGGTTTTTAGAAGGATAAAAAGAACTCGTACCTATATGTGCAATGGTGCCTGCTTTTTTAGGAGCATCATAACCAAAATAATTAGCGCCTATGGCTTGAGCATTATCTTCAATGACGTATAAATCATTTTCATTCGCCCATTCCATGATGTCTTTCATATCTGCACATTGACCAAACAAGTGCACAGGAACAATTGCCTTAGTCTTTGGGGACAAATGCGTTTTAAAATCACTAAGGCTCGAATTAAAAGAGATAGGATCTACGTCACACATCACAGGCACCAAGCCCAAAAGACCAATCACTTCTGCCGTTGCTACATAAGTAAATGCAGGTACGATTACCTCATCGCCTGGTTTTAAGTCCAAGGCCATTAAGGCAATTTGCAGAGCATCTGTGCCATTCGCGCATGGAATGACATGTGCTACATCTAAATAATTAGATAAATTTTGGGCAAAGTTTTTAACCGCTGGACCTCCGATAAAGTAACAGCTGTCCATAACTTCTTGAACGGCAATATCAATTTCAGTTTTATACCTGAGATACTGAGATCTCAGGTCAACCATTTGTATATCGTTTCTCATCAAATAATCATTCCAGCTCCAACAGTTTTATTGGTGCCTTCATCTACGAGTATGATAGAGCCTGTGATACGATTTTGTCTGTATGGATCCGTAAATAATGGAAGCGTTGTTCGCAAGCTTATTCTTGCAATATCATTCATTTTGATTTCCTTGTCTTCCAAGTCTCTGGACAGCGTATTGATATCCAATCTGTATTTTATATCTTTTACGATACATCTTGCCTCTTTGGTTGTATGAAGGATGGTATACTTTCCATTTAAAGCCAGGGGCTTTTCACTAAACCACGAGATCATAATATCTATATCTTGAGAATTGTCTGGTAAATTATTTACCCGAACAATCATATCTCCTCTACTGATATCAATATTATCTTCCAATAATACGGTAACAGACATGGGAGGAAAAGCCTCTGATAATTCTCCATCAAAAGAGTCAATCTTCTTGATCTTCGAAGTGAATCCAGAAGGTAGAACCATTACCTCGTCTCCTTTTCTCAAACTTCCTCCTGCTACTCTTCCTGAATATCCTCTATAATCATGGTACTCATCATTGTAAGGTCTAATTACAAACTGAACTGGAAATCTTACATCGATTAAATTGTGATCACTTCCAATATGTACATTTTCTAAGTAGTACATTAAGGTCGTTCCTCCAAACCAATCCATTTTTTCAGATTTGTGAACAACGTTATCTCCTTTCAATGCAGAGATTGGAATAAAGTCAACATCCTTAACATCTAGCTTAGAGGCAAATTCAGAAAAATCATCTTTAATTTTCTCGTAAGCTTCTTCTTTGTAATCAACAAGATCCATCTTATTCACACAAACCACCAAGTGAGGAATTTGCAAAAGCGAAGCAATGATCGCGTGTCTCTTCGTTTGCTCGATTACACCATTTCTTGCATCAATTAGAATCAATGCAACATTAGCAGTAGATGCACCCGTAACCATGTTTCGTGTATACTGAATATGACCTGGTGTATCTGCAATGATAAATTTTCTCTTTGGCGTGGCAAAGTATCTGTAAGCAACATCGATCGTAATCCCTTGTTCTCTTTCAGATTTTAGACCATCTGTAAGAAGGGCTAAATTCACTTCTTCTTCACCTCTGCGTTCGCTTGTTGCTTTTATTTGTTCGTATTGATCCTCAAAAATGGATTTACTATCGTAGAGTAATCTACCGATTAGGGTACTTTTCCCATCATCGACACTTCCTGCGGTTGTAAACCGCAGTAATTCCATTTTTTCGTAATCTTCTATATTATGTGACATAAATTAATTGATAAGTTGATTGATTAAAAATACCCGTGAATTTTACGGTCTTCCATAGATGTTTCAGATCTTTTGTCATCTGACCTTCCTCCTCTTTCAGTGATTCTTGTAGTAGCTACTTCTTCAATAATTTTTTCTAAAGTATCTGCATCGGATAAACTCGCACCTGTACAGCTCATATCACCAATGGTTCTAAATCTCACTTGCATGTCTTCACATACTTCTTCAGGTCTCTTATTGATAAAATCAGAATCCGCTAATATGATACCATCTCTTTTGAAACATGATCTTGTATGTGCGTAATAAAGATTTGGTAAATCTACTTTTTCAAGCATTAGGTATTGCCAAACATCTAATTCTGTCCAATTACTAATAGGGAAGATTCTAAAGTGTTCTCCTATATTTTTCTTGCCGTTAAAAAGATTCCAAAGTTCTGGTCTTTGATTTTTTGGATCCCATTGACCAAACTCATCTCTATGAGAGAAAAATCTTTCTTTTGCTCTGGCTTTTTCTTCATCTCTTCTTGCACCACCTAAGGCAGCATCAAATTTTCCTTTTTCAAGTTCTTCGAGGAGTACAGCCGTTTGTAATCCATTTCTACTTGCATTGAAACCTGTTTCTTCTACTACTTTGCCATCATCAATGGCTTGTTGTACTGATCCAACGATTAATTTTACTCCTAGTCGCTCAACTAATTCATCTCGGAATTTTATAGCTTCAGGAAAATTATGTCCTGTGTCAACGTGCAATAAGGGAAAAGGGATTTTAGCAGGGAAAAATGCTTTTTCTGCTAAATAAGTCATTAGGATCGAATCCTTTCCACCTGAAAACATGAGCACTGGATTCTGAAATTGAGCAGCCACTTCTCTTAAAATAAATATGGACTCAGATTCAAGCTCTTTTAAATGATTTAAATGATAATTCATTAGTTATTTATTGCTTATTAATGGTTTTGCAAATGTATATAAAGTAGATACACTTTCGTGTATTTCCATTTCATGAGTTGGTATTAATATATCTGGATTTATTGGTGCTTCAAAGGGAGCACTTATCCCAGTAAAATCTTTGATCTCTCCATTCCTGGCTTTTTTATACAAGCCTTTGACATCTCTTTCTTCGCACACTTCAAGTGGAGTATTCACAAATACTTCAATAAAATTCTCCGGTCCAATAATGGACTTTGCCATATCTCTTATGGCTATAGTAGGACTGATAAAAGAAACAACAGTTATAACTCCACTATTCATATATAGTTTTGCTATTTCTGCAATTCTTCTAATATTTTCTTTTCTGTCTTCTTGACTAAAACCCAGATTGCTATTCAAACCAGATCGTATATTATCTCCATCTAGCATTTGAGCGAAAAAACCTTCTTGATAAAGTTTTCTTTCGAAGGCTTTAGCGACGGTACTTTTGCCAGATCCAGAGAGTCCTAGCATCCAAAAAACTTTGGATTTTTGGTTGAGTTGTTGTTCGCGTTCTTCTCTGCTTACTAGCTGATCGAAGATTGGATATATTTCTTTATTCAAAATATTGTAGGAATAATTTTAATTTCACGCAAAAGTATTAGAAATGAACGACACTATCCAAAAAGAATCACATTTAAGATCGATTTTAAAAGGATTAACCTGGAGGATAATAGCTTCAACGACCATATTAATCATAACCTACTTAACCACGGGTGAAATGGAGACCGCTGTTACTGTTGCAGGTATTGAATTTTTTGTAAAGCTGCTTCTTTATTATTTGCATGAAAGAGCTTGGCAATTTGTCCCAAGAGGATCTATTCGCAAAAAATTTAAAAAATAGGCTTCGCCCATGATAAGTCGAGGACTTAAGTCTGGTATTGTGCGCCTTTTTGACCGTTTCTAGACGAGATTCGGTTTTGAAAGACTTTGTACTTTATTGATATCAACATTCATTCGAAGGTGATACCCAATTGAAGTCAATTCTATTAATAATTCTTTCTTCCCTTTGAAATCAATTAAGAGGCCTTTGACTCCGGTAAGGCTCCCTGATATAATTTCTACTTCTTCTCCTTTTCTTAAATTTTCTCTTTTATCAATTTTCACATCAGAAACTTCACCCGTAATTCTCTTCAACAATGCTATTTCCGATTCTTTAACTACAGCTCTGGCTCTTTCGAAGCATACAAACCCTAGCACGTAGTCTGTTTCTAAGACTTTTATGTGTTGTTTTTTATTAATTTTTACAAAAGCATAATTATGAATCAAAGGAATAGAAACCTTCTTCTTCTTTGAGGCATAAGATTTCCAAGAGCTTAGTAAAGGCACGTATGCTTCTATGCCTTTCTTATTCAGCTTATCAACCACATATTTTTCGCATTTATACTTCGTATAAATGGCATACCATTCAGTTTGAGAATCTTTTTCTAACATTATAATTTCCAATATTCAAATGGCGGATTTTCAAAAGAATACATAGCTTTTAAATCCAGTAAAATAGGTGCAGCATTCATGTGATCAACGAAAAAGCTTTCATCAAGTGCTTTATACTCATCATGGCTTACTGCTACGATTATGGCATCATAATCTGTCCCTTTATCTGTTGCAATATTGATTCCATATTCTTCAAAAACCTCTTCTTTATTCGCAAATGGATCAACTATATCTACAGAGAGTGAAAAGTCCTTTAATTCATGGTACAAATCAGCTACCTTGGAATTACGGATATCAGAAACATTCTCCTTAAATGTAATACCCATTACAAGCACGCTGCAGCTGCTCACATTCTTTTCTTTCTTGATCAGCAACTGCACCAATTTTTTAGCAATGTAAGATGGCATACCGTCGTTAATCCTTCTTCCACTTAAAATCATTTGTGGGCTGTAGCCCAATTTTTCAGACTTATAGGCTAGGTAATAAGGATCTACTCCTATGCAATGACCACCTACTAAACCTGGAAAGAATTTTAAAAAATTCCATTTGGTAGAAGCCGCTTCTAATACTGCTGAAGTGTCTATATCCATTTTATCAAAAATGATAGACAGCTCATTCATAAAAGCTATGTTGATATCTCGTTGTGTGTTTTCTATAACTTTTGCTGCTTCGGCTACTTTGATGGTTTTAGCCTTATAAATACCTGCAGTAATTATTGATTCATACAATGTAGCACTAAGCTCCAAAGCTTCATCGTTATGTCCACTTACTACTTTTAATATTTTTTCAATTGTATGTTCTTTATCGCCTGGGTTAATTCTTTCTGGCGAATAGCCTAACATGAATTCTCCCAACTTCAACCCAGAGTGCTTCTCTAAAAGTGGCAGACAATACTCTTCGGTGCATCCAGGATATACGGTAGATTCATAAACTACTAGATCTCCTGGTTTTAATACTTTTCCTACCATGGTCGATGCCGACTCCAATGCTCTTAAGTTGGGCACCTTATGATGATCTACCGGCGTAGGGACAGCAATGATATGAATGCTTGCCTCAGCCAATACACTTGGGTCAGAATGAAAGCTGATATCTTTATTTTCAAAAGCGGAAGGCTCTAACTCTTTGGAAGGATCCATTCCTTCTTGCATCAATTTTATTCTTGCCGCATTAATATCAAAGCCTATTACGCTAAATTTTTCAGCAAAGCATAAAGCAAGTGGCAGTCCGACATAGCCAAGACCTACCACAGAGATTTTTTTATTTTTATTTAAATATTCCTGCAACATCACTCATTCTTTTGACCATAATAATAGAATGTCGTTTCCCTCTTCCTTGAAAGAAGAAATCTCCAACTCTTTTTTCGTATAAATAATGTATCTGATTTTTCGCTTAATGATGGGTTCAACTTTCTCAATCAATTGAATTAAATAATTCTTGTCAATGTCTCCTTCAAAAATCAAATCAATAATTCTTCCATCAATTCCTTTTGCAAAGGATCCTGTTAAAAAAACCCTATTGACCTTTCCGAGTCGTTCTACTACTTTTTCAATAATATCGTTTACCCCAATATATTTTAAGATGATATTATGTACCTCCTTATACAAAGGGTGCTCTGTATTGGCTTTAAAGAATTTTTTATTCCCTTGATTGTAAGAACTAAGCATTCCGGCTTTTTCAAACCGATTTAATTCCACTCTTATTGAATTAGAAGAATCTCCAAACTCTTGTTCTAAGCCACGCAAATAAGAGGTGGTTTTAGCGTTCAGAAAAAACTTCAGTAAGAGTTTTATTCGCGTCTTTGATGAAATTAGTGTCTCGATCATAATTGAGTAATAAAATTACTCAAAATCAATTAAATCATTAAATCTTTTAGAAATTTTTTCAAGCCGAAAAACAGCACAAAAAAGACTCCTCCTACAAAAGCAGAGGCTACCGCACTTTGAATTAGCTTATATTTTATAGGCTTTAAGGGTGTCATAGGAAGGTCAATGGCTTGAATAAAGGGCGTGGTATTTTTTAAGGTATAATCTGCTAATTCTTTATTTTTAACCACTTCGGCTAAAATCACATAATTCATTTGAATTTTTCTTTGAAGTTGGTCTTGTCTTAGCAAATCTTGTTTGAGGTATATTTTTCTATTAGAGTCTTTGAGGTTTGCTAAAGCATATTCTGTTTGTGCCAATTCAAATTTGACTGAATCAACTTTATTTTTAAATACATCGAATGTTTCTTGTTGTTTTTCCGTCATCTTTTCAATATAGAATTCGCTTAAATTTTCAAATTCTTTATTTAAAAAATGTACAGACATATCTTGAGCGTTAGATTGGAAATACAATTTCATGATTCCAGTCTTATCTGAATAATTTACAGTCAGCAATCGGTCCTTTGTTGAAGTATTGGCATTCCCAATGATTTTCGAATGGATGGTTTTAAGAACCGATTTTTCGGTTTCTTGAAATGATGAGATATCTCCTCTTTTGAATCTAAAATCTTTGAGTTCATCAAATCGATTCTTCCCATAAAAATCTTCATTCACATACATATCAAGAAAATGATTCGCTAAGAAGTCAGATTCATTATTCATTTCTATAGTATCGAACAATACGCGTTCAACAATTTTTCTTGACTTCGCTAATTCTAATATCTTTTCATAATTGTATCCTTTTGATCCTCCAATCATTCCTCCGAATTGACCTAGCACTTGAGAGATTGCTCCAATACCTCCAGAGTCTTCTTCGTTTATCATAAAACTTAAACTCGCCTGATATTGTACGGAATGATTGACATATTCCCAGGCAGTATAGGCAAGAAATGGGATCATGAAAATGGGAATCCAAAACCAACGTTTTTTGAGATAATGGAAATATTCTTTCCCTTTTATTAAAACCTCTCTGATTGAAACATCACTACTTTGTTCGTTGCTCATCTATTAATCCAGCCTTTGAATTAATAAAATTAAGGATAATACTGCAGTTGCTTGTGCAAAGGTATCTGTGAAAACTTTACCCCAATCAATAGGCTCTTTTTCAGCATCGGGTTTTTGATTTTCTTTTAAAGGCCTTCGTCCAACTTTTATAATAGATCCTTCTCGAATTTTCGGATAATCCAAAAACACATAATAATTTTTAGCCTTTTCTATTTCACCGTTGGGATGCTCCACTGATATTAATCTTCTTGCTCCATCCTTACTTACACCTCCGCCATATTTATCAATATAAAACTTAGCAGTTTTTCCTTTTTGGAATGGTACATTCACTTTTCCTTCACTAAATATTTTTTCTGGATAGAGTTCTTTCAAATTTGTAAATCCAATGATAGTAACCAAGTCATTAGTCTTTGGAATATTTATAATATCCCCATCTTTCAGTACTAAGTTGTGGATGCTTTCAGGGTTATCTAAAACCTCGTCCAATTTTAATACGACAAAACCTACTCCATTCTGTTTTCTATAGAGTGTTGCGCCCGCTGGAAAAGCTTCAATGGTAGTTGAGCCCGCTCTATTGATCAAGCTATAAATTCTTTCATTGTCATCTGTAATAGGATATGGGCCAGGATATCTAACCTCACCTTCAATCATAACAATTTTCTGAAATTCAAATTCCGGAGCATTTCTAACTACGATTTTATCAAAAGGCCGTAGGCTTACAAATTGGTTTTCTCCAACGATATTGAGTTTTTCATCTACTGAATAAGTTAATACCGAAGTATTCGTTTTATTCTCTTCAAAGAAATTGAGTCTAAAGACGTCAATTTTTGATTTAGAAGCTTCTAATTTAAGTCCACCTGCCAAAGTGATGATATCCTTAAGTGATAAACTTTTATCATAAATATATGTGCCAGGTGATCTGACAGCTCCTTCTATTTCAATCGTCGCTGTATCAATAAAAACATCTTGCTCTAATATGGCAATGCTATCAAAAGGCTCAATTAAAATATTGGTATTGATTCCTGGATTAGACATGATGTCAACCAGATTTACTCTAATGTATTCTAGGTTGTTAACGGTATTGGAATTTTTTCGATAGATATAGGCAAATTCTGTCGCGTTATCTTTTATACCTCCAGCCATGGTTACGGCATCAAATACTTTCACAGATTCATCAGGTGACACATAATATCTGCCGGGCTCTCTTACTGCACCTTCTATGGCAAAATAACTATTATCACTGAATTTAGATTCTGAATATACGACCAAGCTATCTTGTGGTTGTAGTTGAAGATTTTCTTTCCCTACTGGATTGTTAATGGCAGATTCCAATTTTATTGGAATTCCAGCTCTGCTATTATCTTTTTTCATTCTATACAGGATCGCATAATCTGTTCTTGCTTCGTACCTAAGTTCTGCCTTTCTTATGACATCACTTATGGTTGTATTTGAGGTGAGTTGATAATCTCCTGGAAATTCAACTGCGCCTGACACATGCACAAAATTTCTGTAGCTACTTGGGATGGTTCGAACATAAAGGCTATCTCCATTAAGCATGGGATAATAAGAATTCAGAATTCTATAATCTACTTCTAGTAGTTTTTCTTTATCGTCATCAGACCTAAATATCTTTAGATCACTTTTAAATGCACCTTTGGCAAATCCACCAGCGTAATCAATCGTGTTTTTTAAGCCTTCATCATTTTTTAATTCGTATTTATATGGTCGCTTAACAGCACCATCTACTGAAACAACATTTCCACTTACAGGAACAAAAATGTAGTCATTATCTTGAAGGAAAAAATCACCATGTGATCTAGGATCGGTTAAATAATTATAAATATCAAGCACCTTTGTTGGGGATCCTGTTCTCGAAATTTCAATGTTTCTAACTGTTCCAATATCGGTAGGTCCTCCAGCTGCAACTAAGGCATTGAAGGCAGTATTCGTTGCAGAAATAGTATAACTACCTGGGTAGAATACCTCTCCATAAATGGTCACAGTAATGGTTCTAGAATCAGCAATATTTACCTCAAACTCTCCTGACTTAAAATTATAAAACTGTTCGAACCTAGATTCAATCAGTTTCTTTGCTTGAGATAAACTTAGTCCTTTAAGAAAGATTCTTGGCATTTTATTAGGACTGATAAATCCATCTTGACCTATCGTGAAATTTAAATTTTCTTGAGATTTACCGAAAATACTAATGTTGAGTTTGTCACCAGAATCCAAAATGTAATTGGCCCCGGGCTTTACATAGTCTGATTGTTTAAAAAGTTTAACACCTCCATTTCTAAAAAATTGATGTCCATAAACTTTTGCCGGAGGAAGTGTAAATTCTAAAGTATCGATCTCGTCGATTAAGGAATCTTGTTGAATAAGTGAATCCATTTCCAGACCTAACAAATCGGATGTTATATCACCGATGGTATTATTTGGTACAGTATCTTGAGTACTTGCCGTGTATTGTCTCTCTAATTCAATTTCTTCGATGGCTTTTTGAGCAGCACGTTCAAATTCGATAATTTCGCTTGGATTGTTACGGTCAATTTCATTGATATCGATTCCTTTCTCAAGGAGTTTGGCAATAAGTTCATCCTCTGAAATTCCTCTCTTCTCGAGTTCAGACCTCGCATCTTCTTCTGAAAATACTTGTGCAACAACGCTAGGCATTGCCAAGAACAAAGTACTAAACAGAACCAATAAAAATTGCTTCATGAACATAAGAGTATTTAAATACTTTAGTTAACTGATTATAATCTATTGATTGTTTTGCAAAAAGTATGCTAAAAGATGGGATGCTTGCTAAAAACTAAGAACGAAACGTCTAAATAAGTGATTTAGTTTCTTCTAAACCGTGTAATTTAAGTGGCTTGCCAACCATTTTTCTACTTCTTCTTTAGTCATATTTTTCCTATTTGCATAGTCAATAATCTGATCTTCAGAGATATCCCCCAATCCAAAGTACATCGAATCTGGATGTGAAAAATACCATCCTGAAACAGAGGAAGCTGGATACATGGCAAAACTTTCCGTAAGCTTAATACCCGTTTTATTTTCTACATCAAGCAGCTCCCATAATTTGGCTTTTTCTGTATGCTCTGGACATGCTGGATATCCGGGTGCTGGTCTAATCCCTTGATACATTTCTTTAATCAAGGAATTGTTGTCTAGGGCTTCATCCGTTTCATAAGCCCAAAGTGTTCTTCTGACTGTTTCATGCATTTTTTCAGCAAATGCTTCGGCTAGTCTATCTGCAATTGCTTTCAACATAATGGCTGAATAGTCATCATGATTATCTTCATATGCTTTTACAGGTGCTTCTATATTTAAACCTGTAGTAACAGCAAATGCTCCAATATAATCTGGCTTTACTTTAGGAGCTAAAAAGTCAGAAAGGCAATAATTGGGTTTACCGTTCGCTTTTTTCCTCTGTTGTCTTAAAAAACTTAAAGTCTCTCGTACTTCTGCTCTCTCGTCTGTTTTATAAATTTCAATATTATCTTGGTCAATCGTATTTGCAGGGAAAATTCCTACAATTCCATTTGCTGTAATGAGCTTTTCGTCTTTGATTCGCTTAAGCATTTTCTGTGCATCAGCAAAAAGCGACTTGGCTTCTTCTCCGACTACTTTATTATCAAAAATGGCTGGATACTTTCCTTTCAATTGCCAACTAGAGAAAAATGGTGTCCAATCAATGTATTTTTCAATTTCAGCTATATCAACATCCAAATATTCTTTTACACCTGTGAACTGCGGTTTGGGTGGGTCATAATTCGACCAGTCAATTTTAAAATGATTTTGTCTAGCCTCATTAAGTGAAATATACTTTTTGGTATTATTCGTTTGGCTCCTTCTAATTCTTAATTCTTCATACTGCTCTTTAATTCCTGCAACATATTCATTGCTAGATTCTTCATTTTCTGATAACAAGGCACCAGCTACTGCAACACTTTTAGACGCATCAAGTACGTGGATCGTTGAACCACTATATTGTGGTTCTATTTTTAGTGCCGTATGAATTTTTGAAGTTGTGGCACCTCCAATCAAAAGTGGAATATTCATTTTCTTTCGTTCCATCTCCTTTGCCACATAAACCATTTCATCAAGGCTCGGCGTAATCAAACCGCTTAAGCCAATAAGATCCACTTGCTCTTTTTGTGCAACTTCTAATATTTTAGCTGCTGGGACCATAACTCCAAGATCTATAATTTCATAATTGTTGCAGGCTAAAACTACTCCAACAATATTCTTCCCTATATCATGAACATCACCTTTTACAGTTGCCATTAATATTTTTCCTTTAGCATGTCCCCCCGTCTTTGCTTTTTCTTCTTCAATGAAAGGTGTGAGGTAAGCAACTGCTTTTTTCATGACTCTTGCACTCTTCACTACTTGAGGCAAAAACATTTTACCTTCGCCAAATAATCCTCCGACGACATTCATCCCGTCCATAAGAGGGCCTTCGATGACTTCTATTGCAGCATCTTTTTGTTTTCTTACTTCCTCAGTATCCTCATCTATAAATTCTGTAATCCCTTTCACTAGGGCATGCTCTAAACGTTTCTCTACTGATTGTTCTCTCCAGCTTAAATCTTTTTTTAAGACCTTTCCTCCGGAGTTTATTTTTTCTGCATAGGAGACTAAGTCTTCAGTTGCATTCGGATGTCTATTAAATAATACGTCTTCAACCTTATTTCTCAGTTCGATGGGTACTTCTTCGTAAACTTCGATTAGTCCAGCATTTACGATTCCCATATCCATTCCAGCGTCGATGGCATGATAGAGAAAGGCTGCATGCATGGCTTCTCTAACAGCATTATTACCTCTAAAGGAAAATGAAATATTACTCACGCCTCCACTAACCTTTGCCCCAGGACAAGCTTCTTTAATTTGACGTGTAGCTTCTATAAAATTAATTCCGTAATCATTGTGTTCTTCGATTCCTGTTGCAATAGCAAAAATGTTTGGATCGAATATGATATCCGTTGGTTTGAATCCTACTTCTTCAACCAAGATTTTATAAGCTCTTTTGCAAATTTCAACTTTTCGTTCTATGGTGTCTGCCTGACCTTCTTCATCAAATGCCATAACTACAGCTGCAGCACCATATTTTCTTACAATGTTTGCTTGTTCTTTAAATTGTTCTACTCCCTCCTTCATAGAAATGGAGTTCACAATACATTTTCCTTGGATGCATTTTAAGCCTGCTTCGATTACTTCAAATTTTGAAGAATCGATCATGATGGGCAACTTTGAGATGTCTGGTTCTGCGACAACCAAGTGAAGAAACTTCTCCATAGCTGCTTTTGAATCCAACAAACCTTCATCCATATTGACATCAATGATTTGAGCTCCGCCCTCTACTTGCTGATTGGCAACTGATAGCGCCTCAGCGTAATCATTTTCTTTGATAAGTCTAGCAAATTTTCTTGATCCTGTTACATTGGTTCTTTCTCCAACATTCACAAAATTCAACTCAGGTCTCATGATGAGTGGTTCAAGACCAGAAAACTCAGATAATTCTGACGCTGCAGCTGGGATTCTAGCAGGAATTCCTTTGACAATTTCTGCCATAGCTTTTATGTGGCCTGGAGTTGTCCCACAACATCCTCCTACGATATTAACAAATCCACTTTGTGCAAAATCCTTGATTAAGAGTTTCATCGTTTCAGGAGATTGATCATATTCTCCAAACTCATTAGGCAATCCAGCATTTGGGTGAGAACTCACCAAGCAATTGGATATTTTAGAAAGGGTCTCAATGTGGGGGCGCATTTCTTCTGCACCTAAAGCGCAATTAAGACCAATTGAAAATAAATCCATATGATTTACAGAAATCCAAAATGCTTCAACTGTTTGACCTGATAAGGTTCTTCCACTAGCATCTGTAATGGTCCCAGAAACCATGACTGGATATTTTTTACCTATATCCTCGTACAAACTCTCTATAGCATATAATGCTGCCTTTGCATTTAGCGTATCAAAAATGGTTTCAACCAAGAGTATATCAGCACCTCCATCAATGAGTCCTTTAGCTTGCTCGTAATAGTTGTCTTTTAGTTCATCAAAAGTAATGGCTCTGAACCCTGGGTTATTTACATCTGGTGATATGGATGCTGTTTTATTTGTTGGGCCTAGAGCTCCAGCAACAAATTTGCTAGCACCTGGATTTTGTTCTATGTAAAGATTTACGGCTTCCTTAGCGAGCTTAGCTGATTCAAAGTTTATTTCATAAGTATATTCTTGCGTATCATAATCCGATTGCGAAATACGTGTGCTGTTAAACGTATTCGTTTCTATAATATCAGCGCCGGCATTCAGATATTCCAAATGAATATTTCTGATATGGTCTGGCTGGGTTAATGACAATAAATCATTATTCCCTTTTAAGTCTGTGTGGAAATCTTTGAATCGCTCACCTCTAAAATCTTCTTCTTCTAATTTAAGATTCTGGATCATGGTCCCCATGGCACCATCGAGCAATAATATACGTTCCTTTGATAATTGGTATAAATCTTTCATAAAGAATGCGCAAAACTAAGAATAAGAATTGAAAACAATTACTAAAACGAAAAGTTGAATCGAGAAATATTCATTCTGAAACCAAGATTGAAATAGAGGCTATTTAGTTCATTGGCGGGTTCTTCACTAATCTTTGACCTATAGATGATGTCTGCATCGATAAAACCATTATGAAACAGTTCATAACTCATGTTGATATTGGCTAGAAAAATATTGCTTGAGATACCTTGACCAATTTCATTATTAAAATCGTCAACTCTTGTATTTGAAGGTAAAAGGATGTTGTTTCCAAAATTGCGCGTATCATCTTCGCCTACATTAATCAAATAAATACTAGGCTGAATATGAATATTGTCGGTTGGTCTATAATTGGCCTTAAAAATAAATTCAGTGAAATTGGCACCAATAGGATGTGCTATAGATTGTTTATAATGACTGTATTCTCCAAAAGTAATCCTGTGCGAATAAGTATAAGGTCGAACACTGTTCCATTCAAGAATAAGGTCTAAATTCTTAATGGATAAAGGATCAATATATTTAAGTCCCAATTGAAGACCATATTTATTTGCCCAAAACCCGCGTCGCTCTAAAAAGAGCTCTTCATAAATAAATTCATCAAAAATCAGCTGACCATAAAGGGATGCTTTATTTTTTATATTCCATTTAAAATCCACGCCTAACAAAACATTGTCCTGACTTCCAATTAATTGCTCCACGGTACGATATAAAATAATGGGATTTAAATATTGAAATTCAAAATAATTTTCTCTTGTAAATACTATGGATTCGAATATTCCAATACTCAAGTTTTTCAATAGATTAAAACTTAAATAGTGTGCGGCAAAATATTTCTTTGGAATAAGTCCACCATTTACTATGTCTAAATCTGCTATCGGAGCTATTTCAGCAAAAATATTTTGATAATGAAACTTCCAAATCTTTGTATTTAATTTTAAATAAAAATAATTATTTGAAAAGTCAGATAAAAAAAGCGATCTAATACCATTACCAATGAAATTTTTTCCATGACCCAATTGAATACCAAAATGCTTTGAAGCATTGTAACTTAAATAACCTTGTGCATTTAAAAAATCATTGCTATTATTTAATTCAATAAAATTACTGTTAAAAGTTTTATAAAAGCCTTGTCCAGGAATGGCTAGAAATTTATCTCTGTAACCTCTAACAAAGTCAGGAAGTCTTGCTTGAGTTTCTAATATATTAGTATAAAAAAACACTTTTTTATCAATACCCCCTCTAATTTCAACTCCTCTCAAATTAGTGAATGTAGCAGAATCAGCTCTTGCACTTAAACCATATTTGACATTTAAAATAGGATTTACTCGAAGGAAAAAATTTGTTTTATTCACTTCATAAAAACTTGCCCTATTTTGGTAAAAATATTTTAATATCGGTTTAGAAAATTGCGCTTCTTGATTTTCAATAGATAAATATTCAGAATTATCTAGATGCAAAAAATCACGTTCATCATTTGATAATAAACTATCATTTGCCATGCTGAAGTCAAACATTTGTTTTCTGTCGAAATATTTAATTGCTGTATGAAAAGATTCATCATTTGATAATATATCCAAACGGTCCATTATTTCATATGCTCGATTACCTAAGGGTAATAATGATCCCTGCGAGGAAGTCGATTGGATCAAACTAAGCACAAGTAAAAAAGTAATTAAAGATCTTAGCATCATACTTTAAATTCTAATAGAAAGTTTTTTATGTAGTTATCAAAGCGCTGTTCGTCATCAAATAAAAATTCAACCGCAACTGGTAGAACAAAAATAGGAACTTTGTTTTCTATTAAAAAATCTCGATGCTCTTCAATCCTAACAGCGTCTTTTTCTGTCATAATAACAATCGCATTATTATTCTTATTGATATCCTCATATGCCTTTGAAATTCTTCCCACCTCATACTTTGTAAAGAAATGATGATCTTCAAATTTCATACTATGTATGAATCCTACTTTATTTTGCAAATAGGCTTCTAAATATTCTGGCCTTGCAATGCCACAAACAATTAAAGCCTCTACTGATTTATCAAGCTTTTTCCTAAGATTACCATTAAATAAATAATAAGGTGTGCCATATTTAAATCCACTAAAAAATACATCTTGATCTGACTTCGGACTAATTTTGTTTTGAATTTCTTGCCTTTCTTTTTCTGATAGATCAACTGGACATTTTGAAACAATAATTGCATCTGCTCTTTTATATGCAGATCTCCACTCTCTCAAATTACCAGAAGGCATTAAATAATCATTGGTAAATAAATTATGGTAATCTGTCAATAAAATATTCAATCCTGGTCTAACCGATCTGTGTTGGAATCCATCATCCATTAAGATGAGTTGTAGTTCATTTTGATGTTTAATAAGTTCCATGATTCCTATAGACCTACTTTCTGAAACAGCTACTACAACGTCTCGAAACTTTCTTTTTAATTGAAGGGGTTCATCACCTGTACTAAGTGTACTATGATATGGATCAATTTCTAAATAGCCATATGATTTTCGCTTATAACCTCTACTAATTACTCCTACTCTTAAGTAATCTTTAAACTTCCTTAATAGATATTCTATATGAGGGGTCTTGCCTGATCCTCCCATAGAAAGATTACCAATGCTTATAACAGGAATATCAAATTTAATACTCTTTAATAAGCCGACATTGTATAATAAATTCCTTATAGCTACACCTAAACCATATAAGAATGATATCGGTGATAATAATAAGCTAATTAATACATTTCTAAATTTCATTGATCATTATTGGATGACCTAATGCTTAAGTTGATCAAAAGGTTTTAATTTTCTTTAAAAGTACAATATAAAATTCAGCTCATAAGCCTATGCCCTATAGCACATCGAAGACATTTTGATTTGTTACAATAATTTGTTTTTAGCTGCAAGAGACTTTGTGAGTGATAAGCTGAGCTATTATTAAAGCCCAAATTTTTAAATTTCTTAGTTATTTGATTGCTCTCCGCTTTTATTTGTTCCAACAAACCTATCGCTCTTTTTTGCATTTCTATTTGATGATGTTCTTTACCATATAAAAAAAGGGCTGGTACAACAGCATTTACAATTAACAAATCTACTGCTGTTTTACCCAAGTTCTTTTTTCTTGTAGCTGAAGGCTTCCCAAAAGTATAATGCTGATCCCAGTACAAAGAAAGTGGCACTCTAAACATATTATACAATTGATTGGGATTCTTACAAGTTCGAATTTTTGAAAAGAGCTGATCTGTATGAAATACAATAGCCGCTAGTTGGGCGATCCTAATACTAGGAAAAGCTGAAGGTCTCATTCTTGAGAATTTCCAAACTTCTTTTTTCATCTCATTTAATCGATATTTTTCTTTTAGGAATTGATATCGATTTTTCAAGTCTTTTGAATAAGGATCATCAAAGTGATGTTTTAGGAATCCTGCGACCCCAAAAAAAAGTGCTTCCAAGTCTAATCTATTAGTTTTTACTTTTTGTGTGTGTAGGTATCCAATTTTTCGAGCCAAAGTTTCCATGGCTTCGTTATTGACCTTATTGCCAAAGTATCTTGTTAATAACTCAAAAAAACTTTGGTTCCAATCTCCTTTATTCTCATTTAATCGATGCTGCAAAAATTGCGTTTTACTTTCAAGGCGTTCAATTAAAGTGGCTTCTAAAAATTGTGTGACATCGATCCTATCCAACATTTTTTGATCAATCAAATTCGCACATGGAATCCAATGATCTTTTGTATTAAGATTATTAAATTTTTGAATGATTTTTTTCTCAATTCTCTTTGCTAATGAAAGACAGGGAATCAATGAACGGTCCATCCTATAAATGGGAACGTCGTAGTCGAACACCACATGCAAAATTACATTGTCATAGGCAGGATCACTGTTGTGCTGATGCAGGTTCCAATCTGATGCTTTAATATGCATTTCAATGTGACCTGACCAAAGTATGCCATCTATATAGACTTGAGCATTTAAAAAATCTGGCCCTGCATCGTGGTTGTGCGTTCCAAAATTTTCAATGATGATACTTTTATTTTGGGTAGTAGATAGGTTTTTAAGCCGGAAGTTTTTAGTCTTCCAGAGGTAGTGTAATAGTTCTTCTCTCATGGTAGTTTTAGTTTAGTTTTAGTAGTTTATTTTATTCTTTCATATACTTTAAAATTATAATCATATTTATTTTTTTCATCTGCCTGATGCTTATCCTCAGATACCAATTTAAATACATTAAGATCAATTTCTGGAAAGTAAACATCTCCTTCTATGATGGCATCGATATCGGTAAAGTACAACTTGTCTATTAAGTGCATACTCTGTTTATAAATCTCTCCACCACCAATAATAAAGGCTTCATCTTCTCCATTTTCCTTGGCTATTAAAAGGGCTTCTTCTATTGAATGTGCTACGATGCAAGATGAGACAATGAAGTATGGATTTCTCGTAACCACAATATTGGTTCTTTTAGGAAGTGGGAAGCTGAAAGACTGAAAGTTTTTCCTTCCCATTATGATATGGTGTCCCATAGTCGTCCTTTTGAAATACTTTAAATCATTAGGCATATACCAAGGAATATCATTATCCTTTCCAATTACTAAATTACGAGATGCTGCTACGATGGATGAGATAATCATGGAATGTTTGTTAAATCGGCATTAAGTATTCGGTTTTCCCAATATTTTCTGCCAGGACTAATTTCACCTCTTAGGTATTTTTCAATCATTAGGCTTGCAATGGGAGAGGCAAAGGTAGCTCCAAAACCACCATTTTCCACATAAACAGCAATGGCAATTTTAGGATCTTCTTTTGGTGCAAATGCAAAAAACACAGAGTGATCTTCCCCATGAGGATTTTGAGAAGTCCCGGTCTTACCGCAAATATTTATATCTGGAATATATGCTGTTTGACCTGTACCTTGCCGCACTGCCGCTTCCATACCTTTAATAACAGGGTCAAAATATTCTTCATCAATACGGACACTTCTTAGTGTCCGAAAATTCTCTGGTATCTCTTTATCAAAGTCTAAATATTTTTTAATCAAATGGGGAGTGTAGTATTTCCCCTTATTAGCGATAATGGCGGCTAAATTGGCCATTTGAATTGTAGTAAATAAAAATTCTCCTTGTCCAATTCCAAGAGAAAGAATGTAGGTAGATCTCCAATCACCTTTTCCTTCATATAATTTATTATAAAAATCGCTTGTTGGAACTAAGCCATTTTTTTCATTTGGGTTATCTGAATTCAGTGCTTTCCCAAGTCCAAAATCATCAAGGTGATCGGTTAGTACTTTTAATCCTTCCTCTGGTTGATTAAAACCTTTGAGCTCAATTAAATCTCTAAAGGATTGAAAGAAATAAGTGTTGCAAGAATGTTGTAAGGCAATACTTACATTATATGGCGTTGAATGCTCATGGCAATCATAGGTAAAACTTCGATATTGGTAATAGCCATCACAATAAATGGTTTGGTTAGGATTCAAGACTTTTTCTTGCATGGCCACAAGAGACAAGACCGTTTTAAAAATAGAACCTGGCGGATATTGAGCCATCACTGATCGATCGAAAAAAGGCTTTAGGCTGTCTTGTCGAAGCATTTCAAAATCCTTTCCTCTATCTTCTGAAATGGATAATTTTTTTGGTGAAAAAGAAGGCGAACTTACCATCGTTAATATTTCCCCTGTTTTGGGATCAATGGCTACAATACTTCCAATTTTA
>CALGNN010000208.1 GCA_937961455.1 uncultured Saprospiraceae bacterium
AGGCTGTCTTGTCGAAGCATTTCAAAATCCTTTCCTCTATCTTCTGAAATGGATAATTTTTTTGGTGAAAAAGAAGGCGAACTTACCATCGTTAATATTTCCCCTGTTTTGGGATCAATGGCTACAATACTTCCAATTTTATTTTGCATTAATGTTTCGCCAAATTCTTGCAAGTCTATATCTATGGACACTTGAACATCACTCCCTGACTTTGCAGAAAAGTCTCCCTTGCCATCTTCATATTTCCCTGCTTCCCTTCCTAAGTTATCCTTAAAGTAATATTCAATGCCTTTTTCGCCTTTTAATTCTGCTTCATATTGCGATTCAAAACCACTTGCACCTATGTAATCTCCCAAACTGTATACCCCGTCATTTGCATCAATTTGTTTTTGATTTACTTCACTGATATATCCAAGAATATGAGCAGCATGGTCTGTATTATATCCTCTCACATTCCTCAACTGAGGATAAAAGCCTGGAAACTTATGCAAATGTTCAAGAAAGGTTAAAAACTGGGAAGAGGGAATTTTAGATTTAAAATTATAAGGTAATCGCTTTGAATATAATTTAGATTTCCAATCTTTTTCTATCGACTGAATAAAATTTTCTTTATCAATATTTAATAATGAACAAAACATGGTAGTGTCCATATTTGGATCCAGTCGATTATAAATTACATTTAAATCATAAATGGGTTTATTAAAGACTAATAATTTATCATTGCGATCATAAATTAATCCTCTAGAAGGATAAAGTGTTTTCTGATTAAATGTGGCTCTTTTAGCTTGTTCTTGAACAGACTTATCGAAGGCTTGAAGATGTAAAGATCTTATCAACAATAATGCTGAGGCTAAAAGAAAAACTATAGCCACACTTTGATATCGTATGTTTATTTTTTCAGCCAAACTAGGTCTTTGGATTAATTAAAAAGATATAAATTAAAATTAGAATCCAACTTAAAATAAAACTGCATAGACTACTTAAAAATATATCTAAAGCGGCTTTAAAACTAAATATTTCGAGAATAAAATAACTAATTACATGCAAGCCCAGGAGAATAGCCGAAAAAAGAAAAAACCATGCTGCACCATTCTGTTCTTTTGTTGTTAAGGCATTTACTCCAAAGCCTCCCTGTGGTTCTAAATACTTTAATATATAAGGTCTGCAGAACGCCATAAATACCAAAGCACCTGCATGAACTCCAGGGGAATTATAGAAAGCGTCTACTATGGTTCCCAACAAAAATGCAGATCCAATTAAAACGATACTTGGTGTTGCCACAGGTAATAATAAAATGGCAAGCGGATAAACAAAAACTTTTAAATAAGTGAATTCTGGAACATTTAATTCGATGCCATTAAATAAAATAATCTGGATTATAAGCAAAAAGAAAAATCTTATAATATTTCGGATTATTATATTATTCATCAAAGGAGTTGTTTGATAAACTATCTAATTCTGCTTTATTAAAATTTTTAATAATATAAATATATGAAAGCCTATCTAGTTCATTATTTAATTGAACATCTATATCGTAAAAATTACTCCCAGAAGGAATTGATAAATCGTTTATTACACCAATCACTAAATTCTCTGGAAAAATATTTGAAAATCCTGAGGTAACAATGGTGTCACCTACTTCTATTTGTGCATGTTTTGGTATTGCATCTAGCTTCACATATCTGGGGTTTTTAAAATTCCATTTTATAGATCCAAAAAATGCAGAAGATTGCAGTTTTGCACTAATTCTAGTTTGAGAATGTAAAATGGATATAATGGAAGAAAATTTATTTGTTGTTTGTTTTACAATTCCAACTAAACCATCACGGCTGATAACACCCATTCCTTCTTGGATTCCATCTAAAGCTCCTTTATTTATTGTGATGTAATTATTCCTTCTTTTAATAGAGTTTTGAATTACTTTAGCTGGAGTATAATCAAAGTTATAACTCGTATCACGGCTATCTGAATTTATCCAACTGTTATTTTGATTTTGAGAAACTTGAAGGGCTTTTTTTAACGCTGCATTTTCTTTAGCAAGTTTTTCATTATTATTATCAAGAGATAAAAAACCTGATAGTTTGTCAACTTGATTTGTGATTCCTCCAGTTATCCTATTAGCAGATTGGATGAATATATTTCTTTGTTGGTGGTTATAATTAACCACCATGTAGATACAGATTAATTCAAAAAATAAAAAAATGAAGACATTTGAAAATCGAAATAGTAATTGTAACAGATTTTGCATGGTACATTTCTGTTATTATTAAATACTTCTCCTATCGATTAAGAAGGTATACTTACCCGTATTTTGTAGTGCAATACCCGTACCTTTAACAACTGCTTTTAATGGTTCATCTGCAACATGCACAGGCAATTTTGTAATATTTGAAATTCTTGAATCAAGTCCTCTAAGCAATGCTCCACCTCCTGTTAAATAAATTCCTTTACTGTAAATATCTGAAGCCAATTCTGGTGGTGTAGCTTCAAGTGCCCTAAGGACAGCTTCTTCAATTTTCGAAATGGACTCATCAAGTGCTAAAGCAACCTCAGAATAAGTAATCATTGTTTGCTTCGGTATTCCAGATAATAAATCTCTTCCGTTTACAGCAAATTCTGGCGGAGGATTGTTTAAATGCTCTAAAGCAGAACCGACATTGATTTTAATAAGTTCTGCAGTTCTTTCTCCAATTAGAAGATTATGTCTTCTTTTCATAAAATCCATAATGTCATTGGTAAACTCATCTCCCGCTGTTCTTATGGATTCATTCGTTACGATCCCAGAAAGTGCAATTACCGCAATTTCTGTAGTTCCCCCTCCAATATCAATGATCATATTTCCCACAGGCTCTTCGACATCAAGGCCTATCCCTAATGCTGCAGCCATGGGTTCATGGATTAAATAGGTCTCTTTAGAATCTACATTGTCAGCAGAATCAAATACTGCTCGTTTTTCCACCTCCGTGATTCCAGAAGGAATGCAGATCACAATTTTTAGATTGGTGAAGAAATTTCGTTTGTTGCCTATCATGTTAATCATACCTTGAATCATGCTTTCGGCAGCATCAAAATCTGCAATTACTCCATCTTTCAAAGGTCTGACAGTAATGATATCTTTATGTGTTTTTCCATGCATCTGCATAGCCCTACTTCCCACTGCAATAGTCTCTTTACTAATGCGATCAATAGCAACAATTGAAGGCTCATCCACCACCACTTCGCCATTTTCTATGATCAAAGTATTTGCGGTACCAAGATCAACGGCTATTTCCTGTGTAAAAAAATTGAATAACTTCATCATATTAGTATGCTGTTATTGACAGCAAACAATTTAAATTAATAATCTAAAAAGGGATTATGCAATTGTGCTAAGGAGGTGTAAAAGAAGTCATTTTTCGTGAAATCAAGAAAAATGCGCTCTATTTATTAACCCACAAGTACGCTTACAAATTCCTCAGAAGCTAAATAACTATTAGCAGTTGCAATAAGTGTGCCTGAATCCATAGTATATATCTGATCTACAAGGTCATTAAAATGATGAACGCCAGCCGAAGAAAGCTCAAAATTTCGAAGTACATCAATGGCGCTAATCGGACCATCAATCATGCTGAGCAATGAACCTAATAAATAGTTCTTTACCATTACCAATTCATCATCAACGATTGGTCTTGTTTTCAAATATTCAAATTCTTTGAAAATCTCTTCAATGACCAGATCAGCCGTGTCTTTTGCTATTTCAGCACTGATCATCAAATAACCATCATTTTTAAACTGTTCTAATGTTGCATAAATATTATAGGTAAGTCCTTTTTCTTCTCTGATATTCTTCATTAACCTCGATCCAAAATAACCTCCTAGTACAGTTGTTAAGAAATAACTTTTAGGAAAGTCTTTGTGGGTTCTATTAAACATCTTTTTACTCAATCTGAGGGATTGCTGCTCATTATTGTCGGTTTTTATGATGCAATTTTCAACAGATCCAACATTGCTATGGTATTCAGGTGTTTGTTTTTCTTCAAGCTTAAATTTTCCAAAGCTGTCATTGAGAAGTTTTCTACATTCCAAATCCACTTTTCCTGAAATGAATATATGGCACTTCTTAAATCTGATATGATCGGCGTAATGCTTTTTTAAGAAGGCCATTTCTAGTTCTTGATAATCAGAAAGTTGACTATTGTATCCGTAAGGGTGTTCAGCTCCAAAAACCAATTCTGTAATTTTTCGATAAGCGATCACATCGTTTTTATTCAGCTCATAACTGAGTCTTTCGACTGCTCTTTTCTTAAAGATATTTAGCTCATTTTGATCGAATCTAGGTTCAAAAAGTATTTCTGAAAGTAAATGGAGCATTTTGGGTAAATACTTTCTAAGGCAATAGAGTTTTAAAGAAGCATAATCCATACTTGCTTCTACCATAATTGTAGCTCCATAAAAATCTATTTGTTCATTCAACTCCTCTGAGCTGAGCTTTAGGGTGCCTTCTCTTAAGATAGCAGATGTGGCTCTAGCTACCGTTTTATGCGCTTCAAAAACCCTACCTGCTTCAAATACTAGCTCAAGTTTGATCACCTCAAAATTGGCTTGACTCATTTCGTAGACTTCAATCTCATTGTCTAATTTGAAAGTTGTAAAAGATGGAAAGCTGAATGGCTTGAGATTTCTTATCTTAGGTATCAAATGTTACGATATTAATTTTTGAATTGAAACCATTTTAGTAATAGATTATTAATTATCCTAATATGGTTTATTTTTGCCGTAAATATGGAATAATATAAATTATCAAAGCAATAAAATTCTCATTGAAATAATGAAATTCAGTATATCATCATCAGAACTATTAAAACAACTACAAAAGCTTAGTGGGGCTATCAGTTCAAACCCAGTCCTACCTATACTTGAGGATTTTTTATTTAGCATAGAAGGGAATCAACTTAGTATTACCTCAACCAATTTAGAGACTTCTATTGAGACCGTCACTGAAGTATCTTCCGATGAGGATGGAAAACTGGCAATACCTGCAAAAATTCTGCTTGAAACTTTAAAAGCACTTCCAGATCAACCCATTAGTTTTACGGTTGATCAAGAAACCAGAGGTATTGAAATCACATCCGCCTATGGAAAATATAAATTGGCGGGTGATGCTGCAGAGGATTATCCAGAGATCCCTACTGAAGATAATGTCTCTGCTGTAGAAATTGATTCTGGGATTCTAGCTAATGCATTGTCTAAAACCATTTTTGCTACAAGTAATGATGAATTAAGACTGGCAATGACTGGAGTTTTAGTTCAAGTGGATTTTGACAAATTGGTTTTTGTGGCCACCGATGCACACAAACTTGTGAAATATGAGTTTAGTGGTATTCAATCTTCGGAGGCTAGTAGTTTCATAATTCCTAAAAAATCTTTGATGCTCTTAAAAAACACCCTCCCATCAGACGGGCAGGTGAAAATAAAATTCAATAAATCAAATGCATTTTTTGAATTTGGTGCAACAAGGTTGGTCTGCAGACTCATAGATGCCAAGTATCCAGATTACAACGCTGTGATCCCAACGGACAATCCAAATGAGTTACAAATATCTAGATTGGATTTTCAAAACTCGTTGAAAAGGATAGCGATCTATTCTAATAAAACAACGAATCAAGTGGTCTTAAACCTTGATAATGGAAGTTTAACCATTTCAGCACAAGATTTAGACTTTTCAAATGAAGCAACAGAGCAGCAAGCTTGTGATTATACAGGTGATGCAATGAGTATAGGCTTTAATGCAAAGTTTTTAATTGAGATGTTGGGTGTTTTAGAGACTGACAATGTTCGTCTTAAATTATCTTCTCCTAGTCGAGCAGGTATTTTAGTACCAGATGAAATTGCTGAAGGCGAAGATCTTCTCATGCTTGTCATGCCTGTCATGATGAATAACTAGATCATGAAGAAAAAGGTCGGATTGTTTTTTGGATCATTCAATCCTATACATATAGGACATATGATCATCGCCAATTATATGGTGAGTCAAACTGATCTGGAGCGCATTTGGTTTGTGATCTCTCCTCAGAATCCTTTCAAAGAAAAAAAGTCTTTAGCTAGAGATTATGATCGGCTTCATTTAGTGAATCTAGCCATAGGAGATAACTACAAATTAAAATCTTCTAATGTTGAATTTGATTTGCCTCAACCTTCTTATACCATAGATAGTTTAACCATACTTCGAGATAGGTATCCAGACAATGAATTTGTGCTCATAATGGGAGGAGACAATCTAGGATCATTCCATAAATGGAAAAAATTTGAAACCATTTTGAAATGGTATGAAATATACGTTTATCAAAGGCCAGAATACGAATTAGGCGATCTTAAAGATCACCCCAAAGTGCATATTTTTGATGCACCACAAATGAATATCTCAGCCAGTTACATTCGCAAATGCATAAAAGAAGACAAATCCATACAATACCTGGTCCCAGAAGAAGTTTTTGAATACATTAGCACATCAAATTTGTACAAAAAATAGTTAGCAATATATCTTAGAAAATTAAGTTATTGTTGAGCACATGAAGTTTAATAAGTCCTACATCCTATTTTTCATTCTTATTATTTTCTCTAGTGATTTCGTATCGCTTTGGGGGCAATCTGATATAAAGATCGGAAGGTGGCGGTCCCACCTCTCTTACCGACACGGATATCAAGTGACTCAAAATAAAGAAAAGGTCTTTTATGTTTCTGATCTTTCAATTGTTTCTATAGATAAAGATGAATTGGTCCCTAAGTTTTATTCTAAGATAGATGGCTTATCAGACATTGATGCCAAATTAATCTCTTATGATGAGAGTAATGAAGCTCTAATTGTCGTATATGACAATTCGAATCTAGATGTCATTTTTGAAGATCGAATTATCAACATCAATGATATTTTAAATAATATTTTAATTGCAGGAAATAGATCTATTAATTCGATCAATGTTGTAGATAGCACTAAAGTTTATTTTGCCGCTAATTTTGGCATTGTAGAATTAGATATTCCAAGTCTTACTTTTGGTTTTACTTGCTTTACTTCATTTCCTGTATATGATATCGCATTGTTAGGGGATGAGATTTGGGCTAGTACTGAGGATGGCATTTATAAAACCAACCGTGTCAATAATACGAATATTGCATTTTTTGGAGGTTGGGATTATGTATCATCAGAATATGGGCTTACACCTAATTATGTTTCTGGACCTTTGACAACTTTCAATGGAGATTTATATGCTTCTATCGATAGTACGGTTCATGTGCTTTCAGGGGATAGCGGTATGTTTAATTTTTTCCATGAGTTAGAAAATTTTCATCCGAAATTTTTTGATGCAAATACAGAGGATTTAATAATCGGGTACTCCTGTAATGCTGGCTGCAATGGCAAGGTACTTTACATAGATACAAATGGAGAAATTGTCGAAGATGGATGGCAGTGTGTCAACAGGCCCAACGGTGTAGTTAGAGATGAGCAAGGAAGATATTGGTACGCTGACGATTTCCCTGGAATTCGATTTGCACAGAGTAAAGGGAACGGATGCAATTTTCTGGATTTTAATAGAGTGTATTCTTCTAGAAATTTTGACATCGAAGTTGTTGACGACGTTGTGTATGTTGGAGCAGGTGGCGTAACAAGCACCTATTCCTATCAACAGAATAGAGATGGTATTTATATTTTAAGGGATGGATTTTGGGAAGTTTATAATGAACGAAATAATGATGAACTAAAAGAGCTCAATTTTATTGATTTCTTAAAAGTCCTTCCTCATCCAACAGAAGACAAAATCACGATCGCTACTTATTGGAAAGGCATTCTAGAATACGATTATGAAAATTGGACCAATTGGCATCTAGGAAATTCATCTCTTCAAACGGCTCAAGGGGATGCGGGAAGAACCAGAATTTCAGATATGAAATATGATAAAGATGGCAATCTTTGGTTGCTAAATTATCTGGCGCTAGAACCTCTTTCTGTGTTTACTAAAGAAGGCGTATGGAAAAGTTTTAATCTTCCTGGTTTGGATTTGGTTAGAAAATTAGATATCGACGAGAATGGATTTATATGGATCGTAATAAATCAAAATGGTGTGGTAGTCTATGATCCTGGCACTGATATTTTATCTACAGATGATGATCGTTCAAAACATTTTAAAGCCAACAATTCAATTTTACCCCTGAATGATACACGAAGTGTGAAAGTAGATTTAGAAGGCGATGTTTGGGTAGGTACTGCAGATGGTGCAATTGTTTTTGAATGTGGTTCATCGGTCTTTGAAGAAAATTGCACAGGTTCAAGAAGAAAAGTAGTACAAGATGGAATACCTGCTTATCTCTTAGAAACTGAAATTGTGCAAACCATAGAAGTTGATGGCGCCAATAGAAAATGGTTTGGAACCACTTCAGGTATTTATGTACAATCACCTAATGGCGACACTCAAGTAACAGACTTCAACACTAGAAATAGTCCATTACCTGACGATAATATCATAGATTTAGCGATTAATCAAAGTCACGGAGAGGTTTGGGTAGGAACGGGCAAGGGTATATTCAGTTATAGAACCGATGCCATTGAAGGGACTAACTTTCATAGGGAGCCGGTCTACGCTTTTCCTAATCCTGTGCGACCTGGATACAATGGTCCCATAGCCATTAAAGGCCTTGCCCGTAATGCCAATGTAAAAATTACAGACATCCACGGTCACTTGGTTTTTGAAACTAGAGCATTGGGAGGACAAGCTATTTGGGAAGGAAATGACTTGAGTGGCAATAGAGCAACCACGGGTGTCTATCTAGTCTTTAGTACATCAGATGATCCGTTTGGAAACTTGGACACCTACGTCACCAAAATATTATTTGTAAATTAAGTCTATTGGGCTACTAATAAAGAACGGTATAGTTCTTCATACTGTGGCAGGATGTTGTCAAGATTAAAGGTCAAAGCACGCTCTTTGGCATTTGCACTAAATTGTTTTATCAATTCAGGATCTTGCAAAAGCTTAATTGCATCTTCAGCCATACCTTCAAAATCACCTATCGGCCTAAGAAATCCTGTAACTCCTTGAATGTTTACTTCTGGAATTCCACCTGCATTAGATGAGATGATAGGAACTTCACAAGCCATTGCTTCTAGGGCTGCAAGACCAAAGCTTTCATTTTCTGAGGGTATAATGAATAAGTCTGCAATAGCCAATAGTTCTTCTACCGCACCTTGTTTTCCTAAGAAGAGGATTTTTTCATCTAAACCTAATTTTCTTGACATCTCTTCAAGTAAGGGTCGCTCAGGACCATCACCGATCAACAATAATTTAGAAGATACTTTACGGTCGATGAGATCAAAGGCTCTAATGACATCATCAATTCTTTTTACTTTTCTAAAATTAGATGTGTGAGCTAGGATTTTTTCGCCGTTTGGAGCTATGGCTTTTCTAAAATGACCTTTCTCAATTTTTTTAAATCTATTGAAGTCAATAAAATTATAAATGACTTTTATATCTCTATCAATATTAAAATGTTTGAAGGTTTCATCTTTTAAGTGTTGTGAAACAGCTGTAACAGCATTGGATCTATTAATGCTAAATTCTACAACTGGAAAAAAAGATCGATCCTGACCTACGAGTGTAATATCTGTTCCATGTAATGTAGTTACGAGTGGAATATGTTTGCCTTTGGTCGCTACAATTTGTTGAGCGATGTATCCAATGGTAGCGTGTGGTATGGCATAGTGCACATGAATAATATCTAATTCTTCTCTAAGAATTACATCTACTAGTTTGCTTGTTAAAGCGGTATCGTATGGTTTGAATTCAAATAAAGGGTAATCATATCCACTAACTTCATGGTAAAACACATTGGTATCAAAGTGCGTAAGCCTGGCAGGTCGTTTGTAAGTTATAAAATGAATCTGGTGACCTTTTTTTGCCAATCCCATTCCAACTTCCGTTGCAACAACTCCGCTACCTCCAAAAGTTGGGTAACAAACAATACCAATTTTCATATTAATTCTTTTATCGATGACTATAGAACAAACAAAA
>CALGNN010000209.1 GCA_937961455.1 uncultured Saprospiraceae bacterium
CGGGATTTTAATTTAGAAACAACGTTTGATAATTCGATAATATCTTTCATGAATAAGTATAATTACTTGATTATCAGTAAAGTTATTAAATTTTGTGTAAATAAATCTAATAATATAGATGTCACGTATATAGATTTTTTGTTTAGTTTTTAAGATAGTTTATATATAAATTTGTTTTCTAAGAGCTGAAATTTGATATTTTAAAGCAAAGATAAAGTTCAATGGGCTGATATTGAGTTATTTATGGTTGATTATTCTGATCTTCCTGCTAAATGTGGACGTCACAATTAGTTGTTTTTTGTTATAATGCTAAGTATTTTTAAGGTGTATATTTAGACTGATTTTACAACTTACTTACATTAAAATTTGACATAATGGACTTATTATTGAACATCTTACTTTCTACTTTTGTAGATGAAATGGATCAGCTTTAGACAGCAAACAAAAGAAAAAATTTCATAGTAGTTTTTCGCAAGAGACTCAAATAAGCCAGCTATCACCTGCAATCAACATATTGCATTTCACAACACAATCCGGTGATAGCGGGCTTTTTCAATATCTCTTACTTAAGACCGCTTGGAAAAGAAGACTAATTTCATAGTAGTTTTTCGCAAGAGATTCAAATTGACCTGTTACCAACAAACATTTCTGTAATGTTTCTTACACACACACAATCACAACAAATGGTAACAGGTCTTTTGAATCCATTTTAATATCAAAAAAGATTTCATAGTAAGTTTTGTTAGGAATTCAAACACCTGCTTCTCAATCAACACTACGACGCACCCATGTCTACAAGAGAATAGCAGGTGTTTTTTTTTGCCCCTAATTAGCATTTTCCTCCATTTTCTTTAAGTATTTTGCAGCCACATATGGCACACTATTTTGCATCTGATTTTCATCTAGGTCTCGATCTGGTTCAAAGTTCTAAAGAAAGAGAGCGGATCTTATGTAATTGGCTAGATCATATCGCACATGATGCGGAAGCCATCTATATTGTTGGTGATCTTTTCGATTATTGGTTTGAATACAAAAAGGCCATTCCAAAAATAGGAACTAAGTTTATCATTAAACTAGCAAATCTCTCTGATCAAGGTATTGCCATTCACTACTTTACGGGTAATCACGATATGTGGGTGTTTAATTACTTTTCAGAGGAGTACGGTTTTCATATTCACAAAAATCCCATCAGCCTACAGATTTATGGTAAGAAATTATTGATAGGCCACGGTGATGGTTTAGGCCCAGGAGATCACGGATACAAATTCATCAAAAAAGTATTTTCAAACCCTTTATGCCAATGGCTTTATGCTCGGATGCACCCCAACCTTGGTATAGCTTTAATGAAATACATTTCACAAAGATCAAGACATGCAAAAAAAACATTGCCATACTTAGGGAAAGATAAAGAGTGGCTGTGCATTTATGCGGAAGAAGTACTTAAATCTTCATACTTCGATTATTTCATATTTGGGCATAGGCACCTCTGCATCGACATGAAATTATCTAATAATAAAAGCCGTTATATAAATCTAGGCGACTGGCTCTTTCACAGGTCATATTTGCGTTTGGACGAATCAAAAGCACAATACCTATTCTTTAAAAATGCTGATACAAAGCTTGTTGATGAGAATACTTAAGATCATATGTTGTTTATCAATTATTGGATGTTCAAGCTCAACAAGCCTTATTGAAACATCGCCAGCAATCCAAGAAGATGTATTCATCAATATTGAAAATATAGAGGAATTCTATATTGATAAATTAGATAACCATTATACACTTTCAACATCTGGTGTTCTTCGAAGATATGACGATCAAGGTCGATTCAAATATGAATATTCAAATCGATTTTATGGTTCCGCAGATCACGTGGATGTCTCCAATCCTCAAAAAATATTAGTTTTTTATAGAGACTTTCAAAAGATTATGATCTTGGATAATACCCTATCAGAATTTTCAAGAATCGATGCAGAAGCCTTTGGAGAGATGGGAGAGTTAAGTGCAGTCTGTACAAGTAATGATAATCACATTTGGGTATATGATATCTCAAACGCCACCTTACACAAGATTAATTTTAGTGGGACCATAATCTCAAGCAGTAACCCTCTCAATATTACGATTGGTGTCAATCCTGAGTACCATTTTTTGATACAAGATGAGCAAACCATTCTAGCGCATAATACCAACTATGGATCTGATTTGTTTGATCAATTAGCCAACTATAAAAACCATTTAAGCTTCACCCAAAATCAAGAAGCTTTCCTAAAAGGTGGAAATATCTACTTCATAAAAGACCAAACTTTAAAGTTTGCAACCTTAGAAGATTACTTCTTAAAAGAAATGCCTTTGCCACCTTCAATTAAAAATTCTAACTCTGTTAGGCTGCACGACGAATACTTTTATTTTTTGACCCCATCTGGATTGGATAGAATGAAAACTTCCAATTAATTGTAAAAACCGTTACCATACTGTTAAAGTCGCTACTAAATCTCACAAATACCACCAGTTTGAGATTATCTCTATGCATATAAAACTATTACATCGTATCTTTACGTTTTGGTAAAAAGAAAATTATGAAGACTTTAATACCCTTATTCTTTTCAATATTCGTTTTATGTTCAAATATCCTCGCAGAGGGTATGCAATTTTTCCATGGCTCATTTGAAGAGGCCTTAGAACTAGCCAAAGAAGAAGATAAATTGATATTTGTTGACGCCTATACCACTTGGTGTGGTCCATGTAAGAAGATGGCTAAAAATGTATTTCCAAAAAAGGAAGTAGGAGAATTTTATAATGAGAATTTTATCAATCTAAAGATGGATATGGAATCTCAGCCTGGAAGAAAATTTGATAGTAAATACAGTGTTGGATCTTATCCAACATTTCTCTTTATCAATGGGAGTGGTGATATCGTTTTAAAGGATAAAGGAGCAAAGCCAGTAGCAACTTTTATCAAGGTTGGCAAAATGGCTTTATCAAAACATGACTCATCTGATAAGTTTGCCAAAATGTATGAGGAGGGAGATAGATCACCAAAGACAGTTTTAAAATATATTAAATCCTTAAATAGAAATGGAGAGAACAGTTTGAAAGTAGCGAACAACTACTTAAAGAAAAGTACTCCGATGAATGAAGAAAATTTGAGAATTTTATATGAAGCTACTACCCAAGCTGATTCAAGAATATTTGATATGTTTTTGCAAAATGAATCAAAATTGCAAGAGCTTTTCGGAAAAGAAAAAATCCAAAATAAGGCCAAATTTGCCTTAGAAAATACCATTCAAAAGGCGATTGAATATCAAACAATCTCCTTGATGGAAGAAGTGTATGAAAAGGCCAATAAGTCTCTAGGAAAAGATGCTTCAGCATTTAATCAAAAAGCAGAGGTGGTGTATCAGGCTTCAACTAAAAATATTGCCGAAGCGATTAAATCATCTAAAAAGTATCTCAAAAAATCAATTGCCGAAGACTATGATGCGCAGTTTGAATTAAGCCAAATTCTATTTGAAAATTTTGAAAAAGAACAAGAAGTTCTCAGCTTTAATGAATCACTTATTTGTAAGTGTGCTAAGAAAACAGCTAAGCCCGAACACTTAGGATTCTCAGCAAAGATTCTTCATCTGAATGGGAAAAAACAAGAAGCTTTGGATGCATTGAGTATTGCGATTAATACCTTAGAAGAACAAAAACAAGTCTCAGCTCCTTACCACGATTTGAAAAGATATATAGAAAACAATTAAGTACTGGTGACCCCAAAGATATTCTGGCTAGTAATAGCAATAAGCATAAGTCTATCTCCCTCAATTTTTTCTCAAATAGATTTTAATAAAAATCTTAACTGGGAAGAAGTGCAATCTTTAGCTGAGGCTGAAGGTAAGATCATCTTTCTAGATGCATATACCGAATGGTGCTATCCTTGCAAAATGATGGATCAAAATGTATTCAGTCGATATTCAGTTGGCGAACATTTCAATAGTCGATTCATAAATTATAAAATGGATATGGAGCAAATGCCTGGGCCTATTATTGCATTGAATCACAGCGTAAAAACTTATCCAAATTATTTATTTCTCAGTTCAGACGGCACCCTCATTTATAAAGTCGTGGGAGTCCAGAAAGCGGATGATATCATAGCTTATTCTAAATTAGCACTGGAGCCTCAACGCCTCAAAAAAGCAAAAGACGAAAGGTATGCGCAAGGAGATAGAAAAGCAGACTTTCTCTATAATTATTGCTTTGACAAGTTTGAAGAATTTGATCTCAGCTATCAAAGATTGGTTGTTGAATATCTGGATACTCAAGACGATTGGGGTACCCTCAAAAATTTAAAATTCATTTATAATTTTTTAGAAACTTATGACTCTCCTCTATTTGACTATTTAGTGAATCATAAAGGTCTCTTCTACGAAATTTTTGATCCTGCAGAGGTTGATAGAAATATTTCATTTCTCATTCAAAATAAAATTAACAACGCTAAGCCTAAATTATCTTTGACTGAAATTGAAGCCTTGTATACGCATTCATATGGATCCTCAGGTGCGCAAAAATTTTCAGAATATCAGCTTTCACTCTATGATAGATTTGAACAATTTGATGAATATGCTGGAGTATTAATTCGTCATATGAAAAACTATCCTCCAAGCATCCCTGCAGTCTATTTTGATAATGCAAAATACATACTTGAGAATACGGGAAACAAGGTTTTTTTATCTGAAGCACTTAAGTGGAATGCCATTGCTTTAGACTTAAATCAAAGCGAGACTAACTTCTTACAACAGTCCGAAATCTTGATCAAAATGAATGAAAAGAAGAAAGCTAAAAAAGCCATTAAAGCTGCAATTAAAAGGGCGAAAAAATCAAACACAGATACTTCAGCTTTAGAAGTACAATTTCAAAAAATTAAAAGTATGTAATTAGAATTTGATTTCTAATTCAACGGGGCAATGATCAGAGTGCACCGCATCTTTCCTTTGTCTGGCATTTTTAATTCCCTTAGATAAATTTTTTGAAACTGAAATATAGTCAATCCTCCAACCCTTATCTTTTCTTCTAGATCCAGCTCTATAACTCCACCAACTGAATTCTTGTTTTTCTGGGTGACAAAAGCGAAAAGCATCTACAAAGCCTGCCTTAAACCAATCATCCATCCATGCTCTTTCTTCTGGACGATAGCCACTAGGCTTATCCTTTCTTTGAGGATTGTGAATGTCTAACTCTTTGTGTACTATATTATAATCACCAACTACGATGAGTTTGCTTTTTGATTTTTTGAGCTTTTTCACAAAAGGTAAAAGTTTAGCTAAAAATTCCATTTTCACATCATGCCTTTCTTCACTAGAAGACCCTGAAGGGAAATATATATTTAACAGTGTGAAGTCTTTAAAATCTGTTCTAAGCACTCTACCTTCTCCATCAAAAAAAGCATCCTTTATTCCTCTTCTCACTAGCTTGGGTTTTTCTTTTGAAAAGGTGGCCACGCCGCTGTATCCTTTTTTTTCTGCAGAAAACCACTCTTGATGATAGCCCAATTTTTCAAACACTTCTCTCGGTGCCGCCTCTAAGTCCACCTTAGTCTCTTGAACGCAAAAAACATCAGGCTTTTCTTTCTGCAACCACTTTTCTAAGTCCTTTTTTATTGCAGCTCTAACCCCGTTAACATTGTAGCTAATTAACTTCATCTTTAAGCTTTTTTCAAAACTATGAAATCTAATGTCAATTTCTACTATCTTATATTTTTCATTTTAACTTTATAGTTTAATTCTTTAATTCTATGAAATGATAATTTCCCACAAGCATAAATTTATATTCTTAAGAACACAAAAAACCGCAGGAGCTAGTGTGCAAATTGCATTATCTAAAATATGTGGAGAAAAGGATGTCGTATCTAGAATGGGAGCAAATCTAGAAAGATATAAAATGGCTCATGGATATAGGCCTATGCAAAATCAAAAGTTTGTAGTTAAGCCGAAAGGACTTTTAGGCGTCTTTAGAAAGCCAAAGAACTATCGATTCACGGCACATTCCACTGCAAAATTTGTCAAGTCAAATGTGGATAAAGATGTTTGGGATAATTATTACAAATTCTGCTTTGAAAGAAATCCCTATGATAAAGTTATTTCTTGGTACTATTGGTTACACAAACATGGATCTCCTAATGCGAAAGGGACACTTTCAGAATTTATTGAAAATTTTAATCCCGATGATATGGCCGGAGAATCTATATATAAGATCAATGGAGAAATCGTCTTAGATAAAATATACAAGTATGAAGAATTAGATGCTTCCTTAGAAGACATCTCTACTAAATTGCAATTATCAGAAGTTTTAGCATTACCCGAATTAAAAGTGCATAGCAAATCAAGATTGGACAAAAGACATTATAAAGAAGTTTTAAATCAAAAAGAAGTCGACATTATTTCTAACTATTTTGGAGCTGTCATCAAAGAGCAATCTTATTCCTATTAATTTTATTTTTAGCACGATTGTCAAACTACCCAATCCTCTCTATCTAAGCTTCTATACTGAATAGCCTCCGCTAAGTGTTCAACTTGAATATTTTCGCTACCAGAAAGATCTGCACTCGTACGTGCCACCTTCAAGATACGATCATACGCACGAGCAGATAATTGCAATTTGGTCATCGCTGTTTTAAGCAGGACTGTACAGGCCTTGTCTAATTGACAGATCTCTCGAGACATTCTACTCGGCATTTGTGCATTGCAATGAATCTCATCATGTTTTTCAAATCGCTTCAATTGTATTTTAGACGCCTGAATAACACGTTTTCTAATTTCTTGACTTGTCTCAGCATCGTATTTGTTGGAGGACAATTCACTATAGCTTACAGGTGTGACTTCTACATGCAAGTCGATCCGATCTAGCAATGGCCCAGAGATCTTATTTAGATAACGCTTTACGATTCCTGGTCCACAAACACATTCTTTTTCTGGGTGATTATAAAAGCCACATGGACAGGGATTCATAGATGAAATCAACATGAAGCTGGCCGGATAATCAACGGATATTTTTGCCCTTGAAATAGTGACCTTACGCTCTTCCATAGGTTGCCGCATAACTTCTAATACAGATCTTTTAAACTCTGGCAATTCATCCAAAAAAAGCACCCCATTATGAGATAGAGAAATCTCACCAGGGTTGGGATTCGATCCGCCCCCTACCAGAGCAACATCACTTATCGTATGATGAGGAGAACGAAAAGGTCTGGCAGTAATTAAGGAAGAATTTTTCCCAAGTAATCCAGCGACAGAGTGAATCTTAGTAGTATCCAAAGCTTCCTTTAAAGACAATGGAGGAAGGATTGTAGGCATTCGTTTGGCAAGCATGGTTTTACCAGCACCAGGAGGGCCAATTAAGATTACATTATGACCTCCTGCAGCAGCTATTTCCAAAGCTCTTTTGATATTGCCTTGACCTTTTACATCAGAAAAGTCAACCTTATAATTATTGTCTGTTTCTGCAAAGATGGATCTCGTGTCGTACTGTGTTTGTTTCAAATTTTCTTTGCCATTAAAAAAGTCAACGGCTTCTGATAAATTGTCAATGCCATAGACTTTTAAATTGTCTACAATGGCTGCTTCAGTAGCATTGACTTTTGGGATTATTAAACCATCAAATCCATCATTCCTCGCTTGTATGGCTACTGGTAAAATGCCTTTGACGGGTCTTAAACTGCCATCCAATGACAACTCTCCCATGATCATATAGCGATGCATTTTATCTCCAGGAATTTGTTTTGTACTAGCCAATATTGCAAGTGCTATTGGCAGATCGTAGGCGGAGCCCTCTTTACGTATATCAGCTGGAGCAAGATTTACCACCAACTTTAGTCTTGGGATTCTATATCCAATATTTTTAATTGCGGCATCAATTCTTGAATAGCCTTCTCTTATAGCATTGTCTGGTAAGCCTACAAGGTAGTATCCAATTTTTCCAACAGGAACAGTTCCTCCAGCATTTACTTCAATGGTAATAGTTTTAGCTTCGACACCTTGGACGGTGGCGGCATTAGTCTTGGTCAACATGTGTAGTTCGTTTTAGTCTTTAGTTAAATCTTTATAAATAGTATCTATAAACCTATCGGCACTAATAAATCCAGTACCCCAAGATTCAAATTCTTTGGTAATATTTGCAGCTTTAATTTCTTCTAGTTCTAATCCAGATCTTATAGACCTGTTCACTCGATCTCTTATTGTCATTATGGTTTTTTGATACATTTCAAGATCTTCTTTATTTGCCATTGATCCATGTCCTGGGACAATTTTTGTTTCATCATCGATCACTAGAAGTACCTGTCCAATGGCTTTCAACAAGCCATTTACGGATCCTCCAGAATTCAAATCGATATATGGAAATCGATCTTTAAAAAAAGTGTCTCCCATATGCATTACATTGCTTGCCGGAAAGTAAATAATCACATCACCATCGGTATGCGCATGCGCTACATGAAAGGCATGAATATCTTCACCATTTAAATGCAATTTTAAGTCTTCTGAAAAACTAACCACAGGTAAGGCTTCTTTGGGAGCAGGCGGAATCTCTCTGCCCGCACTTAATTTTGTTGCCCCTTGAGACAATCTTTGATATACATTATCATGGGCAATGATCATTGTACCATCTTTTCCTATATTTTCATTTCCTCCTGTATGATCCCCATGATAGTGGGTGTTCATTAAATATTTTATGGGGCCTTTCTGTATCTCGCTTATAGCATTTTTTATTTTTTCGGTCAAAGGTGCAAATTGCGAATCAATCATGAAGATGCCATCGACCCCAGAAAATATTAGAATATTTCCACCAGATCCTTCTAATTTGTACAAATGATCTGTAATTTTTTCCGTTTTAATACGGACATCACTAAAATCTCTTTGAGCATTACAAAACCCTAAGGCGAGAAATAGCATTATAAATACAGATAAGAATCGCATCTTTTAGCTTTTTTTGCGTTTCATTAAATATCAGAAAAAACCACAAGGAATTCTAAAGTATTCCGATCAATTAAAGCAATCTTTTAACTTTGTGCCCTCTTTAACAAAACAAAATATGTATCGAACACACAATTGTGGAGAATTAAGACTCGGAAATGAAGGACAGACCGTCACCTTGAGCGGATGGGTTCAAAAGAGTCGGGACTTGGGAGGAATGACCTTTATCGATCTAAGAGATCGTTATGGAATTACCCAGCTCGTTTTTAATATGGATGAAAATGCTGAATTATGCGAGGCAGCGAGAAAGCTTGGAAGGGAGTATGTATTAAGAGTGAATGGTTCAGTCAAAGAACGAAGTAGCAAGAATCCCAATCGAGCTACTGGTGATATTGAAATAGATGTCACTGCCTTAGAAGTACTTAATGCTTCTGACACACCTCCATTTACCATAGAAGATGAAACCGATGGTGGAGAAGAGCTTCGCATGAAATACCGCTATTTAGATTTAAGGAGAACACCTGTTCAAAATAACATCATCTTTAGATCGAAATTGGCTATTGAAACCAGAAAGTATTTGGCAGAAGCCGGCTTTATCGAAGTTGAGACACCGGTACTTATTAAAAGTACACCTGAAGGTGCAAGAGACTTTGTAGTGCCGAGCAGAATGAATCCTGGGCAATTTTATGCACTTCCGCAATCACCTCAAACATTCAAACAAATTTTGATGGTTTCCGGTTTGGATAAATATTTTCAAATCGTAAAATGCTTTAGAGATGAAGATTTAAGGGCTGATCGCCAACCCGAGTTTACACAAATAGACTGTGAAATGTCTTTCGTTACTCAAGATGAGGTGCTTGATACTTTCGAAGGATTAACGAAGAATTTGTTTCAGCGCATGCTCGAAGTAGCATTACCTGATTTTCCAAGAATGAGCTATGACGAAGCTATGGAGAATTATGGTATTGATAAGCCAGATCTTCGTTTTGAAATGAAATTTCAAAATTTAAACAGTTTAGCAAAAGGAAAAGGCTTTAAAGTTTTTGATGATGCTGAGGCTGTAATTGGAATTTGTGCAAAAGGTATAGCTGCAGATTATTCCAATAAACAAATGAATGAACTTACCGATTGGGTTAAGCGACCTCAAATCGGAGCCAAAGGATTGGTCTACATAAAATATAATGAAGATGGTTCGATAAAATCAAGCGTCGGAAAATTCTATTCAGATGAAGATTTGCAATCATGGGGAACTGCTTTTGGAGCGGAGAAAGGAGATGTGGTATTCATCCTAAGTGGAGAGTTGGATAAAACAAGGAAGCAACTTGGAGAGTTGCGTCTAGAGCTGGGAAGACGATTAGGTCTTATGAAAGATGGTGATTTTAAGCCACTTTGGGTTGTTGACTTTCCATTGTTAGAATGGGATGAAGATGCAGAACGTTTTCACGCCATGCACCACCCATTTACCTCGCCTAAGAAATCTGATGTCGAAAGAATGTTAAACGGAGATCATGAAACGATGAAAGCGCTTAGGGCAGACGCATATGATCTTGTTATAAATGGCGTTGAAATAGGAGGAGGGTCTATTAGAATTCATGATCGTGCCTTGCAAGAAAGAAATTTCAAGCTTTTAGGTTTCACTGAAGAAGAAGCGGAAGATCAATTTGGGTTTTTAATGGGAGCATTTGAATATGGAGCACCACCGCATGGAGGAATTGCTTTTGGTTTTGATAGACTTTGTGCTGTATTAAAAGGTCAAAATTCGATAAGAGACTTTATAGCCTTTCCAAAAAATAATATGGGAAGAGATATGATGATTGATGCACCCTCAAAAATTGATGATACTCAATTAGAAGAATTACATTTACAATCAGATGTTAAAGAAGATTAATGAATAAATTTTTATTTGGTCTCATACTCTTTATTTGCCCATTTCTATGTTTAGAAGTACAGGCGGAAGATGAAGTTGTAAACATTGAAGCTATCGCAAGTTCCTTGCTACCTTTTTACTGTGAAGGACAGGATGTTTCATTGTTAGGCTCGGTAAGCGTAGGAGCAGTTAATCCAACTTTTTCTTGGACAGGACCTGGGTTTACCAGCGATGAGCAAAACCCTTCTGGGCAGCTTCAAGCCGGAGACTATATATTAGTTGTTACTGATGATAATTGCGTTTCTCTACCGGATACGGTTACTATTGAAATTCGACCCAATAAACCTTTTGATTTTGTTGTGCCCTTTTGTTTAGGAGATCCAGATGTCATTGTGGGGAATGAAGTCTTCAATGAATTTAATCAATCCGGAACGGTCATACTTGTAGGAGAAGCTTCGAATGGATGCGACAGTATAGTCAATGTTTTATTGAATACACTTGCTTCCATCTTAGGAAGTTTTGATACAGAAGGTGCCATTTGTGACAGCCAAAAAATTGATTTGGTATTTAATCTTACACCCCCTTCTATTGGTCCTTTTGATGTGACCTATGTGAGTAGTTTGGGAGATACTTTCTTTTTAGAAGATATTTTTGACGGGCATAGAATTACATTAGAGCCAACGGTCGACGTAACTTATACCATGATTGATATTACATCAAATGCTACACCATGTGAGCCAATCATTGGTACACAAGCAGTGATTAATGTATCAAATTTGCAAACCACTTTCGCGCTCTCGGATTACAATGGATTTAATGTGAGTTGCCCTGATGAAGCAGATGGCATGATTGTCTTAAATGTAACATCAGGTATTGCACCCTATACTTATCAATGGAGTAATGGCAATGATGAGGCATTTGATGATAATTTGAATGCAGGCTTATATAGAATTACAGTAACAGATGATACGGGCTGCTCTGAAGTAGTAGATGTTTTTTTAGAAGCACCATCAGAACCCACCATAAGTGCAAAGTGGGAATTCCCAAGTTGTCCTGGTATTGCTGATGGCTCATTTACGATAGATTCCGTTTTTGATGGTTTAGGTCCTTACGAGATTTCATTTGATGGCGAGCCATTTTTTCCTGCGGTACCTAATTTAATTTTTTCAGATCTCATCGCAGATGAGTATGTTGTGATAATAACAGATAACCTTAGCTGCGAGAAAGAGTTTATCTTAAGAGGGAACAATCCGCCTCCACCATTTCTTGATTTGGGTGATGATATTGATTTGATTGCCGGAGATGATGTGCAACTTTCTTATACAACTGATCTGATTCCTTTCAATATCATGTGGTCTCCTCCAAATGATATCTCATGCACAGATTGTTCGAGCCCTACCGTAAATCCTATTGAGACAACAACTTATTCTGTCACGGTTACGGATGAAATCGGATGCACAGCTACAGATGATGTTATTGTGAATGTATTTATACCGAAAAGGGTTTACCTACCTAATATTTTTTCTCCTAATAATGATGGGATTAACGATGTTTGGTTTATCGGTTCCAACGAATTTGTGGACATCATTCAAAATCTGGAAATTTATGATCGTTGGGGAGAACAGGTATTCTTAAGAAGGGATATTTTACCTAATGATCCAGCTGAAGGATGGGATGGTAGACTGAAAGGTACACGTATGCATAATGGTGTGTACACGTATATCGCGACGCTCATGTTTAGAGATGGAATCATTCGAACCTACAAAGGGACGATAACCATTGTTCAATAATTACGACTAAATTTATTCTGGACAGGCGCCTTTGGTGTATGTTTTAATCCCTGAACAGTTGGCTTCACATTCATTGCCATAGGTCTTGTTATCACAACCACAAACAGGATCATAAACCATTGGACACATACAATCTTCAATAATTTCTCCAACACAGTCAGATTTAACAGTTTTTTCACAAGTGCCCAAAGTAGCTGTAAATACTAGCGCAAACAGATATTTATAGAGATAATTCATGCGTTAATAGAGAAAATATTTGAATTTGGGAATTCTATACTATATTTACGACGTTTAGTAAATAATAAGTATAAAAATACAACTATTTAATGGCAAACAGAAGACTTACAGAATCAAGAAATCCAGTTTTTAACGACAAAGTATTTGAAAGAAGTGTCGCTGGAGAAAATACTGCGGTTGGTCAAAAGCATGAAATAATGACCCTTAAGGGTGCAGTAAATAAAACCTTTGTACTATTTGGCTTTATGGTAATTGCGGCTGTCTTTGGTTACACAACACCATCGCAGATGCTCATGTATCTTGGAATATTTGGTGGCGTCGGTGCAGCGGTTTTCACAGGAATGAAACCACATTTATCTCCATTTATGGCTCCTATTACGGCTGCTTTATATGGCCTAGCTGCTGGAACCTTTTCATACGTGTATGGAGCAGGATCTAATGGCTTAATATTACAAGCTATCAATCTTACCATGGCAACCTTGTTTATGATGTTGTTAATTTATAAATCTGGTTGGATCAAAGTCACTGATAAATTCAGAACAGGCATGACCATGGCTATTGGAGCCATCATGTTAGTTTATGTAATCAGTTGGATTGGGCATTTTGCTAATTTCACCATTCCTTATCTTCATGAAGGTGGGGCAATTGGAATCGGCATCAGTGTTGTTATCGTGGGTGTAGCTGCATTTAGCTTACTGTTAGATTTTGATAATTTTGAAAAAGGTGTTCAATATGGTGCTCCAAAATATATGGAGTGGTATGTTGGAATGGGACTAATCATCACATTGGTATGGTTATACATCGAGATTTTAAGATTATTATCAAAGTTGAATGACTAATATTCTAGATTAAAAAAATAAGGAGCCACTACCCAAAAAGTAGTGGCTTTTTTTATTCATATGGTTCTTTAATTAGTCAAGCTTTCATAGGCTTTTAATTAAAAGATTTACATTAGAATAATTTACCATCCTTAAAATCCATTATATATTCGATTCAAAATAAAAGACTTGTCAAAAAAGATCATTTTTATAATCCTTATATGGTGTTGTGCCTTATGCGATGTTAGTGCTCAATCTTTTGAGCAACATGATCTGCCAAGTAATTTTCCTAGCTTCACCGATGATCTCAAAGACCTAATTATTGATTCTAGAAATAGGCTTTGGATCCTAACAAGTGCAGAATTGATTTCTTATGATGGACAATCAAGCCAAAGATTCCCAAATCCATTCCCAAGTGACTTTAAATACATAACCGAACTGAAGGATGGTACAATTTGGGTGTCTAATGGTTCGGAATTGGCACAAATGGATGATGACAGGTTTATTATTGTGGATCAAAATATTGGGATCATCTCTAGCATTGGAGATCGACAATTGCTGTCTAGTAATCAAGGATTATTTAAATATGAAAATAAAGTTTGGAAAAAAGTTGCTGATGAACGAAATGCGATAGCTATTCTGGAATCAGAAGATCTTGATTTTATTATTTATAAAAATGCAGTTTATCAAAGAAAATTAAATCAGATACGTAAAATCTTATCTGCTTCAGATCTATTTTTTGCCAGGATTGCATCCGCTAGCTTTGCAAAAGATCATAAGCTCATGTTGCGTATTGAAAATCATGGATTGTTTCAATATGACGCTATAAATGGACTTCAAGCTTTTCCTATAATATTCGATGGAAGGGATTTAAAAGTCAAGCAAGTATTTTATGACCAAGATCTAATGCTATCAACAAATGACGATCAAGTCCTTTTGCAAACTGAAACATATAAATTTTCTCCTTTGATCAATGGGGTGTCACCCCGTGTAATTATCAAAGATCAATCTGGAAATCTTTGGATTAAAGCGAATCAAAAAATCTTACTCCTCAAACCCTCACTAATTGAAAAATTACCCTTTCATGATCTTTTGGATCTCAATGCTGTGACTGCACTAGCAAAAGATTGTGTCGGAGCTACTTTGTTTGGGATAGAAAATAAAGGCCTTTTCCTTTTAGATCCTGCACAATCTTTGAGTCAAACTGCTTGGAGTCGGCCTTTGTCCAATAAAAGAATTACCGCAATTAGAAAAGATGAAAACTGTCACCTTTGGATTGGAACAGCTGGTGCGGGTCTATATCATTTTGATGGATATCAAGCACACCAAGTAGCGAAGGGACCAGGATTAGGTGGATCATTTGTGTCTGATATTGAAGTTGATATTTCAGGAAATGTTTGGGTAGGTCTAAGGGATGGCGCACTTACCAAAGTTCAAATAGATAGTACTTCTCAAACTGGATATGTTTTTCAAAAAATTACAAGTGGCCCTATAAAGAGCGAAAGCCTAATCACCGACCTTTTTAAAGATAGTAAAGGAAGGATTTGGGTAGCAAGCTCAAATACTGGGGTTCATTGTTTTGATGGTAATGAATTAGTCTATCATTATGCTACCGCAGAATCTGGCAAATACAATCCTGCACTTTCAATTGTTGAATTAGAAGGGAAGGGGATGCTTATTGCAACAAGACAAGCGTCTATCCATTTTTTGAATACGTCAAACGATCCCGGAGCATTCACAAAATTCAAAATGGATGGCACCTTTACCAAACTGCTTAAGTTTGGAGATGATCGAATCCTTGGTTTTGACGAGAATCAACTATGTGAATTGAAATTGAATGATGAAAATTTGGAAAAGGAAAATTGCCGGCAAGTTTCTAAGATTAAACTCAATGACTATTTATATGATTCAGAAAAAGACGCCATCTTGCTTGCTACTGAGAGTGGCTTAAGGAAATTACAAATTCAAGAAAATGAAAAAGAGACTCGACCCAATGTTGGCTTGAAAATAACGGATGTTAAACTTAATTATGTAAGTATTGACTTTGATGAAACTTCACCAATTTCTTTCAAGAAAAACGAAAATAACTTAGGCTTCTTTTTTCAATCCTCCGCATTGGATCAAAGCACCGAAAAATACCAATGGTACTTAGAAGGCTCAGAGCAAGATTGGTCGCCTTGGTCACAACAAAAGTCGGTAAATTATTCAGGACTAGCTTCAGGATCCTATCTCTTTAAGGTCAAATCTCAGCATAGTGATCGTATGGCTACAATCAAATTTAAAGTGGAATATGCTTGGTGGGAAAATAAGTATTTACAACTTTTTGCCATTGGCTTTTTGATCTTAGCATTGGTGTCATTAATTCGTAATTTAATAAGGCGCGCTAAAAGACAGGTTATAGAGAAAAACGAAAAATTGGCCGTTGAAAATAGCATCTTGAGTCTAAGGCAACAAGCGCTGCAACTACAAATGAATCCACACTTTATATTTAATGCACTCACCAGTATTCAAAATTTAGTGGGACAAGAGGATCCAAAAAAAGCACGATACTATTTAGCAAAGTTTTCTCGCCTCATGAGAAACATTCTTGAGCACTCCAGGAAAGATTTTATTTCTCTTGAAGAAGAAATGAAATTATTAGATGATTATCTTAGTGTTGAAAAATTGGTACATAACGATCGTTTTGATTTTTCCATAAAAGCACATGACAACATCGATCCGAGCATTAATATTGCACCCATGATGCTACAACCATTTGCAGAAAATGCAGTTAAATATGGAGCATCTAAAGTGACTGATGGAAAGGTCGAAATTGACTTTCATTTGAAAGGAAAAAATATCGAGTGCACCATTAAAGATAATGGTCCAGGATTTAATGAAAACGAAAATAAAGAACACAAATCAATATCCATGGAAGTGATTTCAGAGCGGTTGGCAATTTTGCAAAAAAATGTAAAAAATCATGTGAACATCGAAAGTTCGGACAAAGGCTCAATTGTACAAATCACACTTCCCATTTTGTAAATCATGAGCGAAAAAATTAAAGCCATAATCATAGATGATCATGCTTCGGCTAGAGCATCATTAAAAAGTGATATTGAGGACTACTGTCCACAAGTGGATATTGTCGCAGAAGCAGAAAGTGTAGCTACAGGTTTGATTGTGATTAAGGCGGTGAAACCAGATTTGATTTTCTTGGACATTGATTTAGGAGATGGCGAAGGATTCGATATTTTAGAATCCCTAGAAGACCTTAAGCCTAATGTTATATTTACCACAGGTCAAGATGAACATGCCCTCAAAGCATTTCGCTATGCGGCAATTGATTATTTATTAAAGCCGGTTGATCCAGATGAATTACAATCGGCTGTAGAAAGAATCCAACCTGAAAGAGGTATAGATCCTAAAATGGTCAAAGTACTTTCTGATAATTTGGGAGATAAAAAACAACAGCGAAAAAAACTGGTGCTGCACACCTTAGAGAAAATAGTTGTTACTGAAATTGATGACATTCTGCGTATGGAGTCTTCAAGCAATTACACGCAATTTTATTTCACGGATGGTGCCAAATTATTGGTAACAAAGACCCTCAAAGATTTTGAAAAAATATTAGATGAAGGATTTGAACGAGTTCATCAATCTCACTTGATCAATAAAAAACATATAACAGGCTACAACAAAGTGGATGGAGGTTTCTTGATCATGAAAGGAGGTGATGAGGTGCCAGTAAGTCAACGAAAGAAGGCGCTCGTTGTTAGAATGTTAGATGAATTATAAAAAAAGGCACCATCCCTTTGGTGGCGCCTTTTTGAAAAAAATAACACTCCTGAGAACCCATGATCAGCAGCAAGATGTTAATGCTTCGATCACAATATTTCCTTGTTTGTTCTTTTTGATTGTTACGGGATTATCATTATATCTAATCTGAATCTTATTGATTTCACCATTTTCATCTTCTACATAGATCAAGCTCTTTTCGAATTTGCCTAATTCTTTTTTGTTCAAAATCATTGATCTAAAGATGTTAAGCGCATCAGACATTCTGTATCCTTCCATTTCGATGGTCACTCCCCACCAGCCATAGCCACCTTGTTTTACCATTGTGATATCGTTTTCAAGGATGTAGTTGAATTTAAATTCTTCAATGAGATCTCCCATGGTTTCATTTGCTTCGATGATGGCAAAATTCATATCAAAGTAATTTTCTAACGGACTCACAAAGTCTTGGCAGTCAATGCAAAATTCATCTTCAGTCATTGGAAGCGGCAGTCTAGATAAGTAGCTATCAAAAACATATCCTTGGATGCCCTCGTATGAGATATAGATCCACTGTCCTTTAATCCAATCTACAACCTGAGATTTGTCATCTTCAAAAGAAAAAGTGTTCAACACTTCCACTAATGATCCATAATCAATGACCTTTAATACCTGTGAATTTGTATGTGCGTCTGCTCGCAATTTCAATCCAGAAGGTGCAACTACAGTAAGCTGATCTCCTTCTATGTAATTATTGGCAAATACTTGGCTACTTATTAGTAAGCTTAAGGCGGCGATTAAAACTTTTAAATTTTTCATTTCTTATATTTTTAGAATTATCAAATGTTCAATTTCGATTGGTATCCTTTTGAATACATTCACAAGATGCAAGCAAAAGGGAGCCAATGCTTGAGAATTGAATATCTGACATATACCATTGAGAATTCGATATCTATGACTGAGAATTTGAAAGGACTTTATGGACCAGAAAACTAGATTTCTTGGAAACGATTCGCCAAAATGCTTGTTTGTCGATGAAATATATGCATAGCTCTACCTTATTAAACTAGCTATTCGTAATTAGCTACCTTGTGTAGGTAAATTCTAGCCATATGAAACACTTATTACTCTCCCTACTTTTACTATTCAGTTTTAGCAACTTACAAGCCCAATTCCAACAAGGTGGTTGGGGTGGAAAAGAGGCAAAAATAAAAGGAAAAATAACCGGAGTCCTTCAAGACTATGATACGAAGGAATCTATTCCTTATGCAACGATCGTCTTGAAAAAAGATGGAAAAGAAATAGATGGTACCATTACGGATGAAGATGGGAAGTTTAAGTTTGTAGATATAGAGATTGATAATTATATGATCATCTTCTCTTACATAGGCTATAAAGATATTGCCTTGCCAGATGTTATCATGACTAAAGAAAAACCAGATGTCAATTTGAAAGAAATATTTCTAAAGCCTGATAATATTTTATTGGATGCTGTAGAAGTAGTTGAAGAAAAAGCACTTATTGAAAATAAGGCAGACCGTATCGTATACAATGCAGATAAAGATGTAACAAGTGCTGGTGGAGATGCAGCTGACGTTTTGCGTAAGGTGCCTTTATTAAGTGTTGATCTTGAAGGGAATGTTTCTCTAAGAGGTTCTACCAATATTAGAATACTCATCAATGGCAAACCTTCAAATATGTTTAGCAACAGCGTTGCCGATGCATTGAAGATGTTTCCAGCTGATCAGATTAAATCTGTAGAAGTGATCACCACACCAAGCGCTAAGTATGATGCTGAGGGTAGTGGGGGGATCATTAATATCATTACAAAGAAAAAGCAGATCGATGGTTACAGTGGTAATTTATCCTTAGGAGGAGGAACAAGACAGAATAGAGCCAATGCAAGTTTAAATGCAGCCAAAGGAAGATTTGGTGTGAATGGAAGTGGATCTGGGTTTTATACCATACCACAAATTGGACTTTCAGATTTTTATAGAGAAGATCTAATCGGTTCTCAAAAAAGGACCATGGAGCAAGTGGGAGAAACGAAAACCAGTCGAATCGGTTATTGGGGATCAGCTGGAGCGTTTTATGATTTTAACGCCTACAATGCCATAAACTCCTCTATCAGTTTTAATGGCTTCTCAATGGATACAGACGGATTTGTAGATGTTAGTTTTATCGATCCTATCATTAGCATTACAGAATTATACAGAAGGAATACCATTATGGATTCTAGGAATGATGGATTTGATTGGACGACAGATTACACGAAAACCTTCGATGATAAAAATAGAGAGTTTTCAATAAGTTATCAATTGAATGGTAATAACAATAATAGCAATACAAATTTGGACCAAATTGGCGATCTCACCGATTCACTAAATATCAATGAGCGTTCATTTAATGATGGAGATAACTTACAATCCACTTTTCAGACTGATTATTCCCATCCAATAACAGAGAAAATAAAATTAGAAGTAGGTGCAAAAGCCATATTGAGAGATATACTTAGTGACTATACTTATGAAACCTTCAACTCAGAAAAATCGGTTTTCGAAATTGATAATGTTAGAACCAATAAATTCAAATATGACCAAAATGTTTATGCGGGTTATGCTTCAATGAATTTTACAGTTGGAGAAGGAAATAGTCTAATCATCGGAGCAAGATATGAGAAGACAGATATCAAAGGAAATTTTGAGAATGGCGAAAGTGAAGTTAGTACCGGCTACCAAAATCTATTACCTAATATCATGTTTTCTAAAAAATTGGAAAATTTCTCAAATCTAAGATTTGCCTATAATCAGCGGATTCAAAGACCCAGTCTTTATTTCCTAAATCCCTTTAGACAGGATGCTGATAGAAGAAATGTCACTTTTGGAAATCCAGAATTGAAACCAGAGTTGACCCATCAATGGGAAGTGAGCTACAATACCTTTGTGAAAGGGACCGCTATTTATGCTTCTGTATTTTATAAATGGACTCAAGGCATCATTGAACAATATACCTCAGTTCTAGATAATGGAATTTCAGAAACGACTTATAATAACATTGGTAACAATAATGCCATTGGTCTAAATTTCTTCGGAAGTACAACCATCAAGGAGAAGTTGACCTTGAGAGGAGGATTAAACTTCAATACTTATAATACCAACAGTACCATTGAGGGCTTGGATCTTTCTAATACAGGTGTCCAATTTGGAGGAAATGTCATGGCCACTTGGTCATTGCCCAAAGACTGGAAGATCGAAGGATTTGCTTTTGGTAGATCCCGGCAATTAACCATACAAGGAACCATTCCTACTTTTTCTATGATGAGTTTTGGAATTAAAAAAGACCTGTTTAATAAAAGAGGAAGTATCGGTATGAACGTAATAGAACCTTTCGTAAAATATAAAGACTTTGGTTCTGAATTGACGGGAGAAAATTTCTACCAGACCTCATTATTCCAAATGCCTTTTAGATCAATAGGAATAAATTTCAGCTATACTTTTGGAAAATTAGACTTCAAAGCAAGGCAATCAAAGATTAAAAACGATGACATGAAGCAAGGAGATGATGGAGGTGGAAACCAAAGAGGGTTTTAAATCTTTGTTAAAAACTGGAATATATTTAAAAAATCCGCAATATTTGGCCTTGTAATTGCATTTAATTACAAGGCTTTTTCTATCAAAAAATTATGGAAGAACTAGATCAGTTTAAACATATTCACGAAAACGACAAGAAGCGAAGTAGAAGAATTTCTATTATCGTTCATATGATTTTGTTGCTACTCTTCATCATTCCTTTCTTTGCCATGAAGTCAGAGGATAAAAAAGAAGGAGTACAAGTCGTGTTTGTTGACTTTAGAAATGAAGGAGGAAGTCAAAAAGGGTCTTCCGGTTCTTCAGGCAAAAAGACACGGGTAGAAAAAGTAGTAAAAGAAGTCAAAGAGTTAGAAAAAAAGCCCATCAAGCCGCCTCCACCAAAGCCTTTGCCAAAGCCAAAAGTAGAATTGCCAAAGCCAAAACCTACACCAAAACCAGAGCCAAAACCAGAACCCATTCCAGAACCTGTTGAAACACCAGAGATTGAAACATCAGATGCACCCGATCCAACGATCGAAGTGCCGGATCCTGTGAAAGAAAAACCGGAAGAAGTCATCCCTGACCCTCCGAAGGTGGAACAGAAGCCTGACCCAATTCCTAAACCCACCAAACCAGATCCGATTCCTGATCCAGTTGAAGAAGTAGTTGAAGAAACGGTAGAAGAGACTGTAGAAGAAACAACGGAAGATGTAATACCTGTAGAAAGTGAAATATTTGACGATAGTGATTCTGAAGAAGAATATGAAGACTTTGATCCATTTGCAGCTGAAGAACCATTAGATGAAGGCGAAATTGGAGATCAAAATAATGATGGAGACGGCACTGATGATTCCCTAGGGACAGGAGATGCTGATAGTGGTGATGGAGATGGTAATGGAAATGCTGATTCTGGCACGGGTAATGATGATAGTGGTGACGGAACAGGAGAAGGAGAAGGGCTAGGTGATGGACTCGGAGATGGAAGAGGTGAATTATCTCGATTAATTGTTGATAAAGAGAATGTCTATCAGCATGTGAATCAAAACGGAAGACTCGTTTTTAACCTTTGCATAAATCGTAATGGAAAGGTTGTCGAAATTGAATGGAACGAAGATTATTCTACCATAACAGATATAAGCTTGGTGAAAGAAATCATGGGAATCGTAGCCCGATTTACTTTCGAAAAAGATGATAATGCTTACACACTAGAATGTGGTAAAAAGACCTTTGTTTTTAAAGGATATTAATCCTTAAATATCTAATTAATTTTCGATTCAAAATATAATTTCCTTTAAAGCTTAATTGCCTTAATATCTTTGGTTTCTGAGATAGCTTTACTATATTTATTTTTGGTTTTTCAGTAAGAATATTACGATAATATTCATAATGTAAGACACTGATTTACAGTTAATTATACATATAGATTTTTTTCAAACCAACCGCTATGAACAATTCGGCAAGAACAAGCTCGAGCAATGCGCTATTTTCTTTAAATTATTTTTGCGTTTTACTCTTGAGTATTGCTTTTTTAACCACTCCCTTTAAACTTCAATCAGAAGGTACTCCTCAACTTTCACCGACTGCTACCGATCTTGCAATTTTAGACATTCGAGCTTCCTCTGGAGGTTTCGCAACGTTTGGATCAGCAGGGACTGTTATGGGGCTTTGTTTTGAAATCAAAGATCCAGCAGAAACGGTTTACATTGGACTTTCTCAATCAGCCAACCAATTAGCTGAAATCAGTTTGTTTGGTTCTTATGATTGGCAAATTGTAGGTCCAGCAGGTGGGGTAGTACATGGGCCATTTAATGTTGGCTTGGCAAATCAAAACGGAAACGACTATAATAGAATCGTAGCAGGTCCTGATGCATTGGTTGGTGCTGCTGGATATTCTACTACGGGAGGCTACACCTTTTCTCCAGGAGCCGCTGGAGTATATTGTATAGAATTTGACAATACAAATACTGATTATATTCGAAACTTAGATATAACAGTAGCTGATGCTGCTGGCAATGTAATTCCAGGTAGACTCTTTTCCCAGAATTGGGCATTAAGAACGCCTTGCTCTGATGAAACAGCTTGTACATCTGCGGATCCCTTTGCTAAACCATTTGAGGCTGAAATTTACATTTTGACAAATGATAATTTTGTTCATCAAATCGATTATAGTGGTTCAGGCTTTAGAGGCTTATCATTTGTGTTAGCTTTTAATGATAGTGGTCCTGGTACGAGTGGGAATGTTATCATTGATCGACGATCAATTAATGGTTTGAATTCAACAAACCCTGATTTTAAAGTATTTGTAAATCCGCCAGACCCTACTTGTTATGAACCTCCAATACTTGGTGGTATTGTTACAGATCCCTTGATACAAAATTGTACTCCTGGATCCGTATGTATTGAATTTACCGTTAATCAACCGGGAATTATTGAATTATTATTGGATTTTAATGGTGCTGATGGACTCTACACTCCAAATACAACAGATGTATTAGTTGCCATTCGGATCGATGAAGGTGACCCATTGACGCAGTGTATACCATGGGATGGCAATGATGGACTCGGAAATGCGATTGACTTGACTTCAGGAGCACCAGTACCAACATGGATCACTTACTTCCAAGGAGAGATTCATTTCATGCAGTTCGATGTGGAGTGGAATAATCCTGGATGGGTAAGTAATGTGGTCGATCCACCTGCTGCAAGCTTTAGCGGCGTTCACTTTTGGGACGATAGTGCAATTGATCTAAGTGATAATGATGCAAATATAGATTTGGACGACGACCCAAGTACAGGCACCAACCCTCCAATAATTGAATTAAACGGTATGCCTCAGCCTGCACACTTTTGGAACAGATATGTTTTAGATCCAACTTTTGGTACAGGTCTTGGAGAAGGAAATACCATTAATACATGGACCTTTGGAAACGAAGTTCAAGCAGGTCCTTTTGAAGTTAACAATTGTTTCGTAAATGTTGCACCAGCAATTTCAGTTGCTAAAGGAGCACTCTCAGTTACACCTGCAGCTTCAGGTATAGCTGGAAACTTTGATATTACCTATCAATACAACATGCTTAATACTGGCACAGAACAATTGTGTATGCTTTCACTAGAAGATGATTTAGTTGGACAGTTCGGAGGCGCATTTATTGATGTTGTTACTGGTCCAGCTATTACAGGCGGAACAGCAGCTGACCCAGGAATGGCAAATACAAATTTCGATGGTAGTGGAGATGCTGAATTATTAGCTGGAGACGGATGTCTTGAGGTAGGAGAAACGCTCGTCATTGAATTGACAGTTGAAGTTGACCCAGATGCACCAGGTGCAATATATGGTCCAGATGGTAGCATGGAAAATCAAGCAACCGCTTCTGGTACTGATCCAGATGGGACAGTAGTTGATGATGATTCTGATAGTGGATTCGATCCTACAGGAGATACAGATGAACCCACTACTACTTCTATAGC
>CALGNN010000210.1 GCA_937961455.1 uncultured Saprospiraceae bacterium
TAGTGATTGCAAATGTAAAACAGGAGAAAGTCAATATCGATATATCCTTTATGAAGTTGAAAAACTCAAACATAAACTAAACTTTAATGAACATTGCAAACCAATCGGATACTACTTTAAACCTATACCACTAGAGAAAAATAAAGATAGATATGTCTTAAAGGTTAAAATTGAATATGAAAATGGTAACTGGATAGAGAAGCAACTTGATCATAAAGCAATTTCTATTGAAACAAAACAAATTAATAATTACATTTTTGAAGAAAGTGATGTCCAAGGATTTTGCGGAGATCATATCCAGTTTTTCCTAGACAAAAAGAATCATAGAAATTTTTCTAATTCATATATTGGCTACAATAGCTTAAAACACATTTTTGAAAACGCTACTTTAATTGCAATTTCTGGATCACAAATAAATGCAGGAAGATTTTTTGTGAAAAATGAATCATTGAGAATATCTAGGGATGACTCATTGTATTCCTCACTTAAATTTATGGGTTTTAATTCATCAGAACTACCTGCTAAGTATGAAGTTCAAGCCCATAGAACTAAGGAAAATGTTTTTGCTGCAAGCATTGCAATGCTTCAAGTTGGCAAAGATAAAATACCTGCTGAAACAATTCTCGCACCATGTCCTCCACGGTGGGTTCCTAGAAAGAGACAGTAAAAATGAAAGTAAAATTTATTCAATTCATTACTTTCTTATTTATTTATTCCACTGCCATCAATGCCCAATCTTTTACCAAGTTAAACCTTCCTACAAATTTAAATACCTACTTTTTTAAAGACTCTAAAAATATTTTATGGATCTCCCATGATGAATGGGGCCTGAGCATGTATAATAGCAACACCATAAAGTCATACAGCTTTAATGATAGCATAGGTATTAAAGGAAATTTTATCCAATCTAACTTTCATGAAGATGAACATTCTAATATTTGGTTCTCTACTTTTGATCATTTAGTAAAGTATGATCGAAAAAATAATACATTTAGTAGTCACCAAATAGAGAATGACAACATTGAGGAACAAAACGCTTATGGTCTCATTGGGATCTTAAAAAATAAATTATGGCTGCGCATTAATAATAAAATCTACACTGTCAATTGCGAAAATATATCTGACAACAAATTAATTGGGATAACACAAATAAATAGAATTTTTTCATTTTTTGAAAAAGATGAAAATTTATTCTTAGTTGGATGTGCCTATCAAAATCAAAAAGCGGGAATAAATATATTTAAAGTAAGCCAAGATAGCTTAGAACTTTTTTATCCAACTTTAATTGATCTTCCAGAGAGCTTTACAGCTATTGAATTATCTAAGCACAAAAGCGATATTTTTGTTTGTTCTTATAAAGGTCCTTTAAAATATAATCCAAAAACCAATGAATTAAAACTTTTAAAAAATGCACCTGATACCATTGTAGTTGAAATAAAAGCCATTAATGAAGATCAATTATTTTTATCTTATATAGATGGCAAGAAATATTTCTATCATCTCAAAACTCATAGCTTAACAGAAATTAAAACGTCAGAACTGCCGATAAATAAAATCTATACTTATATGGATCTTGGTAGCTCCATTCTATTGAATGAATATTACAATTCTACTTTACTCATTAATAAAGATCAATTTATAAATAACCCAGTTACTGAAATAGCTAATAAAAAAATCAACGGGATACATAATAAAAACGGTGAAATCATATATCTCACAAATGAAGGGATCTTCAATAAAAATAATAGTAAAATTGGACCAAGGGTTGATAAATTATTACTTCATGAAAATGATTACATAGGATTATATCAAAATGAATTAATTCAAAACCTATTTAAAAAAGAAAATAGAATAAGCTCCAATAATGAATTTTATTTTACCTCACTAGCAGAAATTCATAGTAGTTCAGCCTTATATGCTACGACTACTTCTCAAACATATTTAGTTAAAAACAATGCCTTGGTAATAGATTCTACTTTTATTAATAAAGTGCCTAAAAATTCCATTACTAAATTACAAATCATTAATCCTGAAAAAATAGTCTATTCCATTAATAGCATTGGAATTAACGTATATTTTAATAATAATACATCTGAACAATTATCGGGCATTCCTATTAACAGCTTTTATAAAAAATCAAAAGATTCCATTTTTATCAATTCTGAACAAGGCTTACACTTGCTTTCATTTTCAAAGGACACATTTAAAATTAATAAGATAACCGATTTAAATACTTTCGATATTATATTCCATCCAAATGGAATATTACAAAAAACAGCATCAGGAATTTACCTACTTTCAAAATCTGGAAAGCTTAACAAAAAAGTCAATAACGAAAAAATAAATAAGCTCAGTAAAACTTATGATACAGGATTATTAAGTATAAATAATGAAGTATTCATTGGCGATAAATCAGGCTTATATAAAATTGATTTTGAAAGAATAAATAATGAAATAAATAGTCCTTCAATTCAAATAGAAAACATTTATATCAATAATTTGCCTTATCTAGGCAAAGAAGATTTACGTTCTATAAATAAGATTAAACAATCTTATCTAAAAAATAATATCAGCTTTAATTGTAGCATAAATGATTATTCAGTACCAAATACTGCTTCAATAAAATATCGAGCTAAACCATTAATTAATGATTGGCAAACATTAGATGAAAAAGAATTATCGTTAAACGGTCTTACACCTGGGACCTATATTTTAGAAATGATTGGATTTAACTCCAACAATATTCCTTCTGAAGTCAAAACTATCGAAATCACTATCACTCCCCCATTCTACCTTTCATGGTGGTTTCTATTACTATTCTCTGGACTTTTAATCGCAGCTGGTTGGTACACAAATTATATTCGAACACAAAAACAATTAAAAGCCCAGCAAATAGAAATGGATCGAAGAGAGGCAGTACACCATACGAGAGAAAATATCGCTCGTGATCTCCACGATGAAATGGGAACAGAGCTCAATAAAATACTCTTTCTGTCAGATGAAGCACTTTATCAAAAAGACGAAAAAGAAAAAGCTGCACTCTTAGATAAAATAAGTGTTCTCGCAGGTGATTCAATAAAAAATATGAGGGATATTTTATGGGTATTAAATACAGAAAATGAAACCTTAGGCAAACTGATCACCCGAGTCCGTCAGAATATGTTCAAAAATTTAAAGGACCATAATATAAAACTTATTTCAAGAGTACCTCCCAATCATGATAATGTAATATTGAATAATGATTACATGAAAAATATTCATCTGATTTGTAAAGAAGCCACTAATAATATTATTAAATATGCTGACGCAAGTGAAGTAAAGCTAGACATCACTTTTGAACAAGGAAAATTGGATATTATTATCCAAGATAATGGAACAGGCATTAAGGGAGAAAAACGATCTGATGCTTACGGATTAGATAACATGGAAAAACGAGCAGCAGCAATGGGTGGAAATTTAGAAATTAATTCTTCAGATGGTCAAGGTGTAACAATACGTTTAAAATTGGAGTTACCAGAGAATAACAAAAGTTAGTCTATTAAACAAAACAGTAAAATGTACTTTCACAAAATGAAGCATAAACCTTTCAATCTAATATTATCAATTCTTGGCTTTCTTCCTTCTATGGCATTTACTCAAATTGAACATCAAGAACTAGGAATATTAATTACAGAAGTCAATTCACAGAAATCTTGGCAGAGTAAACAGGTTGAACTAAATGACTCTTTGAGTTTCGAACAGCACAGGATATTTGTTGATGAAGGAATCATTCTTACTATTTATGATCCTAAAATAAATAGTCAGGGAGTGCTTTCTAATCTTCATCATTTAAAAGAAATTTATTTAAATGAAACAGAGACATTAAAGCATAAGAAAAATGCTAGCTATTATTTAAGTAGCGACCAAAATCAGGAAGTAATAAGGATGGCCATTTACCACAACAAAGGAACTGATTCCTCTGGTAATTTTGGCTTAAGAATGTTCTTTGAGGAAAAACTACTGATTAAGCTTCAATATATAAACCCTAGAATAAATTCACCTGACGAAAGCATCCCTAAAGAATTTACTGAATTAAGCTGCAAACCCATAAATTAAAAAAACATCATGGACTACATTACACGCATTTCCATTGTAGAAGACGCTGAAGAAGTACGACTTGCTTTGAAAAATCGAATCAACAGCACAGATGATCTTTTTTGCATCACGGACTATAGCAATGGCGAAGATGCACTTGCAGACATTCCTAATCAAAATCCTGACATCGTCATTATGGACATCGGCCTTCCTAAGATGAACGGCATTGAAACCATGTTTAAAATCAAAAGACAAAATGAGAACATTCTTTTTCTCGTCTTTACTGTTTTTGAAGATGATGGACATGTTTTTAACGCATTAAAATATGGCGCAAGTGGTTACATTCTAAAAGGAGACAAACCCAATGTAATCATAGATGGCATAAGAGAGATCCTAGTGAATGGTGGACCGATGAGTCCGGAAATTTCCAAAAAGGTCCTGAAAAGTTTTTCTTTCTTCAATGATCAAAATGATGCTTTCGAAAATCTAACTGATAGACAAACAGAAATACTCAAACTCATATCGACCGGACTACTTAACAAAGAAATTGCAGATAAACTTGCCATAGGTGAACCTGGACTGCGTGTACAGATCAATAAAATTTACAAAAAACTGCATGTAAACAATCGAGTAGAAGCTACCCTACTTTATATAGAAAAACAAGGCAGATAATTTTCTTTAAGTTAATATACCATCCGCAGTCGACTTCCTTGAATACCATATCAAGAAAATAGCAATTACAACTACCATCGCGGGTAGTATGTATGCTGCCGCTCCCATGATATCGGCTGCATTACTAAGGAATAAACTCCAAACCAAATTGATTAAAACACCTACAAAAGACAAGATGAACAAGGTGCTTGCCCAAGACTTTCTCATCAATAAACCAATAGCTCCGAGTAAGCCTCCAATCGTGGCTAAACCATATCCCACATAATTCCAAGTTGGGGTTGAATGGTAAAGTTCTTGCTGTGCTTCTGTCATCAGCGCTAGGGCTTCTTCAGACATGGTCAAGTCTGTAATGAAAGCAAATACTCCCATGGCATTCCACAATAAAGCAATTACTGCTATGACCCAAAAAAGGACGCTCGGTTTATTCATTTTGTTTGTTTAAAGGTTTAACAATAAATGAATCTAATAAAAAGCAGTTAATATTAAAAAAGGAAATGTAAGCTGTTACATTTTTACGAAGCGGTATCGGAAGCAATAAGTCCATCTTCTAAGACTACTACTCTTCTTGCACGATCAATCACACGCTGATCATGAGTAGAAAAAACAAAGGTGATATTTTCTTCCTTATTCAATCGTGCCATAATATCTAGAAGATTGGCGGTAGAAGTTGAATCCAAATTTGCCGTAGGCTCATCTGCCAAAATAAATGTCGGCTTTGGTGCCAATGCTCTAGCTACTGCGACTCGCTGTTGCTGACCACCGGATAGCTCAGAAGGTCTATTATGCATACGATCACCAAGTCCAACAGCATCCATGAGTTCTTTGGTTCGTCTGTCTCTTTCTTCTGTCGAACTTCCTTGAAGCATCATGACAAATTCTACATTTTCTTTGGCTGTAAGGACAGGTATTAAATTATAAGATTGAAATACAAAACCAATATTGTCTTTTCTGAAATCTATCAACTGATTATCATTAAGCGTACTGATGTCCGTACCTCCTACCTGAATATTGCCAGAACTCGGTCGATCCAATCCTCCAATGATATTTAATAAGGTGGATTTCCCAGAACCAGAAGGTCCTACAATCGCTGTAAACTCCCCTTGCTTTATCTGCAAATTCACACCTCTTAAAGCATGGACAGGCACGGCTGTTTCATCATAGGTTTTGTGTAATTCACTAGCTTGGATAACTATGTCACTCATGTCTTTCTTAATTTATTATAAAGCACGTAAAGCATCTACGGGTTTTAGTTTAACAGCCTTCCTCGCTGGATAGATGCTAGCTAAAAAAGCCGTCACCATTACAGAGAACATTACAAAAACAAAACTCCCTGTGTGTAAGTCAGGATAAATAATGGGATTTAAACCAAACTGAGAAAGGCCTCCAGACCAATTGGACAAGTCGATCCCGGTTTGTGCAAAACCCTGCAAACTCAAAAAAGCAATTAACAAACCAAGCGGACCACCTACAAAAGAAAGGAACAATGTCTCCATAACAATCAATCTAAACACTTTCCATTTGTTCATCCCAATGGCCATCAACATGCCTAATTCTTTCTTCCGCTCCAACACTGCCATTAGCATGGTATTGATGATGCCAAAGATCAGAGCTAACATAATAATAACCGTAAGAATGACAATGTTGAGTTTGATCTGTGTATTAAATAATTCTAAATCCGGAGAAAGCTCTTTGTAATTTTCTATCAATAAATTTGGATGCGCTGACTTGATTTGATCTCTCACTTGATCAACTGCATTGAAGTCATTCACCAAAAGCGCCATCTCGTGTACGATGGGTTCGTCGACTCCAATAAGTCTTTGCAAATCTTCTTTCTTTACATAAATTTGCAACTCATCATATTGTGCATTTCCCGTATCATAAATTCCAACAACTCTAAAAGCCCCTGCAGTGATATCCTGTGCTACATTTTGGAATGTAAGAATTACTTTAGAACGAATTTTCAACCCTAGTCTTTCTGCAATTCGACGAGATATAATAATGGGATTCTTTTTATCTACATTCAAATAATCTCCCTCAATCATTTTATCTTTCATGGCAGTCACTTGCGATTCTTCCGCAGGATCAATTCCAATAATATTTACGCCTCTTGCGCCCTTCGAAGATGAAATCATTCCATTGCTTATGGTTCTCGTAGTGGCAGACTTGACACCATCCATTGATAAGAGTTCTTGTCGCAAGTCGTGGGCTTCAGCAATATTAAATTTCAATTCTTTGTCATCACCAAATTTAGGATGGTGGATTTGAATGTGTGAAATCTGTGTACTGATAGAATCGTTGATATAATTTTGTACCATACCTCGAGTAAAACCAGAGATAAAAAGTATGGCCCAAATACCAATGGCAATAGCTCCAATGACGACAATACTTCGTATGCGATTCCTCCATATATTTTTCCAAGCTAAACCTATCCACTTCATGATCTCATTGCTTTAATAGGTTTAAGTCTAAATATTTCATAAAAAGGATAAATAGCCATGAGTGTAATCATTAGCAGGATTATCCAAGCTTGACGCCCAAATATGCTCAAATCAAATTTCGCAGGCAAGACAGGATTAATGCCCCATTTTTCATAAGTTGCTGCAAAGTCTCCTGTAAATTCTATAGGATTACTTTCCAAATAAAGTACGACCGGAGTTGCTAGTAGCATCCCTAAAATACATCCCAGTATACCGACGAATAATAATTCAAGCCAGACCATGATGCTTATCTGATGACGCTTCATCCCAATAGCCGTAAGTACACCAAATTCATATCTTCTTTCTCTTAGCAGCATGAGTATGGTTCCGAATATCCCAAAGCCAATAATGGTATATAATATGGTCATAAAAATCTTTCCACCAGCCACATCCAAAGCTTTCGCCTCCATGAGGTCAGGTAAGAGTTCTTCGTAATCCATGATTTCATATTTTTCTGGATCTAACTCTTTTTTAAGATGTCCCATGACTGATTGAAGTTCATCTTTATCTTTAATATTGACGACCATTGAACTGAGCAGATTATCAGCCGCAAAAAAGTATTGCGCCTGTTTTAATGGCAGGTGAATTAAGCGTTTATTTAAATCGGGTGAGCCAAATTTTGTGATGCCTTTAATGGGATACTTACCTGCGGCATTTGCGCCATGGTATCCTGAACTTATCAGAACGATGGTATCACCTAAGGAAAAATTTAAAAACGATGCCAGCCCTTCTGCTACTAAGACCGCATTATCATCGGGCTCAAGATAGGCGCCTTCAATAATTTTATCTTTAAGACTCGTAAGATTATGTTCTGGTTCAGGATCAATCCCGATGACCATGACCCCTTTGGTCGCTTTCTCAGCTGAGGCAAGGGCAAAACTTTCTAGACGAGGGACCAAGTCAATGATCTCTGGATACGCTTTTACTATTTGACTAAAGTCAGCCGAATGTTCCATGGATTTATCCAATGAAATTTCTTCCCAATATCCTTTTTTATGAATTTGTGCGTAACCAAAATAGTACTTGACTACTGAATTAATCATATTGTCCCAAGCACCTACTTGAAAACAACGCATCACACTGGCAAAGAACACTCCGAATAAAATGGAGGCAGCTGTGATTAGGGTCCTTCTTTTATTTCTCCAAATATTTCTACTCGCAAGCTTTAGGAGTGTGCTCATGTATTCTATTTCACTCTTTTCATGTTTTGCACTGAAAAGAAGCTGTCTTCAATTGGTACGTCGAAAGATAAAGATTTATATACTAAAACGGTCTTATTACCATCTTCTTCTGCTGGAATAATTTCCATTCGAGAAGGGATCGTTCGACCTCCCATATCTTTAACATCGTAGGCAAACATCGTATTTACTAAGTATTCATCTTCATCATAAAACTCAACTTTCATTTGAATAAAGTCTGTTTTATCCACCCACATTTTCACCTTCCCCCAGACTACAGCAGCGTCCTCATTTGGAACCAACTCAATAACATGACAATCTCTTCCTTCGATCTTTTCTACTCCTGTTAATGTATGTTCATAATCCGTGACAATGGAAGACTGTCGAACCAAATCATCATTGGTGAAATCCGAACCCATCCATGATTGCATCATCATAGAAGGCGGTAGCTTGATGACCCTTTCTATCGTAGGTTGCCAATTCCAAATTTCTTTTTCTCTTTTTAAAAATGCCATTCCTTTATCTCTTGCAGGACCTGTAATTAACATCAGCGAATAGTCTTCTCCTTTCGCCCACGATTTGATAGAAATGGTTCTGGACCAATCAGGACGCACAATTTGTAAATCGAGTTCACCCTTACTTGATAAACCTCTAAAATTTTCCTCTGACTTCTTTATGATAGCTGTAGCCTCAGGATCACCATTGGTGAATGCAGTAAAACTTAAGACAACAAATGTGAATAATACAGATTGTAAAATGGATTTCATTCTAGTATAATTTTATATCAGTTTTCGTTTATTTAAACGTAGTTAATATAGTAACACAAATGTCGGCAATTAGATTACAAAATGCAGATGTTTAACGAATATTTAAACTAGCATTATATTTGCTCTTGTAATAAGATTATGAACAGATTAAGCCTGTCTTTAATATTCATTTTTATTGTGTGCTCAACTACAAATGTTGGGGCTCAGATCAATATCCAAACGGGTTATTCTTTTGGCTATTTCCCTAATAAAAAGATCAATTCCTATTTATCGCATTATAATACTGCTGATAACCAACATGATTTGGAACAACGCTTCAATAAGATTAAGACTTTGCATGGATTTGTAGTAGGTGCTGATATGCGGTTTTCTGAAATACTTGCTGTTTTTGCGCAATGGACACAAAAGACGAAATCTTCTGAAGCCTATGGATATGATGGAGTTGGTGAAGCTAATTTAGAAATAGATATCACCAATAGGATAGATGTATTTTCACTGGGCTTTGACAATCATTTTCAAAATTACAGTATTGGGGCTACGATTGATTTTAATAATTTTAGAGTAATAGAACGCATCAACAATGCGCGTGATAGGATGAATCTAAGTCAGAAGTATTTTTGGAGTTCGACCTTATTCTTTAGTGTGAGTCTGCCCAGCAATGATGCCTTGAGTTTTCAAATCAGACCCTATGTACAAATACCTTGGGGAAATGTTGATCTTGGGACAGCACTACCTTCTTCACTGGATGTACCAGATCTTTCTGACAACAACACTTATCCCCTAAATTTTGGTATCAGTTTGATCTTTAACAATGGGCCACAGTATTATTACTAAATAAGTCTATTTAAAACTATCTGCAATTAATCGTGCTTGATTTTGGTCATGCATTTTCTTATATCCTGTCGCAGGCGATGCGCTTGACTTTCGAGCTACCAATTTCAAGTTTAGATGAGCGAATTTTATTTGCATAAATCTAGCCGCTCCCATATTTTCAGGTTCTTCTTGAACCCAATATATTTCTGCTCCTTTGTAATTTTCTAAGACAGCTTCAAGCTGTTTCCTTGGAGTTGGGTATAATTGTTCAACACGTACAATGGCTATATCATTTATTTTTTGCGCTCTTCTATATGTTAAGAGATCATAGTAGACTTTTCCTGTGCAAAGGATCACCCTTTTTACTTTTTTATCAAGCTTATCTATCTCATCGATGACTTCCATGAATTTTGTATCTCCTTCAAATTCTTTTACATCAGACAGCGCTAATGGATGTCTTAATAATGACTTGGGAGACATATTGATAAGAGGCTTTCTAAAGTCTCTTGCCAACTGGCGCCTCATAATATGAAACAAATTAGCAGGAGTCGTAAGGTTTGTAACCGTAATATTACATTCTGCACATGCGTTTAAAAATCGCTCTAATCTAGCAGAAGAGTGCTCTGGACCTTGACCCTCGTAACCGTGAGGAAGCAGCATTACCAATCCGCTCATGGTTAACCATTTTGATTCAGCGGCAGTTACATACTGATCAATGATTGTCTGTGCGCCATTATAAAAATCTCCAAACTGTGCCTCCCAAATGACAAGCGAGTTTGCAGCAGCCATAGAATATCCGTATTCAAAACCTAAGACACCAAATTCAGATAATAAGGAATTGTAGATCATAAATTTACCTTGATCTTTAGCAATCCCATCTAAACGATTGAGCTCTTGATAATTGACACTGTCATTTAAGATGGCATGTCTATGCGAAAAAGTTCCACGCTTGACATCCTGCCCACTCATTCTCACATTCTTCCCTTCTAATAAAATTGAACCATAGGCTAATAATTCTCCTAGTGCCCAATCTAATTTACCTTGATCTAATATTTTGTTCATCCCTTTGTAAAGTCTTGCCACTTTAGACAGGGGTGTAAATCCTTCTGGAGGTGTTCGCAAATGATCTAGAATGAGCTTTACGCGCTTCCCATCAATTCCAGTACTTGGAGAGCTTGTAAAATCTTCATGATCGGTTGTGTTTCTCATATTTTGCCATTCCTGTTCAGGTGGCTGAAATTCATATGGAAGGGCTTTTTGCTTAACTCTATCTTGACGAGCTTGGAGATCTGCCCAAAACTCTTTTTCAAGATTGGCGGCCATTTCTTTTTCTACATCTCCTCTAGCTGTTAATTTATTAGAATAAAGTTCTCTTGGATCTTTGTGTTTAGAAATATAAGAATACATTTCTGGCTGGGTGAACTTTGGATCATCGCCTTCATTGTGCCCATGCTTTCTATAACAGACCATATCAATAAATACATCATTATTGAATAGTTGCCTGTATTCTGTTGCTAATTCAACAGCAAAGACTACCGCTTCAGGATCATCACCATTTACATGAAATACTGGCGCTTGGACCAGACTTGCTACACTCGTACAATAAGTGGCTGAACGAGCATCATCAAAATCCGTGGTGAATCCAACTTGATTATTGATTACAAAGTGAATGGTACCTCCGGTGTAATAGCCTTCTAGTTGGCTCATTTGGACCGTTTCATAGGCAATTCCTTGCCCAGCTATCGCTGCATCTCCGTGAATTAAAATGGGGAGAATTTTATCATAGTCTCCATTAAAAAGCAAATCTGCTTTTGCTCTGGAGAATCCTTCAACTACGGTATTTACAGATTCAAGATGCGAAGGATTTGGTGCCAATTTCAGATTCATTTTTTTTCCATTAGGAAAATCTACCTGAGATTTAAAACCTAAATGATACTTCACGTCTCCATCTCCAAAACTTTGCTCGGGTAAAGCAATTCCTTCAAACTCATTGAATATTTGTTCATAGGTTTTGCCCATGATATTAGCCAAGACGTTCAACCTGCCTCTATGCGCCATTCCAATTACTACTTCTTCTACCTTATCTTCTCCCGCTTTATTGATGATAGCATCCAAGGCAGCTATAGTAGTCTCTCCTCCTTCCAAGCTGAATCGCTTTTGCCCAATGTATTTTGTGTGCAGGAATTTTTCAAAAACAACTGCTCCGTTTAATTTCTTTAGAATTCTGGTTTTCTTATCAATGCTCAAGTCAAATCCATTTTCTGCATTTGCAGATTCGATTTTATCTTGTAACCACTTTCTCTTTTCCTGATTGGCTATATGTGCATATTCAAAGCCAATGTTTCCTGCATAGATTTTCTTTAATTTATCTAGAATATCATTAAGGCTTGCATTAGGCATTCCAATCATTGCCCCTGCTGCAAATTTTGTATTCAGATCGGCCTCTGAAAGTTTATAATCTGCAAGATCGAGTTTTGGCTTTCTATCTCTTCTTTCTCTAATTGGATTGGTTGTAGATAACAAATGGCCTCTTTGTCTAAATGCTTCAATGAGTAACACCACTTGAAGATCTTTCTCAGATACCGCAGCTCCTATTGCAGTGGTTCCATTTGATACCGTTTCTCCATTCCCTTTAAATTCAAAACCCATAAAGAAACTTCTCCATCCTTCTTCAACAGCGTTTGGATCTTCTTTCCATTTCTTGTACATGGAGTCTATAAAACTGGGATGTGCATTGAATACGTAAGAATAATCTTTCATCTACAAATATTTAAGTCGGCAAATTTCTAATAATTTGATTGAAATAAAGGATTTAAAGGAGCTAAAATTGCACTTTCATCAAAAAAAAGTATAATTGTCTACTGGTATAATTCTTTAGGGCAGTATTTAGTTCTTTTAATATCTTAAAGCTTTTCGATCCAAAAGATTTTTTCAAAAAGAAGAGCAAAATGTCAAACAAATTTATACCTTTGCAGACCATTTTAATAAAAATTTTTGGATGGCACACCATAAGTCAGCAAAGAAAAGAATTAGACAAGACGCAGTAAAGCGTATTGCTAATAGATATTACAAAAAGTCGACACGAACTGCGATTCGCAAGCTCCGTGAGATGACTGATAAGAAAGAAGCTCAAACCATGCTTCCTAAGGTTATCAGTATGGTCGATAAATTAGCTAAAAGAAATACTTGGCATAAGAATAAAGCCAACAACTTGAAAGGTAAATTGATGAAATTCGTTGCGAATCTCTAATCTTTAGCATTTTTTCCTTTACATTTTAATTTCCCCTCATTGCATTTTGCACAGCAATCTTATGTGCACCGTACTGCTGATTATTATCCATAGATAAAGCCTTCTCTATATCAGCCAATGCCTCATTCAATTGGTTTGAGTTTTTGTAGGCTACAGATCTATAATAATGTGCAACAGCAGTGCTCCCCTTTAGATTAATAAATTTAGTAAATTCAGTAATCGCTTCTGAGGTCTTCCCTTGATTCAAAAATACGACACCTTTATTAATGTATCCATCGTAGTAGGCTGAATTGAGGCTAAGTGCTTGATCATAAAATTTGAGGGCTTCTTCATAATTTTTATTTTTAAAATGTACGGAACCTACATTGCCATATGAATCTGCTTGATTGGGTGCTAATGATATGGCTTTTTGATAATCTGCCATTGCGAGTTCATATTGATTCGTGCTAAAATATATATTGCCTCGGTTATTAAATGCTTTATACTGATTCGGTTTAAGGCTGATGGCTTTCGATAGATCTGCTAGGGCCTCATCATGTCTGTCTAACTTTCTTAATACATTCGACCGACTGATCCTTGAATCATAAGATGCTCCATTGTACTGCACTGCCTTATCTAAAGTGATAATGGCGTTTTGTAGATCGTTTTTTGAAGCCTGGTAGTTTCCCAAATTATTATAAGCAATAGAAGCTCTTGGAAATTTTTCAATTACATTAGACCAAAGTGTTTCGCTATTCTCCCATGTTTTCACTTGATGAAAACTCTTGTACATTAAGAGAGCTGACCATAAGGCCAGAATAACAAATAGTGGCATTTTAAATTTTTCAAAAGCCGCATTTTTCTTTAGAAACCATCTTTGAATGGCATACATCAATATGACAATGAGACCCAAATAAGAAATGTAAGTGTATCTATCCGAAACCAATGAAGATCCTACTTGCACAAATTGTAAGGTGAGCGCAATATTTAAAAGAAAGAAGGCCGCTCCGAATAGTATTAACTTATGCTTTCGAGCTACATATAAAAGACCAGATAATAATAATACTGCGATGGGTGCCAATTTTACCATTAAAGGCGTACCTGCAGATGTGGAGGGATAAGGATAAAATGTGGTAGGATGAACTGGAAAGAGAAAATGTGCAACATAATGCACTACACCAAAAGAGGCAAATCCCAATCTTTGAAGTATGGTATATTTTTCAAAATCGCCCACGGCTACATCACCTTGAATTGAAATTGTAATCAGACCAAATATGAAAGACAATGCAATCAAAGGAATCTTATTTAGTAGACTTTTCCAATCCCAATTTTTAGTAAAAGCGTAGTCAAGTACAATCAAAGCAATTGGAAAAGTAACAGCAGATGGTTTGGACAATAGAGAACAAATGAAAAACAGATATACTGGTATCCATGATGTTTTCTTTTTTAATACGCCCATGTACGAAATCAATCCTAGCAAATAAAAGAAACAAAACAACACATCTTTCCGCTCAGATATCCATGCCACAGATTCCACATGTAGTGGATGAATTGCAAATAGTAATGCACCAAATGCAGCGAGATAGGATTCTTTCTTTCCCAACAATATCTTTAGAAAATGAAACACTAAGAATACATTCATCAAATGAAATAACAGATTCGTCCAATGATAGGAAGATGGATTCAATCCAGTCATCTTATAATTGGCTGCTAAACTCAGCATGGTTAATGGATGATAGTTATAAGCAATACCATCTGGATAATCTGGATGCACCCCAGAAAGAAAGAGGGTTTTAATGTGATTTCCATCCATTGACATGATATATGGATTTTCTGTCACATAGCTTTGATCATCCCAATTGGTAAACTCATAATTTCGAGTTGGCAAAAAAATCAAAAAAGTAATTAAGATCACTGCAATAATCGGAAGGAATGAGACGAACCCATTCTCTACCGCGTCTTTCTTTATTACTTTATGTTTTAAAGACTTCTTATTTGGCGACTTTTTATTAGAGTTTTTCTTTTTCCCCATGTGCTTTGTAATGAGATATAAAGCTAGCACATATTTTTTTGAAATTATAGGCAGAAAGCGGTAACCATTTTGGGGGAGTCTACACTATTAAGTATAAAGCGAAGAACTAGAGAGCACTAAGTACATTAAACTGCTTCAAGATAGCTAACGCTACTACTTACATTGCAATCCCATTATTATTTGCAAAGTAATTTCGCTTTTATAAAAAAGACCTTCTGAATTCAGAAGGTCTCTTTTTTTTAGTGCTTAGGTTGTTTATTTTGTTTTAGTCCAGTTGACTAAATGCTACATCTAGGGTATTGATATCTGTAAAAACCTCTTTGATTGTAATTTTATATTTTCCTGACTTTACATAATCAGGTCCTGAGCTTAAACCTGTACCACAAATGAAGCAATCCTGATAATTAATGTATGGAACGCTTTTGATATTTGCTGATAAGGTCTCTTTGTTAAATTCAGTAACACCTTCTGTCTTTTTAAATTCGGAGTTTTCATTTGCCCCAACAAAACCAAAATCCAATCCATTTACAGCTAGCACATCATACAAATCATAAGACGTTTCATTAACAATTTGAAGTTCAATATTAGGCTTGAAAATTGGGGCCTTGTCACATGAACTGATTAAAATCAGACTGAATAACAAACAGGATAAAGATTTCATAAGATTCAATATTACTTTGTACATGTAATTTTATTGAGAATTTCTTTAGTTGATTTTCGAAAATTCAACCAAAAAAGTTAGATCGTTTTCATTAAATTCTGTTAAAACAATTTGATATTTCCCTGGATGTGCTTGTCCAGAACTAGCTGAAAATATGGAACCACAATCCAAAATACCACAACCATAAAAATTGGTATTTATACTACTATAACGCATTCCTTCAATATTGGCTGATAATTCATATTGATTATATTCTGCTAAATTATTTACTACCTTAAAATCAGATGTTTCAAATGCTCCCACAAAAGCAAAATCAATATTATCCCCAGCAATCACATCATACAAATTAGCATCTGTCTCATTTACTACTTGTAATTCTACTGAAGAAATTTCTAATTCTCCAATCTTATCACAAGAGGCAAAAATTGTGCAGATTAATAAAATCTTTAGTAATATTTTCATGCTTAAAGAAAACGATTTATTTAGGTTTAGAGCTTTTACTTGCTCTATTTTATGTTTTTATATGATTATAAAACGGATAAGAATAAAATAGGGTTGGGTTGATTTGTGCTTATTTTAATTTAAGCTTTGTAAATTATCTAATCTTCTTTTTTAAGTTTACCTTTTCAAAAAAATAATAAACACGATGAAGAATTTATTAACTACGACCCTAGTTACCATCCTTTGTACTTTTGCCCTTTATGGCCAATGTGATCTTGAGAATCCCAGTTTTGAAGATTGGTCTCTGGTTCCTTTTGAATTAGATCCAGGTAATGGTACCATTTATCAAAATGATTTATTTCTACCTGATTCAACAACTTCCCCAATTAGAATTTTATTTATAGCATTTGGTTCATTTGGAAATCCAACATATGGACAAATATTAGAATCAGACCCACAAGGATTGATTGGTATCAATCAATCAACGGATGCTTCTGATGGTGATTTTGCTGTAAAATTACAAGCAGGATATGATCTACCCGTCGCGGATTTATATTTTCCTACTGCTTGTTCTGAAATTCCTGACTCCTTTTCTGTTGATGTCAAGCATGTTGGGGCTTTTGAAGATACACTTTCCATTTTTGTAGTTTATGATGAAGGACTTGGGGCATTACCTCAAGACACATCGGATTTGCAAAATTATCCAGCATATGCATTTGGTAGTTTCTATTATGATTCTGATACACCGTATCATACTGTTAGCTTACCCATCATTGAAAATTTCGATGCCCCTATTGATACATTTTATTACTTAATATTAGCTGAGACGAATGACAGCAGTTATTTCTTAATTGATAATCTTCAAACCGTAGAAGGCGATGACCCAGTGTTATGCAGTTTTGACAATTATCCTCCTTTCAGTTTGACACAAACTGATGCTGTTTGTTTGTGCGATGATTTAGCTACAAATGACGGAATTGAGGGTACCTTTTTTACGGATTTTGTAGATCAAGATACTGTGCCTCCAGCCTTTTTAGTGGTCAATGCATCTGATGAAATCTTATATAATTCAGGGCAAGATTTTAATGCATTGTTTGAAGTAGATTTTTGTCCCTTGGAAGAAATGTATCTCGTTCAAATATTGTACGAAAATGAAGATGATATTGGAGGGGCAATTGTAGGAAATAATTTATCTGAAATTACCGGTTGTCATGCAGTTTCTGAAAGATTAGCTATCAACACAATATTTGAAGAATTTGATTTTGAGATGACCAGAAACGGTGAAATATTGTACGATCAAGACACTGTCGTCATCTGTCCATTTGATGATATTTTAGAAGTGTTTGATTTTACAAGTTCTACCAATCTTGTGCAGACAATTTTAATTTTAGACGAGGATTCAGAAGAAGTGGTTCATCAGTTTAGTAATCAGGATGATTTAAGTGTTCTTGAACCAGGAGATTATGTTTTAGGGATGATTGCAAGTAAGGATTCTTTACCAAATTACATTGGTCAAGTCATAGAGTATTCCATAATTGATCCTTGTTTTTACGCCTCAGATAATTTTTATGAACTTCGAGTTTTAGATCTTGGAGAAGATGGTTGTTTAACTTATACGGAAGATCCAGAAGTTTTGTCAAGTCTTCAAATAATACAAAATCCAGTAAGTGAAGTTCTAGATATTCGAGTTGCTATTGAATTGAACAAAGAATTAGAATTATCTATTATTGACATGAACGGAAGATCATTATTAAAGTATGATTATAATGGAATCAATGGTGACATAAGCATTGATGTTTCTTCTTTTGCAAGTGGAGTATATTTTCTGCATGCAAATTCACCTGACGGATCCGCTAATTTTAAATTTGTGAAGCAATAAAAATACTGCGGATGATAATATGTGGAGTTATTTTGAATTAATACAGGATTCAATTTGTTAGCAATTTTGTAGTAATTTTAAAGCATCTTAAACTAAAAAATATGGCTTATAGAAGACAGCCCAATTACGGCAATCAGTATGGAGGTCAAGGATATGGAGGAGGACGAAGAAGAGGTGGCGGACAATTCAAAATGATGCTCATAATTGCAGCATGTTTTGCTGCGTTTTCACTTTTCAAATATTATTCTGGTGGTCAATACAATGAAGTACTAGGAGAAAAGCAATATGTTGGTGGCATTGAACCAGAGCAAGAAATCGCCTTAGGTTTACAATCTGCTCCTGCGATGGTGCAACAACATGGAGGTCTTCACCCAAGTGCAGAAGGACAAGAATTTGTAAAAAGAGTGGGTCGTAGATTGGTTGAAAACTCTATTGCACGAGAAACGAAATATCAATATGATTTTCATTTATTAGCAGATCCAAATGCGGTAAATGCCTTTGCATTACCAGGGGGACAAACCTTTATTACTTACGCCTTATTTGAAAAACTAGAAAGTGAAGATCAATTAGCTGGAGTAATTGGACATGAAATAGGTCATGTAATCGCGAGACATGGTGCAGAGCGAATGGCAAAACAATCTTTGACTCAAGGATTAACAGGTGCTGCTGTGATTATGGCTGGAGATTATAGTACAGCCCAAGCTGCACAGATGATTGGTAATTTAGTTAACATGAGTTATGGAAGAGAGCAAGAATTGGAGTCTGATGAAATCGGAGTTAGACTGATGTCTTCAGCAGGATATGATCCACATGCTCTAAAAGGTGTCATGGAAATATTAGAAAAAGCATCTGGAGGAAGCAGGCAACCTGAATTTAATAGCACGCATCCAAGTCCAGAGAATAGAATAGAAAGAATAGATGAAGCCATTCAGAAGTGGCATAGATAAATACATCTATAGAGAAATTATAAAAGCCCGATTCTTGCGAATTGGGCTTTTACTTTTTCAGATGTACTCATTAATCTTTGATGTAATCAATATCTCCCATGTCTCTCAGCTTTTCCGTTAATATTTGTGGGTTACCATAGATACTAATTCTTGCAATATCTGTTGCTTCAGCACTTATTGATTCATTAACCCTCAAAGATGCTTTTGAATTATCCTTGCTACTTATGGTTAAATTATCAGCTTCAAATTCGCTACCTAATCTCATTTTTGCGATATCACTTGTGGTCACGTTCATCAATTGTGCCCTTCCCGTTATATTCACTTTACTATTATCTCTTGCACGGACATTTAAATTCTCTGTATTGATTGGACCATTGAATGATGCCAAATCCGATGTTAAAATCATTAAAGGATTATGTGTTAATACATCCTCAGTGGTCAATTGAACGATGTCCTTAACTTCAATGACTTCAAGATCTTCAGTATGTCCAATTTTGATATCAAAGAATCCTAAATCAGAAACTGAAGTGTTGTCTTTGAATCGAATGTCAAGTCGTCCTTCATCGTTTATATCAAGCGTAATTACTTCGTGTAAGTTTTCTCCAACTGTAATCTCAACATAATTGGATTCAGCTTTCTTTAAAGTCACTGTAGGTGTTTGATGAATCCTAAGTTGGGTAAATTGTCCAAGCTCTGTTTTTACTGTTTTGCTCTCTCCGTATCCATTTTCAAAACTGTACACTTCTTGTGAAACTACATTTAATCGCAAACCGATAAGGATGCATATTGCAAACAATACAATGCCTGCAAAACCGCCTACTAATAATTTATTACTGGTTTCCATTTTGTTTTGCTTTGTGGGTTTGGTAATACTGTTCCAATTGCTTAAAATCTATTTTAAGCATTTCCATAGTTTTGAATAGTTCTGGTAAATATTCATTTATAAAGTCTGTTTTTTTCATGTCATCAATGATTTTTTCAGCAGAATCCGTTACAAAATAACCGATACCTCTTTTGTTTTGAATAATTCCTTGATCTTGGAGGTAGGAATAAGTCCTCATTACAGTATTTGGATTCACTTCTATTTGAGAAGCTTGTTCTCTGACCGAAGGGATTTTGTCACCTGGAGTCAAGGATCCACTGAGGATAGATTCCAAGAGGTAATCTGCGATCTGAACATATATTGGTAAATTTTTTCTAAACTCCATTAGGCTTCTTTTTCTTTTAATTTGAAATAATTGACAATCCAATAATAGATTGGTACGATACCAAAGCCGATTACCTTAACGATAGTCACAAAAGGTCCTTTCATGAAATCTTCAAAAGCTACGGATGGTCGAATATTAGGGCGACGTGTTACAGTAAAAAGGCCATCAAATAATTCTGGAAATAAGATTCTAAATATTAGAGCCATTATCAAAGCAAAGGCCAGGATGCTTGCCAATGTAATTCCAAATGATTTTGGAATCACAAATTTATTGAACCAGATAGAGGCCATTACTATAGAAGCGTGTGCAATCCAATAAATTTTTAATAAGATATGATCTTCATAGGCAAAAGGATTAAAATATTGAAATTCATACCTCTCTGAAAATGCTGAAAGAATTCCATTAGCGATACTTGAGAATAAGAAGTAGCCTCCATAAGATATCAGTAAAAATACGGGTAATACCCAAATCATTTTGCTTATCAATTTATCTAGGGTAGATGCAGGGATACTTAAGTATTGAGATCTTGTCTCGTCATTTCTAAATTCTTGAAAGGAGGAAACACACATAACGACTCCACCTATTAAAAAGAAAAACGGAAATACATCATGATGAAAATCATTGAAATCATGCAGGTCGTGCTGGTAAATACGAATGGCCAAGACTCCAAACATTATTACAAAAAATACACCGATCAATCCGAAATATTTCTTTTTGTATTTAACCCAATCTAGTCTTACTAGCTGAGTAATGAGATTAAAATTGAATTCCATTTTAAGAAGCGTTTAATGTTTTGATAAATTGACTCTGCTCTGTAAGGACAGCGTTAAAAAGTACTTCTAAATCAATGTCCGTTTCAAGTTGCTTAGTGTTAGGTACTACATGGATATTACCTCCAGGCACTCTTTCACTATAGATGGCATCTTCTGGGACTGCTGTCCCTAAAGAGCTGACGAAGGCCATCTTTTTTGATATTTCAAATAATTCTTCACTCAAAATGATCTTGCCTTTCTCAATGATTACGACACCATCAATTAAATTGGAAAGATCTCTTACCTGATGTGTTGAAATCAAGATGCTAGAATTTTCGTGCATATGCGCACTCACTACTTTTCTAAATTGGCTTTTGGAAGGGATATCCAAGGCGTTTGTTGGCTCATCCAATAGAAGTAGTCGACAACCCGTGGCTAGTGCAAATGCTAAATGAGCTTTTTTCTTTTGTCCAAAAGATAGATTAGAAATTCTTTCGTTAGGGTCGAGGTCAAACTTTGAAAGTATGATTTGATGGCTTTCTTCACTGAAACTTGGATAAAAGGGCGCATAAAGGTTTTTCTCTTTTTTGATGCTCAATTTTGATGTGGGTATCTCCTCTCGGATATAAAAAATCTCATTTAAAAAAGAAACCTTTCTGTTTTGAGGGCGATCACCAAATACATCTAAACTTCCTTCTTTAGGAAATACTAATCCATTGATCAGTTTAAGTAAGGTGGTTTTTCCTACTCCATTCTTCCCAAGAATTCCATAGATCTTGCCTGGTTCAATATGTAGATCCAGATTTTGATACACAGGTTTTTTGGTCGTGTAGTGGAAACTAAGATTGTTTGCTTGTATCATTTGTTCTGTTTTAGTGTATTACTTTACTAGTACACTACAAATGTAATGAAGAAATCTCCACATATCCAAAAACTTCAATAAAAAATTGTAAAAAAAATTTAGGCTATATAGTAAAACCCTTATAAACACTAGTGTTTAGCATTTATAGAAATAGGATGTGAAGGCAAGAAATACCTTATTTATTAAGCTCAAAATAGGAATTAGACCATGTGTTGAGCTGTACTATCTATTTAATATAGCTTTGTAAGAACTAATGGATTGGCTTGACCCAAGCCCAATTTTCGCCTTTTTCGATGCGATTAATTTGTGTGGCAGTAACACCAAATCGCTTAGCAATCATTTTTTTTCTAGTTTTTCCCTTGCTTAACTCTTTCTTGATAATCGCAACTTTGGCTTCACTTAGTTTATAATTACCTACTCCTTTCTTGTGAGGCTTTTTATCGTAGCCATATTTTATGGCTCTATTCTTTAGATATACTTTACGCTCTTCATCAGTAACCCAAGCTAAATTTTTACTCGTATTATTGGTTCGATTAAAATCTCTATGGATTACATTGGAATGCAATTCCGATTTGGGTTCCAAGAAAAGTTCAGCTACCGCGCGGTGCGGATAAATGGCTTCACAGGTGCCACCCTTTATTCTAATGGTAGCTTTCATGAAGCCCACTTTCAATAAGGAGCTTTTAATGATCATCTCCGATTTGCTGTTGCGATCAACAGATTTGATACGTCCGAAATTAGAAATGTGATACACTTTGCTGTTTGTACCTTTTTTTAATTCATACTTTTTCCATTCTTCTCCAGGGAATTCTTTAAAGTTTTTTGACATAATGAAGCATTGTGGAGGCTGGGGACCTCATGGATTAATAAGCGACGTGAGTAAATTTCTTTAAAGAATCATGTACTCACGAGTATACAATTTATAACTTTGAATTGAATAAATTCATAAATCATCTTGGATAATATAAAGTCTTATATAAAAACAAAAGAATTAAGAGATTCTGTAGTGGAAATAGAATTCTTCCACCCTTCACATAATTCTTTGCCATCAAATCTTTTATCAAAACTCAGTCAGGAGATTGAAGCACTATCTCAAAACGATGCTTGCAAGATGATCATTTTAAAAAGTGGCGGTGATCGCACCTTTTGCGCTGGAGCCAATTTTGACGAATTGATGGCATTACGAGAAATAGAAGAATCAACTGCTTTTTTTATGGGTTTCGCTAATGTGATTAATGCCATAAAAAAATCAACTAAAATTGTAATTGGAAGAGTCCAAGGTAAAGCTGTTGGAGGAGGAGTTGGTCTAGCTGCCGCCTGTGACTATTGCATGGCTACTAAATATGCTTCTGTGAAACTAAGTGAATTGGCCATTGGCATTGGGCCCTTCGTCATAGAGCCTGCAGTATCTAGAAAAATTGGACTTGCTGCATTTTCGAAATTAGCCATTAATGCAACGGAATGGCAAACCGCCCAATGGGCAAAAGAGTATGGAATGTTTCAAGAAGTCTTTGAAAGCACAGAGCAACTGGATGCTTACCTCTTGCACTTCACGGAGACATTAGCCACCATGAGTGCCAAAGCTTTGACAGAATTAAAAAGCGTCCTTTGGGCAAATAGCGGTGATTGGGACCAGCTTTTATCAGAGCGTGCAAAAATTTCAGGCACGCTAATCTTATCTAACGAAGCAAGGGCAGCTTTAGCCAAAATAAAAGCATAAAAAAAGGAGTCATGCGTCAACATAACTCCTTCTCTATATTTAAATTTTCTTCTATCTGCTACAGCTTCACAAAAGTCTTTGCCTGAACGGATTTTCCATCACTCATTCGGATATAATACAATCCAGCCTCTAAATCGCTAATATTGATGGTGAATATTGATTGATTCCAGCTTACTAGCTCTTGTCTTACCAACTGACCATTCTGATTAAGAATACTGATCTCCTTTAATTCTAATGGCGCTTCTTCGAATTTCACACTAATCCAATCAGAACTTGGGTTATTCATAATCTCTGGAACCTTCATCACCTCATCAGGTTTTGCATTCATTTGAATGAATGAATCGTCATCGTCATTATTAAATGGATCTGAACAATCTACCAAATCATCCAATGCCAAACCTAAACAAAGAGCTATGCACTCACTAGGCAACTCAAATTCGTGCCCATCAATGTCTATACAAACAACATCTTCTTCTTCTGGTATATCACATCCACAAAGCAATGAATCCAAAATAAAGCTCGTATCAATATCCCAGCCGGCATTCCAACCTGTCGTATCCCAGTTCCATCCTGTTGTATCCCAGCCCCAGCCGTTACCCCAACCTGTCGTATCACAATACCAACCTGTCGTGTCCCAGCCCCAGCCGTTACCCCAACCTGTCGTGTCCCAGTCCCATCCTGTCGTGTCCCAGCCCCAGCCGTTACCCCAACCTGTCGTGTCC
>CALGNN010000211.1 GCA_937961455.1 uncultured Saprospiraceae bacterium
ATTTTGAAGCAATGAGAAGTACTTCAAAGCGATCTTATTTGTGTCCAGATTTTTTCTGAGCAATGGCGTGAAGAAATGATTACAGCCTTGAATTTTTTGGTTTCGTTTTTGTTTCAAGACAAAAAGGAAAGAGCGTAAAAAGAAAAAAAAGAACATAACTAAATATTAAGCTTTGTTGAAGTGCGCATTCGCGCTTCACTCACTGGGAGTACTGTCGTACTCGACTGCTTTGCAGATCGTTGTTGAAGTGCGCATTCGCGCTTCACTCACTTAAAGCACTGTCGTGCTTTACTACTTCGTAGATCGTTCGTTCATTCATTAAAAGCGCTGTCGCACTTTGCTGAGGTAGTTGAAGCGCGTGGTCACGCCTCACTCACTCAAAGCGCTGTCGCACTTTGCTCCTTCGGAGGTCATTCGTTCGTTTCCCAGTTACTGACAGTGGGGCAGGTATCGAAGTTATCATCAATGCTAATGAATGTTGAGCCAATTTTTTCTTCAATCCATTCATTTAAATACACATTCTTTTTACTCTCCTTTGCCGCTGTTTGAATCTTAGAATAGTCTTGTTCGAGATTCGCTGTGTGCGGAAGTGTTTTCGAACTTAACTGTATGATTTTGTAAATAACTTCTCCTCTAGGATCTTTGAATTTAATAGGACTCGTGATTTCTCCTACATCGATGGTGTCAATCGCAAAGAATACATCAAAATCTAACTCACTCATTTCAAAAAAAGTATTCCCCGTCAATGAGTTTGTGATTCTTCCTGCATTATTATAGCTCTGAGCTTCTTTGTCAGAAAATTCTTTCACGACTTTATTAAAATCCAAACTATCAGAAATAATAACATTTCTTACAGAGTCTAAATAAGCAGTGGCTTTATCTAAATCAGATTGCACAATTTCTGGTGAGATAAGAATATGTCTCACATGTACAGAATTTCCTCTTCGCTCTAATAATTGAAGTAAGTGATAGCCGTACTGTGTCTCAACAATTGGTGAAAATTCATTGGGTTCAAGACTAAACGCGGCTGCTTCAAATTCTGCCACGTATGATCCTCTGCTTGCCCATCCTAAGTCTCCTCCAGCTCTTCCCGAACCTAAATCATCGGAATAAATCATTGCCAAATCTTCAAAGCTTTCACCTTCATCAATTCTTTTTTTGATATCAATAAGTTTGGCCTTGGCTATAGTTTTTTGCTCATCATTGGGTCTTGGTATGTAGACGATTTCTGAAACTTCTACTTCGGCATTAAAATTAGGAAGACTGTCTACAGGTATCGCATTGTAAAATTCAACGACCTCAGAAGGCGTAATAGAAATCTCTGAAGTAATCTTAGACTGCATGGATTCAGCAAGCATTTGTGCTTTCATATCCTCTTTCATCCGCAGCTTAGCCTCCTGCATTCCCATTCCATAAATTTTCTTAAACATCTCCTCATCATTACCCATTTGTTGGATGATTTGCGACATCCTTGCTTCTAATTGCTGGGATAATTGTGCTTCAGAAATTTCCACAGAATCTAATTTAGATTGATTCACCAGCAATTTATTTACCATAAGGTTTTCTAGTAAAGCACATCTTGCCTCAGGAGGCAAACCTGGATTTTGTTGAGACACATATGCAAATTGCTCTTCCAACTCTGATAATAAAATAAATTCAGAGCCAACTTTTGCAATGACCTTCTCTAAAACCATTTCTTGACCAGTGATTTGAAACTGTAAGAATAAGGCAATGATTATAATGAATGTATTTTTCATTCGATGTAAATATTTATTTGATTGTTGTCCACAGCTTTGCTATATAAGCGCTCTTTTAAGTCTGCGACCAAGTCTAATTTTCTATTATGTAAGATTACTCTTTTTGCTTGTCCTTCAATAAACGATATTGGGGCTATTTCTGTTTTAGGAATAAAGTCCAAAACTTTGAATAAATAAACGAAACCATCTCCCTCAACATTCAATTTCGTGTTTTCTTTTACCCTTTTTTCATTAAATATTTGTCTTGGTATTACTTCCGCGACCTGCTCTGAGGTATACCAACTGCTATCTTGAATGATGGCAAGACTCGCATACTGTTCCGCATAAGAAAGTATGTTATCTATATCATCTTTCTCCCACCATTTAATTAGACTAGATAATCTAGGTGCTTCGTTGGTCACTTTGATTAGAATACAACGAAAAATATCTGTTTTAAGAGAATAGTCTGCTTTATTTTCATTGTAGTAAAAATTTAAATCTTCATCTGTTATGGTCGTATCAAGATTTTCTTCGATTAGTATTTTTTCATAATTATGAACCATCAAAGATGATCGATAATCTTCTATGAGTTTTTCAATTGCAATTACCTGCCCAATTTCTTTTTCTGCCTCATGCAAAACAATTTGTTCTCGAGCCCATTTTTCTGTAAGAACTCTTATCATTTGAGCTGAATCCTGCTTGCTACCTACAGGTATATTTTTTTCAATATCTTCTAAATATAATTTGGCATTAAATACCTCAGCTACCAACTGGCCAGTTTGCTTTTGCTCTACCGTATTGGTACAAGCCAATAGAAAAAAAGAACCAAGAAGTGCATGTAAATAGCCTTTCAAATGTTACTTCTTAATAAGTGAGTTAAAAACTTCTTGGTTTAATTCAATAGGGTATTGCTCAACAAGATTTGAGACCCATTTTTTCTCTAAAAAATCTTGGTAATCAGCAATGACGTATCCTCTAGCCTCGTCTAATTTTTTAACAGAAGGAGGAATGACATCAGTTACGATGCTGAAGCTTGTCTGAGTTTTTTTATCATTGATCACAGGCTTAGCCATAAATCCTTTTACAAAATTAAATGGCGTTTCGTCATTTGCCTCTATGGTTTCCTCTTCAAATACCATGAGATCTCCACCCTGATCAAATTTTGTTTTTGCTGCAGCAAATCCTTTTTTCTTAGTGGTCTTCATGATTTTTTTCAACAGTTTTGCATCTGTTGAATTCACGATGTAGTTGCGCATTTTAGCGCGTTTACCCCACTGATAGTTGGATTTATTTTCTTCATAGAAATTCAATAGACCCACAGAATCTTGAGATGCTTTGTCCCAAACATTTAATTTAGTTGCTTCAAAAAGTAAAATACCCTCGCTGTATTCTCGCATGAGTGCTTTAAACTCAGGATATTTTTTTTCTAAATAGGATTTTTCATATTCCAATAATTGATCACTTACATAGCTTTCATAAGTTTTCATCATTTCATCAATCAAAGGCTTCTTCTTATTCATGCGCAAACGAGCTCTTGCATTTTTCTTCAAGAAATCAGAAAAAGCACCTACAGTAACGACCTTATCACCCATACTAAATAAGGGCTTTCCAACCATGGACTTAGCTACACCTTCCCATTTATATCCGTAAAAAGTCTCTCCTTGAGCACTAGCGAATTCATTCAGCACATTTTTATTTTCTTTGAAGTTGTGCGCAGTTTTCAATTTGCCAATCATGGCATCTTTAGCTTCCATTAATCTCGCATCCTTATTTACCAAAGCCTGAAGTCTCCGCTTTTCTAGTTCGTAAGTATTTAAAGGATATTTTTTAATAAGCTTTATAATGTGCCATCCAGAACTTGTCTCTATGGGTTGTGAAATTTCCCCTTCCGTATTAAGCGCAAAACATGCATCTTCAAATATTGGATCGTACTTATTGATGCCAAATCTTGGAAGTACACCACCTGTATTTCTGGTCTTAGAATCTTGGCTGAAAGACTTAACCAACATAGAAAAATCAAGTCCTGTGTCAATTAATTTTTGGATGCTATCAAGTTTCACTTTTGCATCTTTATTCTTATCATCTTTTCTTATAAGAATATGTGCAACTTGAATTTCTCCTCTTGCAGGTCTCTTTTCATTGAGCTTGATGATATGATATCCAATAGGACTTCTTACAGGTCCAGAAAACTGACCCTTTTTAAGGGAATAAATAGTGTTTTCAAAATCGTAAAATCCATTGGGCAATAAGGATGTAAACCAACCCATAGTTCCACCAACTCTGTTATTGTTATTATCCTTGCTGTAAGCTTCAACAGTCTGCTTCCAATCTGCTCCTGAGATAAGTGCTTGATGAACCCTTGATGCATCAGCAAATCCTACTAGTGTATCCTTTGGTTCATAGTTCCTTGGAAGTGGAATGAATATGTGACTGATATTTAAATCTTCCTTTTTTCTTTCGTATACCTCTTCAAGTAATTTTTCTGTAATGCCTTTGTCTACTAAATAGGACTTAGCCAATTGTTCACGATATCCAGCCAATTCGTTTTTCAGTGAAACAATCGTATCTAATTGTAGATCCTTTGCCTTCTGAACTTTTAATTTGAATTTTTTATACAAGTCCAAATACTCTGTTAGCGACTCTTCGGAATAGTCTGCATTTTTAGCATTGTTCTTATTATATATATATTCAAATTCTGAAAGTGGAACTGGATTTCCTGCCACAGTAAATAATACAGGATCTTGATCTTGTCCAAGAAGGTTTCCTACGAAAAATAAAGCTATGATACTAGCTAAAAATATCCTACTCATAATTTCATTAATTAATCTGCCAATTTTGGGAATGCAAAATTAAGAATTTTCAACACATTTACTCACGGTGAAATACCCTTTTAACCCGTTTGCTTATTCCACTAATAATCTCATATTCAATGGTGTTTGCCGATAGTGCGAGGTGTTTAATGTTGTGTTTATCATCAAAAATAACCACTTCATCTCCAACCATAACGTCATTTATGTGACTTACGTCTATCATTAAGGTATCCATGCATACATTTCCAACAATCTCTGCCTGTTGATTTAATACCACGACTGAATAATTTCCATTACCAATGGCTCTAGGTATGCCATCAGCATATCCGATATTAATGATGGCAATTTTGCTGTCTTTTGATAATATGCTTTTGCGATCATAGCCTACACTTTCTCCGGCTTTGATTTCTTTGATTTGACTGATTCGAGAGCTTAATCTATGTACAGGTTTTAATTCTGGATGCATTTGATTGTCTACGCCAATTCCGTATATCCCAATGCCCAATCTTACCATGTCGTACTCATATTTTTTCCATCTCAAAACTCCATTACTATTCAAGAGATGTTTTAAAGTTTTGTGATTGAGATTTTTAATGAGTTGATTATAGCGCTTTTCGAATCTTTCTATTTGTAAGTTGGTATAAGCATCATGGGCTGGATTGTCACTAGCTGCCAAATGGCTAAAAATGGATTTTACTTTGATTAATCGATCTTCCTTGATAATTGCTGCTAGCTCCGCTAAATCTTCCTCCATGAAGCCAAGTCTGTGCATACCCGTATCAAGGTTCAAATGAATGTTTAACTGACTATAATATTGATCTAAGAAATGAATCAGTTTCTTTAGCATTTCTAAACTGTAAATTTCTGCATCGAGTTTGTACTTGACCAAGGCTTCAAAACTTGCCACATCCGGATGCAACACTACTATAGGTAGACTGATTCCTTTTTGCCTAAGTTGAATGCCCTCGTCGGTATAGGCGACAGCCAGATAGTCAATTTTTTGACTTTCTAAAAAAGAGGCAATTTCCCAATCTCCTGTTCCATATGCTGAAGCCTTTACCATTGCCATGATTCTGGTATCGGGAGAAAGCTGTGTCTTGAAGTATTGGATATTGGAGGCGAGTTGGTTGAGATTAATTTCAAGAACGGTATCATGAACCTTCAAGGAAAGGGCACTAAAGATTTTTTCAAACTGAAAATCTCTTGCAGCCTTTAGTAAGATGTTTTCATTTTCAAATGAATAGATCAGTGGATCATTTAGAAATTCATCTGTATTGTTAAAGAAATAATTTTCTATGCCAGCTTCCAGATAATTAGCAACATAGTGAATTTCTTTTCCAATGAAAATAGATTTCGTGACACCACTCTGATTAATTAAGTGGGCTATTTGTTTATAAGCCTCAGCCTGTTCACTCCTTTGATATATATCAGACAATATGATGGTCTTGGAGAGTGCAGGATTTTGTTGTTGTAAAAAATCGATGGCGTAACTAAGGCCTTGAATATCAAAATTGTAACTATCATTAATAACGATACATCCATTTCGACCCTCACGCATCTCCATTCTCATGGTGACAGGGCTTAATCGTAAAATACTATCTTGGATTTCTTCTTGGGTGTATTTTTCGTGTTTTAAATAAGCGACGCATAAAGCTAAATTTCTTATGGAAGCTTTATCTTGAAAAGGCAATTCATAGCTTTCACCATATTTCTTTAGCACGATATACTTATGATCTTTAATTTCATATTCGAAATTTGCTTCCTCTGAATTTCCGCAACTGATATAAGATTTGTCCGGAAATCGTTCTTTATAGTTTTCAGGAATTTCATTTTCATGAAAATAAATCTCCTTTGCATTTTCAAATAATTTCCACTTCTCCTCAAGCTTTTGCTTCCGATCAACAAAGCCCTCATTATGCGCATCTCCAATACTACTAAAGATGCCAATGTCTGGAAGGATCATGGGCGCAAGGCGATCCATCTCTCCCTGTTTCGAAATACCTGCTTCTATGATAGCGAGGTTTGCTTGGCTCTTCATTTTTAAAATCGAGAGAGGAACTCCGATTTGACTATTAAAACTTCGCGGCGATCTTATGATATTTTTTTGAGAAGAAAGCAAACTGTATAACCACTCTTTGATTGTGGTTTTTCCATTGCTTCCAGTAATTGCAAGTAATGGGTACTTATATTGTTTGCGATGATGCATGGCCAGCTTTTGCAAACTGTCAATTACATCTTCGGAGATGTAGAAATTTGCCTCTGGAAATTGTTTGGCTAAATGTGCATGCTTTTTATCAATCAGAAAATTGTAACAAGATCGTTCGATCAATTCAGGGATAAAAGATATGCCATCTTTTCTTTGGCCCTTGATGGTAACGAAGAGGGTCTCATTAGGGAAGGCAATGGATCTGCTATCAATCTCAACAAAAGCAATTTGACTTTCTATAGTTTTGCTTGGAATGGTTTTTACCCCAAGAATTTTTTTTATTTCGCCTGATTGATATTTCACTATATATGTTGACTAAAGATCAAATCCAATGTCTTTTCTGTAATAACTTTTTTCGAATTGAATTTTTTTAGCGTTCTCATAACAGCTATTCAAGGCTTCAGATTGTGTTGCCGCTACACTATTAATCGCCATTACTCTTCCTCCATTGGTCAATATCTGTGTCCCTTCAACTTTGGTTCCTGCATGGAAAACTTTGGCACCTTCTACTTGATCCAAACCACTGATCGGAATATTTTTTTCATACTTTTCTGGATAGCCTCCAGATACTAAAACCACAGAGCAAGAATAGTCATCGCTAATGGTAACTTCGAAGTCATTAAAGCGATCGGTTCCTACAGCATCGAATAGATCCAAAAGATCAATGTTAATTCTTGGTACAATGGATTGTGTCTCAGGATCTCCAAACCTACAATTGTACTCAATCACTTTTGGTGCGCCTTCCACATTGATAATTCCAAAGAAAACAATACCCTTGTAATTGAGACCAGCATCTGCGATGCCATTTATAGTAGGTTCGATGATTTCATCAATGGTTCTTTTCATTAAAACATCATCAATAAATGAAACTGGAGAAACAGAACCCATACCTCCGGTATTCAAACCTTGGTCTCCTTCACCAATTCTTTTATAGTCTTTTGCCGTTGGCAACAATTTGTAATTTTTACCATCAGTTAAAGCAAAAACTGAATATTCAATACCATCTAAGAATTCTTCTATGACAACTCTTGCGCCAGCATCACCAAATTTCCCTTCTATCATGTTATTGAATTCCTTCAAGGCTTCTTCATGATCATTTAAAATCAAAACACCCTTCCCAGCCGCTAGACCATCAGCCTTTAGGACAATAGGTAAAGCATGTGATAAAATATAATCATGAGCTTCTTTCTGATTTTCTTTTGTAAAGGCTTTATACGAAGCAGTAGGAATACCATATTTCTGCATAAATGCTTTCGCATATGCCTTACTCCCTTCGAGTTTTGCCGCTTCCTTGTCTGGTCCAATAATCTTAAGCTCAGGGATATTAGCTAAGTCATTTACAATGCCTTCGCATAAGGGAGCTTCTGGACCTACGATAAGTAACTGAATATCATTTGTTTCTATGAAATTTCTAATTCCTGTAAAATTAGTGATAGACAAATCTACATTGGTTCCATATCTTTTTGTGCCTGCATTACCAGGGGCAATCCAAAGATTTTGACATAATGGACTTTGCGTTATTTTCCAAGAAAGTGCATCCTCTCTGCCGCCATTTCCTAATAAAAGTACGTTCATTAATATCACATTTTTTGCAAATATATAATAAGGTGAGCATTAAGAGCTAAAGAGTCAGAAAAGCTTTATTACATTTGCAGAATGTATGATTTTATTAAAGGTAAAATAGCGTTCAAATCTCCTACTTATGTGGTCATTGAAAATCAAGGTGTTGGGTACCATTTAAACATTAGCGTACACACCTTTAGTAAGATCAATGATGCAATGGAAGTAAAGTTGTATACACACTTAAACGTAAAAGAGGACGATTTGAGCTTATTTGGTTTTTTTGAAGAAGCAGAGCGGACATTGTTCAGATTGCTTGTTTCAGTTTCTGGAATTGGACCTAACACAGGTCGAGTGATACTTTCATCCTTAAGTCCATCTGAGACCAAAGCTGCCATATTACACGAAGATGTTTTAGCGTTTAAGAAAGTAAAGGGTGTAGGTCCAAAAACAGCTCAGCGTATTATTCTGGACTTAAAGGACAAAGTAGCGAAAACCGATATTGAAATTAATGTGAAATCAGACGGCATTCAGGGCAATACGATAGGAGATGAGGCGTTATCTGCATTGCTTGCCTTAGGATTCAACAAAAAACAAGTTACGCAAGTATTTAACAAAATTTATTCGGCCAATCTGGAAATAAAGAATGTGGAGCAGTTAATTAAGATATCATTGAAGGAACTTTCAAACTAAATTGCTGTTTTGGGATTCTAAGTATTAGAAAAATTAATTGAATTTATTACAATCTGACATAATTGGAAGATCATTATTCCGTTAGAATAGGATGCTTCAAAATGTCAATTTTTTGATATAAAGGGCTAATAGAATATAAATTTATCCATGGAGATAAAATCGAAAAAATTAACTTTGGCGGCATCATTACTTCTAATGATCTCGTTGGTTTATGGGGGGACTGATCCTTTTGGATCTTTTTTAAGTGATGATCCATACGCTGAAGAAATTATTGTTTCCGCAGTAGATACCACTCCCATAGAAAATAACTACACGAATTCACTATTTCATTCTCGCACAAACCCATTTGACTTAAATGATCCTGCTGCAGTTGAAAAAGATATAGAATACGATCCAATAACAGGAAATTATATTATCACAGAACGAATTGGTAACGAGTATTACCGATATCCAACTGAGATGACATTTCAAGAATTCCTTGAATTTCAATCCAAAAAACAAGACCAAGCTTATTTTAACAGTCTTGCAGGTGTTTCATCACCTGGGAATAGAAATGATGAAGGCATTTTAGACCCTGTGGCTCAAATTGATATTTCCGAAAATTTGATAGATCGACTTTTCGGAGGAAATGACGTTCAAATAGAACCTCAAGGAAACGTAGATCTAACATTTGGCTGGGATTATCAAGAAATTGAAAATCCCATTTTGCTTGAAAGACAAAGGAAACAATCAGGTTTTGATTTCGATATGGATATTGCCATGAACGTTTCTGGTAAAATTGGAGATAAATTAGACCTTGGAACCAATTTTAATTCAGCAGCAAATTTCGATTTTGAAAATAAATTGAAATTAGAATATGATTCTGAGCAATTCAATGAAGACGAAATTCTAAAAAAGATTGAGGCGGGTAATGTGAGTCTTCCGCTCAGGAGTAATTTGATCCAAGGGAGTCAAAATTTATTTGGATTAAAACTGGAAACGCAATGGGGAAGATTGAGACTTACAGGTTTGGCGGCACTTGCCAATTCAGAAAATGAAAGCATACAAATTCAAGGAGGAAGTCTTCGCCAGGAATTTCAGATATACGCAGATCAATATGATGAGAATCGACACTTTTTCCTTTCTCACTTTAATAGGAATACTTTTGAGGCTAGCTTAAATAATCTACCTCAAATAGAAAGCCTATTTCGAATCAATAGAGTGGAAGTATGGGTGACGAATGATAGAAGTCAACAGACGACTGATATCAGAGATATTGTTGCCCTATCTGATCTTGGAGAATACGATAATATGACCAATGAGGATCCTGATACATGGAGGGATGGAGCAACTAATAAGTACCTTGATGTCTGTCGTGAAAATCTCATTCCAACCAATGAAGTAAATGGAATACTTGATGCGCTTATTGCGGATCCAGAAAATAGAGAGATTGATAAAGCAGTTGAAAATTTAACTGGGATCAATTTCAATTTTGAAAATTCACGAGATTTTGAAAAAGTAAGGGCTAGAAGATTATCGCCCTCAGAATATACCTTGAATAACGATCTGGGATATATATCAATTAATATCAATCTTCGTCCTGATCAAGTTTTAGGTATCGCTTATGAATACACCTATAATGGTAGAGATTTTCGAGTAGGAGAGTTATCAGAAACACAACCTGCGAATTATGAAGATCCTGGGGTGTTATTTGTGAAGCTTTTAAAAAGTACAACACAAAGAGTTGACTTACCTACTTGGGACCTCATGATGAAAAATGTTTATTCCTTAGGTGCATTTAATGTTGACCAAAGTGAATTCCTTTTAGATGTATTTTATGAAGATCCAGGAGAGGGCTACAAAAGATTCTTGCCAGATGAAACTGGTTTAGGTTCTGAACCACTTTTAGCACTTTTTAATCTTGATACATTAAATGTGACAGGTGATCCTCAGCCAGATGGAAGATTTGACTTTGTAGAAGGACTGACCATCAACTCGAGAACAGGTAAAGTAATGTTTCCCGTCCTTGAACCTTTTGGTTCCTTATTAGAAAATAGAATATCAGATCCAGCTATTGCAGAAAAGTATGTGTACAATCAATTGTATGATTCTACCATTGTGATAGCTAGGGAATATCCTGAGTTAAACAGATTCGTGATTAGAGGACATCATCAATCTTCTAGTACATCTGAGATTTCTCTCGGATCATTCAACATCCCTCCAGGTTCAGTAAGAGTGAGAGCCGGTGGTCAAGAATTGAGAGAGGGTATTGATTATGATGTAGATTATAACATCGGAAAGGTGAGAATCTTGAATGAGGCCTTCCTCCAATCAGGACAGCCGATTAGTGTTTCCTTTGAGGAAAATGCACTGTTCAGTTTTCAGCGGAAAACCATGTTGGGACTTCGAGCAGATTATGCTTGGAGTAAAAACTTAAATTTCGGAGGTAGCTTCATGCATCTCTTCGAAACACCCTATACAGAAAAAGTAAATATTGGAGATGATCCGATTAATAATAGAGTACTTGGCTTAGACTTGAATTACAGTAAAGAGGCACCTGGTATTACTAAATTGGTGGATGCCATTCCTGGAATTCAAACGAAGGCTCCTTCAAATGTAGCCTTTGATGCAGAAGTTGCTGCCATCAAACCTGGTCATTCAAGATTTATCAATCAAGGCTCTGGCGATGATAAAGCAGGGACCGTATACATAGATGATTTTGAGGGTACTACCAGCAGTATTGATTTGAAAGCGCCAATTAATCAATGGGTGATATCAAGTCTTCCTCAAGATGCCATCAGAGGACAGTCTGATGCACCAGATTTTTTCGAGGTGGATGAATTTAATTCTACCTTATCTGGTGTAAACAGAGCCAAGCTAGCATGGTACAGACCAGACAGAACGGCAAGAGTGGCTTCTGATAATAATAGTCCTTATACGCAGCTGATTGACTTTCAAGAGATCTTTCCAAATCGAAGCGTAAGAATTGGTTTGAATGATGTTCAAACATTTGACCTTCATTATACTCCAACAGAGAGAGGTCCCTATAACTTTGACCCTCCTGGTGGAACAGCAAATTCTTCTGGACTTACGTCAAGCGGAAATCTTAGAGATCCAAAAACAAGATGGGCAGGTATTCAGAGAGAATTAACCAATACAGATTTCCAAAGATCAAATATTGAGTTTGTCGAAATGTGGGTTTTAGATCCATTCTTAACAGATGATTTAGGTGGAGACGGAGAAATCTATTTGCAACTAGGTAATGTATCAGAAGATATTTTGAGAGACTCAAGATTGTCATTTGAAAATGGTATTCCTGCTGATCCACAGAATGCAAGTACAGATACAACGAATTGGTCCCGTATTCCTATTTTGCCTTCACCTATCAATGCCTTTGACAATGATCCTGCGACTCGATTGATTCAGGATGTTGGCTTGGATGGTTTTGACAATGATGGAGAGAAAGTACAGTTTATGGAATACATTGAAGCAGTAAACAGTGCTGGGATGGATGTTGACTTCGTTCAGTCTGTTCAAAATGATCCTGCAGCAGATGATTTTGTATATTATAGAGATCCTGTATTTACAGAAGATGATGGAGCGTTAGTTCGATATAAAAACTATAACAATCCAGAAGGGAATTCACAACCTACTGATGAAACGGCAACTCCTACAATCGGAGGCTTAGGCGGTTTGTCTTCCTATACCAATCTTCCAGATTCAGAGGATATCAATAATGATAATACCTTGAATGAAAACGAATCCTATTTTGAATATAAGATTCGATTAGAAAGAAATACCAATGGAATTGGGATGAAGCCCAATCCATATGTTACAGATCAAATTACATCTGTTGACGGCACTAGAACATGGTACAGGTTAAGAGTTCCAGTAAATGAACCAACCAGAACTGTTGGTGGAATCAATGACCTTCGGTCTATTCGATTTATAAGATTGTTTATGACTGATTTTGAAAGAGAGACCGTCTTAAGATTTGCTAGATTAGAATTGGTAAGAAATCAATGGAGAAGATATACAAGGAATGTATGTGGTGCGGACGGTGATGCCACATTTGAAGTAGATGCGGTTAACTTTGAAGAACATAGTACGAGACAGCCTTTCAGTTATGTGCTACCACGTGGTATTAATCGAGAACGAGTGGCAGGGTCACTACAAGAGTTTTTTGCCAATGAACAATCGATGTCACTAAAATTCTGCAATCTCACGGAAAATTCTGATGACCAATGTTACATGAGTATGTACAAGCTTCTTGACATGGATATGCGGGTATTCGAACGAATACGGATGTTTACGCATGCGGAACTAGATGAGGAAAATGGGGAATGGTTAGATGGAGATGTTTCAGTTTATATAAGGCTGGGTAGCGATTATGTTAATAACTATTACGAGTATGAAATACCCTTAACAACATCCAAGGATCCATCGTCTTTTGAAACCGTTGAGGAGGAAGTCTGGAGGGATGAGAATGACCTGGATTTAGTATTAAGTAAATTCACAGATCTAAAAATAGAACGTAATGCAGTGGGAGCCACCTTGGCAGAACCCTACGAAAAAATAGATAATGATCCCGAAACACCAGGTGATCGAACCATTCGAGTCAAGGGTAATCCAAACCTTGGTTTGGTGAGAAATGTCATGATTGGTATCAGGAATAATTCAACGAATGCTGTCTGTGGAGAGATATGGGTAAATGAGCTTAGATTGAGTGGTCTTGAAGAAAGAGGAGGTATAGCTGCAGAGGCAAGATTGGATGTAGGTCTGGCGGACTTAGGAGGATTGACCTTGGCAGGTAATTATAGTACTATAGGATGGGGACAGTTAGACCAAAAATTGGCAGCTAGAGCAAAAGAAGAAATCCTTCAATTAGATGCTTCTATCAATTTAGAATTAGGAAAATTTGCTCCCAACTCTGGAATCAGATTACCTATGTATGCGCAATGGTCTAGATTTACCAGTACCCCACAGTTTGATCCTTATGATCTTGATTTGAACTATAAAGAGAAATTAAGAAGCCTTCCTACTGAAGCTGATCGAGATACTCTGAGGGATCAAGCCATTGAGCAGAAAACCATCAAGAGTATCAACTTTACAAATGTTAGGAAGGAACGAAGTGCTAAGGCTCAAGAGCGTAATCCAGATAAGAAGCCTATGCCTTGGGATTTGAGTAATTGGAGCGCATCCTATGCCTATACTGAAACAGACGCTAAAGATGAAATCTTGAGTCAAGATAATCTTAAACATCACAAAGGCTCCTTGGACTATACCTATAGTAGAAAAGGTGCCTATATTCAACCCTTAGAAAATGTCTTTGGTGGTAATGAATGGTTTAAATTGATTTCAGAATTAAACATCAACCCACTGCCTAATTCATTTTCATTCTCTACCGGTTTAGATAGAAAATTCAGTACGAAGTCTTACAGGTTTTCCCAAAAACAATATGAAACTTGGTTTGACAAGAGATTTACTTGGGATAGAGATTATAATGTAAGATGGGATTTGACAAAATCCATTAAGATCAATTTCAATGCGCGTAATAATGCGGTCCTTGATGAGCCAGATGAGTATGTAAATCGAAATGAGGGGATAAGAATTAACCCTGAAGTTCGGAATGATAGTATCATGACAAACTTTAGAAACTTTGGTAGGAATAAATTTTATACCCATGGTGTGAGCGCCAGTTATGCCCTTCCATTTGCTAATTTTCCATTATTGGATTGGGTGAGAGCGGATGCTAGATATGATGCAGACTACAGTTGGACTGCAGCATCCATTAATACACAATCCTTGGGTAATGTGATTCAAAATGGTCAGACACGAAGCTTCAATGCAGACTTAGATTTTGTGAAGTTTTATGACAAATTGGGCTATTTAGAAAAAATCAATAAAGGCAAGTCAAATAGTTCTTCCAGTTCTAAATCTAGATCTAGGGGAGGAGTTGATAGACAGGATAATAGAAGTAGAAGCAGCAGTGCAAGAGATGTAAAGCCAGATGATGCAAAAACATCTAAAGCATCAAGAGATCCGAAGGCTAAGGAAAAAGGAGATAGAGATCCATCCATTGTAGAAAGAATTATTTTCCGTCCTTTGATGACTGTCAGAAAATTGCGCTTAAACTATACGGAAACTTTTGGAACGGTAGTTCCAGGTTTTACACCTTCAACCAGACTCTTTGGACAGGATGAAGGCTTCTTATCGCCAGGTTGGGATTTTGTCGCAGGATGGCAACCACTCATCGATCCATTTAATGGAAATGATTGGTTAGAAAATGCATCCAATAATGCATGGATAACTACGGATGGATTTTTAAATCAGCCTGTACTGCAGAATAAAACACAAACCTTAAGTGGTAAACTAACACTAGAACCTTTTAGAGATTTTAGAATAGAAGTTACTGCTGATCGAAATGTGCAGGACAACTTATCTGTCTTTTACAAAAACATTGATTCACTGTATAAATTTGATCCGGTTAACAACATTGAATTTGGTCATTTGACGCCAAGAGAGATTGGATCATTTAGTATGAGTTATTTCTCTATGCAGACCTTGTTTGAAAGAGGAGATTCGCTTCATGTTTTTAACTTGTTCAAAGCATTTGAAGAATCAAGAGCGGCTATTTCTCAAGAAGTTGGTACAGGAGAACACGCTACGGATCAGGATATTTATACGGAAGGTTTTGGTGAAAAACAACAGGATATAATCATACCCGCTTTTATTGCAACCTATACCGGACAAGAACCCAAGTTTTTTAGTACCAATTCACTCTTTAATGCAATACCGAGACCGAATTGGAATTTGAATTATAATGGACTTACAAAGATACCTTGGTTTAAAGATCGGTTTTCGAGTTTTAGTTTGACGCATGGCTATAAGTCTACACTTCAAATAAATTCTTTTCAATCGAATCTGCTTTACAACTTTGATCAGAATTTGGGTCAGCAAAATGCTGAGAATCTAAATCCAAGTACACAGAATTATTATTCTAGATACGTGATTCCTGCCTTGGTTATGAGTGAGCAGTTTGCGCCGTTGATAGGTTTAGATATTAAAACAAAATCTGATTTTGATTTCAATCTTACCTTTAGAAAATCTAGATCTTTGCAACTTGGATTTATCTCTAATGAGTTGAGTGAAACAAGATCTACAGAATATGTTGCAGGTCTGGGTTACACGATGAAAAATGTAACACTATTCACCGGAAGTAAATCAAAGAAACGATCCAGTTCGAGGAAAACAACTACGAAATCTAGATCAGGTGATCCGGTTGATCCTACAGCAGGTGCACAAGAAGCAGAAGGAAATGATATGACCTTTACGGTCGACTTTGCATTTAGAGATGATCTTACGGTTAATCACTATTTAGATTCTGATTCTCAGCCGCAACCAACAAGGGGTTTGAGATCCATTACATTTTCACCGGCAGTGGATTATCAGCTGAATGAAAGTTTAGTACTTAGAGCCTTTTTAGATTACCGTAAGACAGAGCCTAAGACTACGCAGTCTTATCCAATCACAAGTATCCAAGGAGGTATTACGGTTAGGTTCTTGTTAGATGGATTGAAATAATTTAAGAAAGAAATAAAATAAAGAAAGGCTCATGAATCATTGCATGGGCCTTTCGATATTAATAATTAATGTAAGTTCGACTTAATTTTCATCTATAACTTTCTTCGCTTCTTTAAGAAGCTTATTCACCTTAAGTGTTTTCCCTTCTAAGTCTTTTGAGACCACGAGCAAAACTCTTTTCTTGCCCTTGTATTTGTAAAGAATTTCTTGTCCTACTTTTAAACTAACCCCACTGTTCGACATGGGTGATAAATTGGGATTCATTACCCCAGGTATGATTAAAGGAATGGACTTTGCGCTTTCATTTCTCAAGGTAAACTCCACATAAGTTTTATCTAGCTCATCAAAAGCATCGATGTGATCTTGTGTACTTGTATTTAGCGTATTAAGATTGAAAAGTGTGGTAAATAATAAGGCAGTTAATACATGCATTGGTATTGATTTTTTTTATAAAACAGCCTTGAAGAAAAATAGTTTAGATCTTAACTATTTTCTGTGCATGTATCATTTGACCTTCTTGTATCCATTGTATAATATAAGTGCCAGATGGATAAGATGATATTTGTAAGCTTCTAGTGGGTTCGCTCCATTCATCGAGCACATTCCCTTTCACATCTAACAATCTCAATGTGAAATTTCGTTTCTCATTTTCTGGCAATTCAAATTGAATGAAATCCATGCTTGGATTTGGATAAACTTTAAATTTTGGCTTTTCCAGATTATTATCTGAAACAAGATTGGATGATATCCAACTACTTGCAAAATGATTATCTAAATCATGCGAACTGAGAACCAAATGTCCTCCTAGTCCATCAGCATCTATGGGCCATGGTGTGGTATCTCTATAAGCAACTTGGTCAATGACGATTCCGTGCGAATCAATTAATCTGATTTTTTCTCCTCCATTGGAAAGTCTGCCTTCCGTCCAGCTTTCAACTTGTCCTTGCACCTCTGTGTAATAGAGATCATTTGCAATCAACCAAATTTTTTCTTGAGGAGCTATGGATAAGTCAGGGAATTCATACAAGACTCCGTCTGTAAATTGATAACCCTCTAAGTGAATGGTTTCAGCTGACGGATTATACAAATGAATAAATTCTGCAAACTCATCCAATAAAGGATTATAGTTTATTCCAGAGATATGTACTACTGCCGGAGCAGTGTAAAGATGGCTATCTGTTCCAAGATCTTCTGCTGCAGTACCAGCTCCAATCGCTGGAGAGTTAGGCTGCAGTGTGAAGTCATTTTGACTTGGATTACTAAATAATGGATTGCCAAAAATATTGGAAATACCCGATAGGGAATCCGTATCACTTAAGCAGTTCTCCATGTATAAAGATGACCGCACACCAGTCAGTGTTGATTGGTCAGGGCTATTTGAAAGAATGGAGTTTTTTATTTGTGCACCTCCGCCACCTTCGCCTACATTTTTCTCGAAACATGCAACTGCTGTTGAAGTATTATAAAAAGTGTTTTTATCGATATCGGCGAAACTATAGTCCTTTACGGCGATACCTTGATTGCAATTTACAATGGTATTATTTCTGATAGCAACAGTACTTAATTGGCCAATGGAAATTCCTTTGTCTGTACAATTATGAATGAAGTTGTTTTCAATGGTTAAATTTTTTGATTCTTCCCCTACATCGATACCATCACTATTGAATCCAAAAAAGTTGTAAATCTTACTGTTTCTTATCGTTCCATTTTCTACATCATCATAATCAATTGCATCTGTATCAACTTGCTGATTTCCTTCAAATACACATTGATCAATGTGAGCTTGACCATATTTTACATTGATTAAGTCTCCCGTGATTTTTGAATGTAAGCGACTGTTTCTTAATTCCATGGAAGCATAGTATCCTAGGATCGGATTTCCATGAACCTCAGTGATCGTTAAATGGTCCATCTTCACATCTGCCTTGAAAGCACTGATGGCCGCATTGTGATAGATAGGATGAGAGGCTCCAGTGGCATCTTTGATTTCAAACCAATGTAAATTAGAAGGGGCAGAACTTTCTTGAAAACTTAATCCTCCCCAAAAGCTATCATCATCTAGAGCTTCGAATAGGACGTTTTGTTCTTCTGTCCCATTGATATTTAGGACGCCATTAATAATGAGATTGGCTTCTTCTGGAAACAAAACTTTTACTCCTGGATCAATATTGAGTTCAACTCCAGAAGCTACCCGCACTGTAGCAGGTGCAAGGTAAGGTGAACAATCTATAGTCAGTATGGTATTTTCGCTAATTAAGGTATCAAGTATGCAATCACTTATTCTAATATAATTAGCAACGATTTGCTCATTTGAATTCAGTTGTCCAGTGATGGTTTTATCCACAGAGAAAAAACTACCATTACTAATTTTTGCGGCTTTTAATTCAAAATCAAAACTTACATCAGAACTATTGGCATTAAATTGATGTATTTCTATGGCGATGATGTTTTCTCCTTGTTTTAAATTTTGTGCATTGATTCCAAATTGAAGAAACAGATCTTCAGAATTTCCACTGATAAAAGAGGAAGCTCCTGTAAGATAATCGATAGGACCACTGGGCATATTTGACCTAACGATTTCTTGTCCATTCAAATAGACGACAGCTCCATCATCACGTAAGAGATTCAAAATTAATTCTCCGGTGTATTCTTCTAAATTGTCAATGGTAAAAGTCTTTCTAAAGTAGCTGGTTATGTGCTTTTCATCGTCCACTCCTCCATAAAAAATAACAGTATTTTCGTCTCCATCTCCATAGCCTAATTGAGCTTGGCCGAGATTCCATCCACTGTCATTAAAGTCTAATAATTGCCAGTCAGTACCTTGATCTGTTCCATTATCTAAGTAAATCCATTCAGCTTCTTTTTCGATCAGGGTTTCGAAGGAAGCTTTAGACCAACCTTCAAATTGATATCCAACTGCAGCAAAGGCTTCTAGTTTGTAGTCAAGGCTTCCAAAGTATGGTCCACTCCAATTGGCTTCAGGAATTTTCAAGTCGTTTATTTTGACTGTTCCACCCTCAACTGGGAAATTTGAAATACTCAAATTGTGAGAGTTATCCAATGAAAACCGATCTCTTAATTCGTCTTGAACAAAGGCCTGTCGCTCGTCTGCAAAAGTTCTTAGATCTTCAACTTCGTCTTCCCAATACGCAACACTTGAGATTCCATTACCGTAGACAGAAGTAGTTCCTGCCCATCGAGCTGCGTGATAAGGCATTTCCTTTTCTATTCTTTTTGCAAATTGATCTATCATGCTGCGCACCCGCTTAGGATGAAAGCTGGTATATAGTTGACTTATCGCCCTTGAAATAAAAGCATTTGCAAAAGCTTCGTTTTGGAGCAGTCCTTCTAAAACATCCCGCGCATAATTATAACTCGAAGGGTTATTGCTTGTAGTGAAATATGAAAGACCATCATTGCTTGATCCAGTAAAACCTCTATCAAAATCTTGAAGAATCCATCTCCATTTACCTCCATCTTTAGGCTTCCATAGTTGGACATTATGACCCCAACTTCCATTGCTCGCCCATAGTTGAGAGATAAAGTAATCCATGGTATTTTCAATATCCAAAATGGCAGACAAACCATCGTAATTACTTTGTATACTTAAGTCACTGTCCACATAATTGTAAAGCTGATTAAAGGCAATACTGTTTCCTTGTTCAACATTGCCATTATTTTCTATAAGATCGTATGCGTCGCTGCTAAGATTAAAATTGTCTTCTATGAAACTTTCATCCACCCTTGATCTGAAATTGTGAATGCCCATATAATTTCCATTGATAAAAGCGATGGCAGGTTTATAAGCCATGCTTTCAATATCCATGTTTTCTTTTGTTAACTCTTGACAAAGCGCATCCCTAAAAAGTGTAAAACTCCAATCACTACCAGAGGCTCTTAGGGTGAAATTGTCAAACTGCTTTCGGTCTCTATCAAAGAAAAGTTGATAGTCTAAATTGTTGTTGTCATATTCATTGTCGAAGTAGATACCGAGCATTTTTTGTGGCAATTGCCAGGAGTTTTGGCCATTAACTCTAGTTCCCGCTAGTTCATTAAATGCAGCTCTGTCGGAACCATCATTTTCAAACATTTCTATATTGATCGGATATTCCCAATCAGGTTTAAAGTCTTGAACATATAATCCAATATCATCATCCCAAAAATATTCTGGATTACTACTAATTGAAATTACTGGCAAGCCCCTTTCTTCTAAATTTTCATTAATGAAATAAGTGTGCGTTACAGTCGGTCCAGGAATAAAATTATCTACAAAAACTGCAGCTCTGACAATTGAGGTATTAGATATCGTAATAGGATTATCATATAAATAGGAATCAGTCGTTGGGAATGATCCATCTAAGGTGTAATAAATCTTCCCTTCCGCATTTTCTAAATTAAGCTCAAAACCTTCATCATACATCCCACCTTTTTTAGAAAATCTGGTTTTGAAAAAACTGATACCTTCGAAATATGGACTATTGGTATTACTAGCTCCAGGACTAGGCTCTTCGAAGAAAACCAATTCTTGGTCTCCATCTATTTTTCTTCCCATTGAAACATCAGTCTTTTGATGCTTGTATACGATTTCATCCATGACCACACCTGTTGTATCATAGAGCTGAATGCGTTCTCCTTCTTTGGTCAATTTAAAATTGCAATGCAAGCCTGTATCTTTTCCATCTGCCCAGATGATTAAAAAATCATTGGGTGCTATAATGCTGGCATCAGGAAAACTCCATCGCTCTGGATAATTTCTATTATCAGTAAGGAAAAATCCGCTGAGGTCAACAGCCTCAGAGCTGGTGTTGTATAATTCAATCCAGTCTCCGCTGTTATCAAAATCTGGGTCAGAAATAGTGGATGAATTAGAGGCCATCCATTCATTGATAACTACCTGTGCCGTTGTGAGCTTAGCAGCTGATAGGCACAGCAGTAAAAGTAAATTTTTTTTCATTCAATTATATCTAGTATAGCCGATCATTAAATTACTAATTATTTATCTTAATATATTGTTCTAAAGCATCTTGCCTATTTAGCAAGTGTATCTCTGCACAT
>CALGNN010000212.1 GCA_937961455.1 uncultured Saprospiraceae bacterium
ACTTTGATCCCTTCAAGGACTTCTTTGGCTTTACTATAATAAGCACCGTCATAAAGCAATCTTGCTTTTAGCAATTCTTTATGAGGAATAATATTTTGCTTTGCTTCATACAAGGCTTGTTTGTCCTCCTCGATTAAAGCACTTCCTTCTGTTACGCAAGATTTCATTTGTGTTTGATACGCGCTTTCATCTTTGAATAATAAATTGTGCCAAGCAAGTTTTTGATAGCTTTCTTTGATGTAATTCTTCCCAGAAAATAATGCTAAATATTTATTGAAAAATTGGTCAGCATCTTGATCTAATCGATTCAACTTTGCCTTTCCCAATGTAAAATACAAGTAAGCAAAATCAAGTGGACCCGCAGTGGCTGTTCTATTTTCTAAAATATGAATGGCTTCATCATTATGTCCACTATGCATAGCAACGTGCGAAGCGATGAAATCCGTAAGCAGGCTTTTTTCCTTGGCTATCAAACTTGATTGTACATATTCCCAAGAATCTTGTTTTTGATTTTGAAAATGCAAAAGACTGGTCGCATAAATGATTTGATTCTCTAACAAAAATAAGCTTGGAAATTTTTCAGTATCCTCAATTAATTGAGCTAGCTCAAGCTTGCCTTGTTTTATTGTGCCTTCAAGACCGCCAAGTAATTTTATACCCCATTTGTAGTTGTCTGGAAAAGTGCCCACAATAGAATGGATCAATCCAAGTCCCCGATAGTTCAAAACAAAATTGGGATATCTTTCATGATTTTCTTCTAATAATTTATATGCCTTACTAATATCACTGAAGGCAGAAAAATACTCTTCAAATTTGAATTTAATCAGAGACCATTGCAGAAGGACTTCCGCTTGGGCAAACAAATAATAAGGAGAATCAGGATTGCTATCCTTGATTTTTTTCAGTCGAAAATTTTTGTTTTGTCTTCGACTTTCATACAAGTCTTCCTGTTCTAGAATGAATAAACTAAGGAAGTCAATATAGTTTTCGAAATAATAATTTAGTGGATTTTTTGGATCTGCAGATTTGGAGGATTGTAACAAACTTTGAGCAGGCTTAAAATCTAGAATCTTGATATGCTCATAGGCTTCCACCAAATCATCTGTCAAGTAGGCATCATGTGCTTGTCCAATTAAACCATTTGAACAAAAGACAAATAAAACAATAATGTAAAGCTGTGATAATCTCATGATATCGCTTCGAATAATAGGATAACGATTGCTTTACAAAGGAAATTAACGATATGGACTTTTTAAGAGCTTTTTAACTCATGATTTCGTCGTCGATCAATACTCGACCACAATGCTCACAAGCAATAATTTTCTTGTGCATGCCGATTTCTAATTGAAGTTGTGGTGGTATTTTATTGAAGCAACCGCCACAAGATTCTCTTTTGACAGTAACTACAGCCAATCCATTTCTGTATCTACCTCTGATTCTTTCGTAGGATTTAACCAATCGATCTTCAATATTTTTTCTTGCAGACTTAGACTTTCTTTTAAGCTTTTCCTCTTCTTTTTCTGTCTTTTCAATGATCTCTGTTAACTCTACTTTCTTTGTCTTTAGATCTTTCTTTTTGCTTTTTAGTCTAGACTCAGCTTCTGAAATGGCTTCTTCTTTTGAAGTTATTTGACCGTCGGAATCTTTGATTTTTTTCTTAGAAAGCTGGATCTCTAGTTTTTGTAATTCTAGCTCCTTAGATAGTGCATCATACTCTCTATTGTTCTTTACACTATTTAATTGCTTATCATATTTTCTGATTAAAGATTCAGATTCTTTGATATTGGCTTTATGCTTAGATACTCCTTCGCTTACTTCATTAAGGGCACCTTTTAATTTTTCGATTCTGGTTTCCAATCCCGCTACTTCATCTTCTAGATCTTTAACCTCGATAGGAAGCTCTCCTTTCAAAATTTTGATTTCATCAATGTGAGAATCAATTTGCTGTAAAGCATATAGAGCTTGTAATTTTTCTTTAATGGTTTGAGTTACTGTAGTTGCCATATTTCTTAATAATATTTAACAGGATTCGTGTTAATTTTGGTGCAATGGGCTGCAAAATTACTAAAATTATTGCTAATTAAGTCATGTAAGAGCTCAATCGTGAATTGTTCACTTTCAAAGTGCCCTATATCAGCAATAATAATTTGATCTTCAGCATCGAAAAATTCGTGATATTTGAAATCTCCAGTAATAAACATTTCGGCTCCAGCTGACTTCGCATTCTTTAGAAATGAGCTTCCTGATCCACCACATACCGCAATTTTACTAATTGCTCTGTGAAATAATTTTGTATGCCTGATCAATTGGCAAGACATCTTTTCTTTTATTACATCTAAAAAATGTTCATCTAAAATAGGACTTGGAAGATCTCCAATAATTCCTAAGCCATAGCAGACATTTGAGTCCTTTGATAATATAGCATCTTTTTCAGCAAGAACTTGGGTATTAATAAGACCTAAATTCTCAGCAATCTTACTGCTTACACCATTTGGGTGTATGTTGTCAAGATTGGTATGTGCAGCGTATATGGCAATATCATGCTTAATCGCTTTCCTTACCGTTCTTTGAACATAATCTGAATCATTGATTTTTTTCAATCCTTTGAAAACAATTGGATGATGAGAAATAATCAAATTTGCTCCTAAAGCAATGGCTTCATCAACTATTGCTTCTGTAGTGTCTAATGAAATTAGAACAGACTTTATTTCTTCATCAGGAAGACCAACGATCAATCCTGAATTATCATAGCTCTCCTGAAGTGATAAAGGAGCTAGTGATTCCAGCCATGTACAGAGCTCTTTTATTTTCATTTATTTTGCATGCTTCTGATTTTCTCTTCAAGAGACGTTGTGGAATATCCTTCCACATAATCTAGTGCAATTACTTTGCCGCCATTTTTAGTTACCGTAGTAAAGCCAACAATTTCCTCAACTTTGTAATCACCTCCTTTGACAAGGATATCAGGAACGATCTCATCTATCAATGTTTTTGGAGTGTCTTCTCCGAATAGACAAACACGATCCACAAAATCTAAAGATGCCATTAAAAATGAACGAGATTTTTCATTGTTGATGGGTCTGCTTTCTCCTTTGAGTTTCGTTACCGATTTATCTGAATTTAATCCAACTATTAAGATGTCACCTTCTTCTTTCGCCATGGACAAAAAATGTATGTGTCCATAATGAAGGATGTCAAAGCAACCGTTGGTAAAGACTATTTTTTTTCCTAAAGCTTTCCATTGATCCACATCCGACTTTAGTGAAGGTAGATTTACGATTTTATAATCAACTTTTGGAATCATGACTTTGATTTAATAGGTGAAGGTGTATAATTTTTGTTCACAATGGGCAGTGCCAATAAAGCAAATAAGCCAAATGCAATATTGCAAAATATATTGATTGCAAAGAAAATGATATTCGCAAACGAAAATGAATCTGCTTCAGCAATTCCATTGATCATTAATGCTTCACCAACTAGTAAGTGATAGGTGCCTAATCCTCCAGGAGTCGGAATAATAATTCCTAAAGCACCAAAAACGGTTGCAGTAAGTCCTGCTACGGCATCCAAATGCTTCGTTGGATCAAAGCTGAAAAAACACAAATAACTCATAAGGAAATAACAAAGCCAGATTAAAAACGAATAAACGAAAAATAACCATGTTTTTTCCAATGCAAATACACTGAGTAAGCCATCTTTGAATCCCATGGCTAGCTTATAAATCTTTTGTCCAATTTTTGTTTTTTGAATTTGATTCCGCAATAAAAAAGCAATTACCAGAAATCCAAAACCAACACCAGCAAGGATTATTAGTTTTGTCCAAAATCCTTCTCCAAGATATTTTTGAAAGAGATTAATTAAATCATCATAAGCAAATATTAGCACAAGACCCATGGCAATTGCTAAAGAAATAACATCCATTATTCTTCCTAATGCAATAGTGCCAAATACTTTTTCGGCTTCAATTTTTTCGTAATTGGCAAAACTTCCAGCCCGTACAAATTCTCCAATTCTTGGTATTCCCAGATTAGCAAAATAACCCAACATCAAAGTAAGGAAGGAGTTAATGAGCCTTGGTTTGATCCCTAAGGATTCCGTAGTCATTTGCCATCGCAATGAACGGAATACATTGCTCATCATATAGGTAAACAGAACAATAAGAATCCAACTGACATGTACCGATTTTATGTCAGACCAAACCTTTTGTAATAGATTGGCTCCGTCTGTCATTTTTCCATCAAGCTTAAGCTGCTCAATGTAGTTGGCATTTTGTTTATGGTAAAGTAAGTAAAGTATAAGGATACCAATTCCAAGGAATAAAAGGAATTTGGCGAAGGATTTTAATGTTTGACTCAATTATTCTAAACGATTGTTTTCATCAGGAAAAACATTCACTGCCTTATGATTCATCGCTTCATCATGGCTCATCAATGCATAGGTAATTAAGATTACAACATCACCTACTTCTACTTTACGAGCAGCAGCACCGTTTAGACAGATCACACCAGAACCTTCTTCTCCTCGAATAGCATAAGTTTCAAAACGTTCGCCATTATTATTATTAACAATCTGAATGCGCTCTCCTTCATAGATGTTGGCCGCGTCCATTAAGGCTCCATCAATAGTTATTGAACCCACATAGTTCAGATTCGCTTCTGTAACCGTGGCACGGTGTATCTTAGATTTAAATATTTGTAACAACATAGGAGCGCAAAATTATTAAACTTATACATTCTTAATCCATCAATGGGCTAAAAAAGTTCAGCTTATGACAAATCTCTTTTTAATATCTTATTATCAATCAATCTCACATCATCAACCCAAACAGCTAAACAAGCAAC
>CALGNN010000213.1 GCA_937961455.1 uncultured Saprospiraceae bacterium
ATATTTTCGATTAATCTGAATAGATCCTTGAGAAAAACTTTCGAACATGTGCTCTTGTTTTTCTTTAGTAATTCCTATTCCATTATCTTCTACCTCAAACCTAATGTTATAAAGACCATCTTTTTCGTCAATTTTATAAACTCTAACCCAAATATCTCCGTCTTTAGTAAACTTGATTGAGTTGCCTATTAGGTTGATGAGTATTTGAGATATTTTCAGTTGATCTGCATTGTAGTTTACAGGAAGTCCTTGGTCAAATTCAAAATGTAGTTTAACGTTGTTGTCGTTTGCCTGATTCGTAAGTGCCGAAATTACATTTTCAATCTTAGTTTTGAGATTGAATAATTCAGGTTCAATCTCAACCTTGTTAGCTTCAATTTTGTTAATCTGAAGAATATCGTTTATAAATGTTAAAAGATAATCACCAGAAAATCTTAGAGACTTAAGATGCTGTACTTGTTCTGGCTTTGGGTTTTCGTCCAACAACATATTGGTCAAACCAGTTACAGCATACAAAGGCGTTCTTAACTCATGTGTTACTGTTGATAAAAAGTTGGCTTTTGTCCTTGATGCCAATTCAGCTTTTTCTTTAGCTACTATTAGCTCATCATTCTTTTTATGCAACATATTATTGGTCTTGAGCCTAATATTGTTGTTTTTATATAAAGAAAGTGTCAGTAAAGATAGAATAGTTATTAGAGCAATACTAAGTATAGTAGTAAGTCTATTTAAATCTTCTTTATCTTTGAGCTCTTTTAATTCTTCAGCTTGTTGTTTGTTAACTTCAGATAGTTTATTTTGATTTAAACTAAGTTTTGCACCATCGTCTAACTCAAAATTTCCTCGTTTTATCTCTAGAATAGAGTCCGATGTTTTAAGATGTTTTTCAAGAAAAGCATATGCTTTTTCTGGCTCATTATTTTCTTTGTATATTTTGCTCATTACGAGATAACCTTGACTTCTTGGGTATGGATAATCATTTCGTTCGGCTATTTTTATCCCTTCTTGTGTTTGAGAAATAGCTTTATTTAACCTGCCTAAACTCAAAAGTGCTTGGCCATTATTAACGTATGCAGGGCTTAGAGTCTCCGGGAGCTTATGGTTTTTTGAAAGGACTATTGCTTGTTCTAGGAGGTTATTAGCTGTTTTATATTCGTCCATCTCCATATGGGCGAGAGCTTTGTTTAGTGTAACGATAGGTACAAAAGCATCTATTTCCTCTTCTTCAGCATATTTTATAGCCAATTCGTAATTTTCAATCGCAGATGTATAGTCTTTTTTCTTATTTGCATATACTAAACCATACCAATTATAGGTTTCTGCTAGATTAACCCTATCCGGTAAAATGCGCTGTATTCCAGCTGCTTTTGTAAGATATAAAAGAGCTTTATCAGGTTCTTCCAAGAAATATTTTAACTTGGCTAATTTGGTATAGATTCTAGCTACTTCTTTTTGGTCTTTAATTTCTATGGCCATTTGAAGCGCTGTTTCTAGATTTGATTCAGCTACATAATAATTACCTCGATCAGCATCTAAGTCGGCCAACATAATATTTTCATTAATAGTATTCTTAACCCCTTCATTATCATCCGCATTTTGAGCATTAGATTGAAGCGATATCAAAAGAGAAATCGAAAATAATATGTGTATGATTCGGGACATCATAGACTTAGTTTATCGACAAATATAACTATTTATTCGATAAAATGCATAAAATGTCGATAATTCTACTAGAGTAACCAGTTTCATTGTCGTACCAACCAATTATCTTAACCATGTTATCTATTACGGAAGTCATTTGAGAATCGAATATGCATGAATGTGGATTACCAACTATATCAATAGAAACTATCGGGTCTTCTGTGTATTCTAAAATTCCTTTGTAACGTTCTTGGGAAGCTGTTTTAAAGATCTTGTTTATGTCAACAATGGATTTGGGATTTTCTACATTTAATGTTATGTCTGTCAATGAACCATTTGCTACTGGGACTCGTATGCCACACCCACCTATAGCATGAGAAAGGTGGGGGAATATTTTTGTCAAGGCTTTTGCCGCGCCAGTTGTTGTGGGTACGATCGATTGTCCAGCCGCTCTAGCTCTTCTTAAGTCACGATGGGGTTGGTCATGTAAGCTCTGGTCTGTAGTGTAAGAATGGACTGTAGTAATATAGGCTTGTTTTACTTTGCACAAATCATCAATGATTTTAATCATTGGTGCAGCATTATTAGTAGTACATGAAGCGTTTGAGATAATAGATTCTGTTCCATCTAATATATCATCATTTACACCTAAAACAATTGTTTTAATGTCATCGTGTATAGGAGGAACGGACAAAATCACTTTATTAGCACCGTTATCGATATGATTTTGCAAATCTTCTCTAGATTTAAACTTTCCTGATGCTTCTATTACGAAATCAGGATTGTAAGACTTCCATGAGATATCCTTAGGGTGGGATTTATTAGTTAGAGGAATAGAAACTCCGTCTACTATAATATTGTTTCCGCTGTGGCTAACATCATTTTTAAGAACGCCATGAATACTATCGTACTTTAATAAATGGCTCAATGTTTTAGCATCTGCTAAATCGTTAATAGCAACGACATTGAATTCACTTTTTTCCAATAGTAAACGGAATACACGTCTGCCAATCCTGCCAAATCCATTTATAGCAACATTTGTTTTATTCATTTCCAGAAGAAATAATATATGTTAATTGATATGTTTTTGAGCTTTATAAGAAGATCTAACAAGCGCACTGCTTTCCACATGTCTAAAGCCTAACTCTAGACCTATTTCTTTATATTCTGCAAATTGATCAGGTAATATAAACTGTTTTACAGGAAGGTGCTTTTTACTTGGTTGTAAATATTGTCCAATGGTTACTACATCTACATTAACATTGCGAAGGTCTTTCATTGTCTGTATCACTTCTTCTCGTTCTTCACCAAGTCCTAGCATGATGCCTGATTTGGTTCTTCGCTGTCCTTGTTCTTTTAAGTATTTAAGAACTCCCATACTTCTCTCGTATTTGGCTTGTATACGGACCTCTCTAGTCAGTCTTTTTACAGTTTCAATATTATGAGAAACCACCTCTGGAGCGACAGCAATAATTCTATCGATATGTTTTTCTATTCCTTGAAAATCTGGAATTAATGTCTCCATAGTTGTCTCAGGATTCATGCGCCTGACAGCTTTCACAGTTTCAGACCACATAATACTTCCCATATCCTTTAAATCATCACGATCAACAGAGGTTAAAACAGCGTGTTTTATTCCCATGATTTTGATAGATCGCGCTACTTTTTCAGGTTCATCCCAATCAACAGTTTCCGGTCTACCAGTTTTTACACCACAAAAACCACAAGAGCGCGTGCAAACATTTCCAAGAATCATGAAAGTTGCTGTGCCTTCTCCCCAACATTCACCCATATTAGGGCAACTTCCAGAAGTGCAAATAGTATTTAGTTTGTACTTATCTACTAAACCACGAAGTTCGGTGTATTTTTTACCT
>CALGNN010000214.1 GCA_937961455.1 uncultured Saprospiraceae bacterium
TGATTGGGAATTAACCAATAAATATTATGCAAACATTCAATTTAGTCTAGGTCATGTTTTTGACAGTTTTGTAAATCCAGATGATCAATTGGATATCATGGCGCATGAAGTTGCTCATTCTTTAGACAGATACAATAGGACTGGTCCAGATGGAATCCCCACAGGTATGCATAGGGATGATGTAGCTAAATTGGCTGCAGTACGAACTGAAATGAACGCTGTCTTCGCTGCAGATCCACTGAATGCTAGTGGCCTAAGACCCTATGCCTATGAAAATGATCAAGAGTTTTGGGCGGTAGCAAGTGCCTTCTTTTTAGGAGGCTATGATAGTGCGCAAGAAATTTTCAATAATTCTCCTGATCTATATATCATTCTAGCGAATTACTATCAAATAAGTTATCCAGTTGTTGGGGTATCAAATCCTCCTATTGTTATTTGATAAATGGGCATGATGTAAATATAATATCAATGGCGCTCTAGTGGGGAAGCTTATTTCTTAATAAGCCATAGCAGAGTGTGCCCATTAAGGCACTTAGGATAACAATCAAAATTACCCAATAGCCATTCCCAACTAATACATACAAAGGTCCAGGACAAGCTCCAGTCATGGACCAACCCAAACCAAAAATGCTTCCTCCTAATAGGGCGGCCTTATAGTTTTTAGGCTTATCCTTGATTTGGATGATGGCGCCCCCAAAAGTCTTTATTTGATATTTTTTAATAATATAGAATAGGAGAGCACCAAGGATTACCGCCACTCCAATAATTCCATACATGTGGATGCTCTGGAATCGAAACATCTCCTGTATCCGATACCAACTGATCGCCTCCGATTTGGTCATCGTGATGCCAAATAAAATCCCTATTAAAATAAAACTGATATTTTTCATCTTAGAAAATTAAAGGCATGATAAAATGAGTCATCAGCAAACCGCCAATGAAAAATCCGATGACAGCAACAAGCGATGGCAATTGAAGATTAGATAATCCACTGATTGCATGTCCAGAAGTACATCCGCCGGCATATCTGGTCCCAAAGCCTATAAGAAATCCTCCTAAGACAAACAGAATGATCCCCTTCGTTGTTAAGAGCATATCAAAATTGAATAGCTCCTTAGGATTGATATGGCCAACTACTGGTTGATCTAATCCTAAAACAGATAAGTCTTTCAAAAACGCATCTGATAAATCGATCACTTCTGAACTTTGCATAAAGTTATTTGCAATAAACCCTCCAATGATCGAACCTGCTACAAATAAGAAAAGCCATGATTGTGATTTCCAATCATACTTGAAATAGGAGGCAAGTTTACCTGCACCACCCATGGCACAAGCAGCTTGAAAAGAACTGGATACGCCAAAGCGTTTTCCCGCAAGAAGCAATAGCATCATTACGAATACGATCATCACTCCAGAGAAGGCCCAGTGCCAAGATTGTATGAAAAATTCCATATTACTTATTATGTTTTTCTGACCAGGCTAAATAACCGCCCTCCATATTATACATCTTTTTAAAACCCATTCCACTCATCAATTTCATGGCCTTGCCGCTTCGATTGCCAGAACGACAATACAATAAATATTCTCCGTCACGATCTAGTTTTCCAATCTCTTCCTTAAAATTGTCTGCCTTATAATCAATACCGATAGCTCCTTCAATATGCCCATCAGCCATTTCTTCTGGCGTTCTAACATCAACGATTTGAATGCCATCCTTAGACATGAGTTTTTCAAATGCTTCAATATCTATATCCTTGCTAAAAGAATCACTTTGCACCTGAGTATCTGAAGCTGACTTTTGAGAGCTTTCTGTATTGCACAAACTAAATAATAAACAGATAAACATTCCCAAGCCAATAGCCATCAATTTTTTCATAGTCATTTTTATATTATTTATTTATTCTTATTTATGAATCATTCCGTTTTCAAGATTCACCACTTTGGTAAATCCTGCATTTTTCATCAAAACGCAAACGCGTAAACTTCTTCTTCCCGTTCGACAAAAAATATAATAGCTTTTTTTAGGGTCTAAGCGATCTAATTGATCAGCTAGATCTTCCACCAAATAATCAAAGTGCTCAGCGCCTTCAATGCTTCCACTTTGATACTCTTCTGCTGTTCGCACATCCAATAGCACTCCATCTGAACAAGCTTTATAAGAAGCCATAAAATCTTTATAGCCTTTATTATTCAACTGGGCTTTTAATTCTTGCCAACGTGGTATGCTACAAATATTATGATCCATCTATGCTTCGTCTTTAAAATAATAGGTAGAAATATCTGGCTTCAATGGGCGCTTAAACCAAAGGGGTCTTCTTAAACCATTGGGCCCAGGAGCTGGCCTCGTCATACTCAACCAATTGCGATAGTTTTCCATAGATTTTTTTGGATCTACCATGATATCTCCATACTTATCATTAGGTCCAGGGATTTCTATTCTTACGCGTTGATGCCAACAGTGCATTCCACTGATGGGATCTGGATGAACGGCGTGCGTGATATTTTGATGCACCCCTCCATCAACCCAAAAAATTCTCTTGCTATCTTGATCTTCACTATCGAATGGTTTGATACCTGATTTGGTATTCATCCTCCAAGTTCCATCAGCCGCTTTATTGATCTCAACGGTATTGGTAGCCCATCGATTCCCTTTGTCTTGTTTTCTTCTCCATCTACCTAAGTGATGTGAACAAGCTATTACGCCCGGCTTCATTCCTTGCGTGACCCAAACCTTATCAATGAAGTAGCCAATGTCTGTATTCAGCTTTACAATATCACCCGTTTTGAAATTCCATTTTTTGGCATCATCTGGATGCATCCAAATGGGATTTCTATTACTAATCTCCATCAACCACTTTGCATTTCCAGATCTTGAATGAATCAGGGTAGGCAATCTAAAGGTTGGCACTAATACATATTCGCCTTTTTGTTTATTCAGCTTTTCTTCGTGAATATGACTCTTGATATAGGTGGGAATGGCGTATTCACCCCAACCCCAATCTACCATGGTTTGAGAATAGAATTCATTCTTCATGGATGGAGTAGGGAAGCCCATTCGAGCTTGACCATCTATATCGATAGCTATGTTTTTTCCATCTTTTACATAGATCCCTGTTTTGGGATCCAATGTTGCGCCTTCCAATTTCTCCGATGAAATGATGGATTCATTTTTCTTATAGGTATGAGCTTCTATTTCAAAGGCTCCATATTTTTTCATGTAAGCGAGTGGCGTAAGCCCTGCCGCTTTTGCGGTTTCTGGAAGATTGGGGACATGTTCAAAAATGTATTGATAATATTCATCAATATTAATCTTCTCTCCTTCTCGATAAGGTGACATAAAATGTTCTCTGATACCTAATGTGCCATCAGGATCAATGCGCCAACTAAGTTCTATCCAAAATTCGTCCTCTTCCCAGACTTCACCAGGATTGGTTTCATAAGTAAATTCAACTTCCTTGCCCATTCTCCTAGCTGCTTCCCTAAGTACGGGTTGCCTGAAAGCAATCCATTTGCCAGAGTGTGTAGCATAAGAATTTAAATCATGCCGCTCTGCACTGTGTCCCATAGGCAAAACCAAATCTGCAAAGAAGGCCGTCTCATTCCATGTTGGAGTCATGGCGATATGCAAGCCAAAAAGAGATTCATCACTGAAGGCTTCCATCCAGGTAAATCCGTCGGGATAAGTCCATACAGGATTAAACACACGAGAGAAATAGGTATCCATATATCCTCTGCCATCCTTTAACATATGTGGCAAAAGAAAACTCATTTCAAACATGGCTAAAGGATACTCTTTTGGATAATGCAATTCATTCCAAAATTTTTGGCCAGGAGGTACGGAATGAAAACTGGGTTTAAACTTACTCCATGAATTAGGAGAGGTTCCACCCTTAGCGCCTACACTACCTGTGAGTACATTCAAGAAATGTAAGGCTCTTGATACGCACCATCCACCTAAATTTCCGCTTGAGGCACTCCGCCAATTATGCGTAGCAAACTGTTCACCTGCTTCGCCAATTTTGATGGCAATCTCTCTAATCATTTCAGCCTTCACACCACTTTCTGCTTCAGCAAACTCAGGCGTAAATTCTGCATAGACTTTTTTAATGATCGCGATATAGTTTTCAAATGTTACTTCGGTGTCTGGATAAGTCTTTTCGAGATAGTCACTCCAATTAACCCACTTTTCCATATAGACACGATTGTAGAGATCTTCATCCAAGATGATTTTTGCCATGGCTAAAAGTACTGCCGCTTCTGTGCCAGGATAACTTGGCATCCAGTAGTCAGACATGCTTGCAGTATTGGAAAGTCTCGGATCCATGGTAGCCAGTTTCGCCCCCTTCATTTTACCTTCAATGATTCGCTGTGCATGTGGGTTGAAATAATGCCCACTCTCTAAATGTGCAGAGATTAAAAGGATGAATTTTGCATTTGCATGATCGGGTGACGGGCGATCGTGTCCATACCAAATATTATATCCAAATCGCGCACCTGAAGAACAAATGTTCGTATGGCTGTTATGACCATCGACGCCCCAAGCTTGCAATACTCTGTTTGCATATCCCTCATGTCCAGGTCTTCCAACATGGTAAGCGACTTCATTATGTCTTTCTTCTTGTAAAGCTTTTCTAATTCTTGCAGCTATGGTATCCAATGCCTCATCCCAACTAATACGTTCCCAATTGCCTTCGCCTCTTTTTCCTACTCTTTTTAAAGGAAAGAGTATTCTATCTGGATCCGTAATTTGGTTGATGGTCGCAGGTCCTTTCGCACAATTTCTTCCTCTACTACCAGGGTGATAAGGGTTACCTTCAAATTTTCTAATGGTTCCTTTTTCCTTGTCAACGTAGGCCGTTAGTCCACAAGCTGATTCACAATTGAAACAGGTAGTGGGCACTATGGTATAAGCTTTTTTCTCTTTCTTTGGCCAAGACTTGGCTTCGTATTCTTCCCAGTGATCCCATTGATCTAGTGGAGGGAATTTGTCCAGAGAAGTTTCTGTCATTCTATCCAAGATCGGTTCACGATCTTTGTCAAGATTGGGAATCAATCTAAGCTTCTCAGCAATTCTTTCTATGATGGTCTTCTGCTTTCTCATATTAACTCAGATGAATTCTTTGTGGGGCTTCCACCCAAATATGTTCGTGTAAGTACATGCCAATTAATATGGCGATGGAAGCAGCACTCAAAACTAAAGTACTACCTGAGGATAGGATTAAAAGGCTTATAGGAATGATGTTACCAAAAATAACACTACCGATAAGAAAGCTATTTTTATACCTGCCCTTCGTAATGGAATCCATGGTCAATTGTAATTCTTTACTGGAATGCTTGCTAAAAACTTCATAAGCGATGAGCATTAGATTAATGATCAATGCTGTGATTAAAGTTTTTCTTAAAAAGAGCATCCATGAATCGTCTGTGCCTAAAAACCATTGGACAATGATGAATGCAGCACCACCGGCCATGATACAATGCAATAGCATGTGAACGGCGAGTAAAGGACTTTGCCATAATTCTCTGGCCTTTGATTGGGCAAAAAGAAAGGCTGTATAAACAGCTACTACGACAGCAAAGGCTGCGGTGACATACATGGTAATCGGAATGATGCCCTCCCAGCCGAAAAACTTAGCTGCAGCTAACAAGCTGATTCCTGCACCGAATCCAGTTATCGCATAAGCTCCTTTGACCAGCCATGATTTCCACTGGGGTCTTAGCAATACATACAAGAATCTTTTAGGTTGATCTAAGTCCATGACAAGAAGTACTCCAGTGATTGCTAAAAAGATCAGCGAGACAATTAAACCTGCCCACAAAAAATCTGAACGGATTGGAGCAAGATTAAAAGCCCAAGCTAAGAATGGAATGAGGAAGGCTCCTGCTGCAATGGCTTTAGTCCATACGTACATGGATACTTCTTTTCCCCATAGGATGCCTTTGTCAGGTGTGTCATAAACAGACTTTGCCTGATCCATTAATAATTCGACGGATTTTAATTTCTGAGGAGCATCAATTTTTTCTTCTACTTCACCATATTGTTTGAAATATTCATTCAATACATCTTTATTGGTAAAGGCCAATTTTTCTGCTTCTTTGGCATAGTGCCCTACGCCCAATGATTGCGATCCCCAAAGACTCCCTTCCGTTCTGCTAGCAGCCTCAGGTACAATGGAGACTTCTTCGGCAGCAATGTAAAATAAATTAGGCTGCGTAAGTTTTTCTGGCTTTCGCATTTTGGTGGATTGCTCTTTGAGCAATTTTGAAATCTTAGATGTGGGATCATCCATGTCTCCTGATATGATGGCTTCTTCAGGACAGACATTTACACAGGCTGGCTCAAGACCCACATCAATTCTATGTGCACAGTAATTGCATTTTGCAGCAGTGTTCGTTTCAGGGTCTATATAGAGCGCATCATATGGACATGCTTGCATGCAAGACTTGCATCCAATACAACGATCCTTATCAAAATCTACGATTCCATCATTTCTTACATACAATGCCTCTGTCGGACAGATGGTCACGCAAGGAGCGTCTGTACAATGATTGCATCTCAATACGGAGAAGTGTCTTTTTACATCTGGGAAACTTCCTTGCTCTACCTGCTTCACCCAGGTGCGATTGACACCGACTGGCACATCGTGCTCAGATTTGCAAGCTGTGGTACAGGCATGACATCCAATACACTTTCTATTATCAATTATAAAACCGTATTGCATGTGCTATTTTATTAAACTCGGACATGAACCTGATACAGGAACATTAGATTCTTTAATATCATCAAATACTCCATGTACATTTATCATTTTATGAAAGCCTCTGCTTTTTAAAATAGAAGCTGCTACTGTAGATCTATAACCACTGCGACAATGCATGTATAGGGTTTCTCCAGTCTCCGAACTTTTAGGTAAATGATTTTGATTTATAAAATCCAATGGAAAGAGTTCAGCTTCTTCAATGTGTGTAGTTTCATGTTCTCCTGGTTTGCGGACATCAACGATAAGAGGTTTTGAACGATTGCAGACCTCAATGAAAGTGTCTGTAGAAATGGTTTCTATTCGATCAATTTCTTTTCCAGCATCCACCCAATTTTTAAATCCACCTTCTAAATAGCCGAGTGCATTATCATATCCCACTCTAGCTAAACGCTTTACAGTTTCTGCTTCCTTTCCTTCAGGAGCTACTAAAATAATTTTCTGTTGAATGTCTTCTATGAGTGCACCTACCCAAGGAGCAAAGCTTCCATCCAAGCCAATAAAAATTGAATTTGGAATAAAGCCTTGTACAAATTGCCCTTTGTCCCTAACATCCAAAATAATGACATCATCTTGCTCTGCTAACATTTCAAAAGAACGAAGACTTAAGGCTTTCACTCCTTTTTCCATGACCTCATCAATGCTTCCATATCCATTTTTATTGAGTGCTGCATTTTTAGAAAAATACTGAGGAGGCTCTGCAAGTCCATCAGTCACTTCACTTATGAATTCTTCCTTCGTCATATCTGCACGCAGTGCATAATTGTTCTTTTTTTGCTCACCTAATGTGCTCCAAGTATCGGAGCTCATATTTTTTCCACAAGCCGATCCAGCACCATGTGCTGGATAGACGATGATATCATCTGGCAAAAGCATGATCTTATTTCGAAGGCTATCATAGAGCCAGCCAGCTAAATCTTCAATGGTCAAATCAGCTCCTTTTTGAGCAAGATCAGGACGACCTACATCTCCTATAAAAAGGGTGTCACCTGTAAAAATGCAATGCTCTTTTCCTTCTTCATCGAATAGCAGGAAGCAACTGCACTCTGGAGTATGTCCTGGTGTATGAAGGACTTTTATTTTTAAATCACCTAATGCAAATTCTTCACCATCCACAGCATCATACTTTTCAAATTCAGTTTTTGCTAAGGGGCCGTAAATGATTTTCGCTCCTGTTTTTTTTGCCAAATCCAAATGACCAGATACAAAATCTGCATGGAAGTGTGTTTCAAAAATGTATTTGATTGTTGCCCCATTTTCTTCAGCCATTTTTAAATAAATGTCTGTTTCTCTAAGTGGGTCAATAATGGCGGCTTCTCCTTTGGATTGGATATAATAGGCGCCTTGTGCGAGACATGAGGTATATAATTGTTCTATTTTCTTCATTGAGAATGTCGATTAAATTATTTAAATGGAATGTTTTAAATTCTTAGGGTTTTCATACAGATCAGATTCATCTTCCGATCTAGGTTCTAAACATTGAAAATCCTTTTCTAAGGTGAATCGTAATGTTTCATTATTGTCGATTTCGATGTCTTGGCTAAATCCTACTTGATCATCCATGTTCATCTTTTCGATAAGTATCTGAGGTATCTTTATTTCAATTCTATGATTTTGTAAATTGATGCTAACAGCTTCTTGATCTAGGACCATTAAATAGGTGCCAAGAAAATTACCTACAAAGGAAGTTTTCGTGCAGAGGTATTTTTGTGCTGCGAGTTCTTTCATCTCAGTCTTGCTGATCCGAACTCTAATCGTATTATTTAGTAGTCGTACTTTCATTACATATTACAATTGCAATTCTCTAAGCACTCTACGATGAGTGATACATCTCTTTCTTTCAAGGTGTACATCATGGATCTTCCTTCTCTTTTTACACTGAGTATGCCTTTCAATCTCATGTTTTGTAAATGGTGAGAAGTCAGGGACTGTTCAGTTCCTAGCTTTTCACATATTTCATTGACGGAAAGTCTTGGATGTTGTTCTAGAAGATGAATGATCCCGAGGCGAACAGGATGCGCAATGGTCTTTAAGATATACGCGATCCTTTCGAGTTTTTCTGCCTCTTTTTTGTTATTGAGTAAAATTGTTTCTGACATATTATACAAACATATGAAAATATGTTCATATAACAGAATGTTTGT
>CALGNN010000215.1 GCA_937961455.1 uncultured Saprospiraceae bacterium
AGAAATAGAAAGTTTACTTGCTGATACCTTTGAGAAAAATAATGTAAATCTTCATTTAAAAGCTTTGCCCAATCTAAAAGGTGAAAAACCCCTTATGCTTATACTCTTCAAAAATTTGATAGAGAATGCTATTAAATTTAATGATAAAGATGAAAAGTATATCGAGATAGGCTCAACGGATAGTGCAAATGGTCAAAAGATATATGTAAAAGATAATGGGATTGGCATCGAAGCAGACTACGCGGATCAAGTCTTTGAAATGTTTAAGAAATTACATCCAAAACACGAATATGATGGCTCTGGCTTAGGACTATCTATTTGTAAGCGAATTGCAAATCTTCATCATCACAACATTGGAATTGAAGCAAATGAATTGGGTGGTACTACTTTCTTTATCGAACCACAAGAGTCATCCATTTCATAAAAAAAAATCAATACATTGTGTTGATTTTCTCTTTACCATAATAATTATCATGCGATATTTTATTCTATGCTTATTAATAGCTGTTACAAATTGTTTGTCGGCGCAAGAGTTCTACGATATACAAACTATTCAAAAGATTGAAATAACTTTTGCTGAGTCTAACTGGGACCAATTACTTGACAATGAGTATGCGGGAAGTGGTGGCTATATTATGGCTGAAAGTGTCAGCATCAATGGTGAAGTATTTGATAGTGTCGGAGTGAAATATAAAGGCAATAGCACTTATAATCCTAACCAAGCGAAAAATCCATTTCATATTGAATTAGATACATACAAATCAGAACACGAATATGATGGTTATACAGATATTAAGTTGAGCAATGTGGCTAAAGATCCATCATTCTTAAGGGAAGTTTTATCCTATGAGATCCTTCGCAAATATATGGCAGCTCCTTTGTCAAACTATGCAAACGTATATGTAAATGGAACCTTAATAGGTCTGTATAGCAATTCAGAATCCATTTCAAGAAAATTTGTCAACAATAGATTTTATTCTAAATCCAACACTTTTGTAAAATGCAATCCTCCAGAGGGCGCAGGACCACAGAGCAATGATTTCCCCAATTTAGTCTACTTAGGTGAGGATAGTACAAGCTATTATGATGCATATGAATTAAAATCCACAGCTGGTTGGGATGAACTTATCGACCTATGTGACACCCTTACAAATGCCTTAGATGATATTGAAAAAATATTGGATGTAGATAAGGCTCTTTGGATGCTGGCTTATAATAATGTGTTGGTCAACCTCGATAGTTATAATGGAGCATTCGCACAAAACTATTATTTATATAGGGATCATCATGGAAGGTTCCTTCCTGTAGTGTGGGACTTGAATGAATCTTTTGGAAGGTTTAGCAATACAGGAAGCGGAAATTTAAATGGAACAACTGCAAAACAAAATATGAGTCACTTACTTCATGAAAATGATCCTGACTTTCCGTTAATCAGACAGTTACTCTCCAATGATAGATATAAAAGAATGTATCTGGCACACTACAAAACCATTTTGCTAGAAAATTTTGATAATGATACTTATCGAGAAACCGGCTTAATGCTCCAAGATCTCATTAATGCAGATGTTCAAGCGGATAATAATAAGTTCTTTACTTATAATAACTTTTTGGACAATTTGGAATCAGATATTGGCGGTGGTGGCGGCGGTCCTGGAGGAGGAAATACTCCAGGCATAGTCAACCTAATGGATGGAAGAGTAAACTATCTATTAGGCCTATCAGATTTTCAAAATACAGAGCCGAGCATTTCAGATATCACCTTGTCACTCAGTGAACCTATCATTGGCGAAGAGATGACAGTAACAGCTAAGTTGTCATCTTTGAATCATGCCAGCCTTGCTTATAGAGATCAATTAGGAGCTCCGTTTTCAAAAGTAGAAATGTTTGACGATGGAAACCATGGTGATGGTGCGGCTAATGACGGAATCTATGGCGCTAGTTTTGATATCGTCAATTCCTATATGCAATATTACATTTATGCTGAGAATGATGATATCGGAAAATTTTCTCCAGTTCGTGCAGAGCATGAATTCTACAGCTTTACAGCTACGACTTCCAATCCCACTCTTGGCGATTTAGTCATCAATGAATTTATGGCATCCAATAGTTCTGCAGTTGCAGATCAAGATGGAGAGTATGACGATTGGATAGAATTATACAACAATGGATCCACAAGCATCAATTTAGAAAACTATCATTTATCTGATGATAATGCTGATTTGCAAAAATGGACTTTCCCAGAAGGGACCAGCATAGGAGCGAATTCGTATTTAATAATTTGGGCAGATGATGATGAAGACCAAGAGGGGCTGCATGCTAATTTTAAAATCAATTCAACTTCAGAATCATTATTCTTACTTGATGATAATGGCAGCATCATAGATGAAGTGAGTTTTGCCAATCAAAATTCAAATATTTCTTTTGGGAGATATCCGAACGGTATAGGATTATTCCAAACCATGGAATTTACCTTCAATGCTGAAAATAGCATTACGACTGATATAAGGGATTTTGAAAATTCTTCGCTTTTATTTCAAGCTTCCCCCAATCCCAATAGTGGCTTGTTTTTATTAGAAGCTAAGGACGATCTAAATAAAGAATTTCATTTTGCCATTTATGACCTACAAGGGAAGCTGCAGCAGCGTGGAAATTTTAAAGATCAAATATTCATTCAAACGCTTGAGTGGAACTCAGGGATGTATATCATTCAAATTGAGAATGAAATATTGAAAATTATCGTTGACTAAGTACTTGCTTACTTTTTCGTTGATGATACCATCGCATCCTTATAAGCTTCGTTCATTAAGTTGTTTGCTTTTAAGTAGACATGGTGATTTTGAAAATCCATGAATGTATTGAATCTTTTGAGTAGCTCATTGCCTAGAATATGCGTTTTAAATCTAGCTGGGTTAGGTGTTGAAAGTAATTGCACGGGCACCTTACTTGCGCATTGCGTATCAAAACAGATTTTGTCAACTGCTACAACTTGATTGACAAACTCGGTTCCTTCAGAATTTCTTAAACGCGATTCTTTGATTACTTCTAAATCAGTGGGAAAGTCATCTTCAATTCTCAATTCACGATCCATAACTACAGCTCGTTGAAAACCAGTATCAAATAAATATCTATTAGAAAACTTCCTACCTGCAACTTCTAATTTTGTATTAATGCAGAATAAGGTGTTGATATATTCTATATCCATCTTTGCATAAGATGATGCTATTTTTGGCAAGCTATCATGGACTATCATCCATTTATTTTCATAGTCTAATTCTACAACTTTTCCATCAAAGAGATTCCAACCAAAATGACCATCAGCTTCTTCAGGCAATAGACTGGTAGGATAGATGGTTAAAGAGTCCCAACTTAATTGATTTAAAGAAAGTGCATAGACACCTTCGAGTGGATCATAGTTCACTTCCTGATAATTGTCATTTTTCCCATCTAGCAAACTTGTTCTTTCTTTGATCGCGCTATGCTTTAAAACCAACTCTGTGCCGCCAGTATCCAAGTATAGATCCAAGGTATCTTTTTCATCTAGTACAGATGAAAAGATGATGTTATTAGCATCGGTAATTTCGAAACTGAGTGTGTCACTATGAATGGCATTTTTAAAAGCCAAGTGTTCAGCATTTATATTACATTTTAAAAAATTCAGACAAGCAAATAAAATGATAAGGAGTTGAAAGATTTTTATGATAATGTGGTTTGGTTTTTTTGTCATGCTTGAAGCTACGCTTATTCAAAAATAAATTTCATCATATCCCAATATTTCCATGAAGGCGTATCCTTATATCTGATTCCCGCAAGCGTCAATAAATCCAATTTGGTTTTATGGGCAATGACGATGTTATGTTTTGGGATAATTGTAATAAACTGCCCTCCATAGCCACTTGCTTCGTAAGCTCCTTCTAAATCTTCTAAACCAAATAGATTTTCATAGACCCACCACATATAACTGTAGGAAAATTGAATGGGATTATCTGCCTCTTTTCCACTTCTTTCATTGACGACTTCCACAGGAGTGTATGTCGATCTTATTTTCTGAATCCAATCTTTAGAAATAATTTGTTTGCCTTTCCATTGACCCTCATTCAACATGAGTTGACCAATTTTTGCCATATCTCTGGTTGAAATATAAATATGATAAGCTGAATATTGAGATTTTTTCTCATTGACGGTTCTTCTTTGATTCTTGATATTCCAATCTTCGAAACCGAGAGGTATAGCTAGCTGCTGTTCGAGTTCTTCGTAAACCGAATT
>CALGNN010000216.1 GCA_937961455.1 uncultured Saprospiraceae bacterium
CGGTGATCTCAATGCCAATAACACATTATTTGGAGGTGCACTATTGCGATGGATAGACGAAGAAGCTGGTATTTATGCAATGACAAAACTTGACACAAAAAAAATAGTCACAAAATTTATTTCAGAAATAAACTTTGTAAACTCAGCAAAACAAGGTGATGTTATAGAAATCGGATTGGCATTTACTTCTGTAGGAACAACAAGTATAACTTTTTCTTGCATGGTTAGAAATGTCTTTACAAAAAAGACAATCATATCAATTTATAAAATCGTATTCGTCAAAATCGATAATGATGAGCGTCCTTCACCTCATGGTAAAACCATCGAAAATCTTGGATTTAATTCACCAACCTTATCTTAAATGAAGCAAATTCTTTTAATATATATTTTAGCATTATTGCCATATTTGATCAGTGCATCAGATACACTTTCACTAAGTCAGTTTCAAGAGATCGTCCTTAAAAATCACCCACTTATTAAAAGTGCAAAAATATATGATGCAATAGCAGAATCCTATTTAATTAAAGGACAAGGTTCATTAGATCCTAAATTTTATTCCAACTTCGACGAAAAACAATTCAAAAATCAAAACTACTTTAGACGCTGGAATAGTGAAGTTAAAATACCAACTAGGTATCCAGTTGACATTTCATTAGGTTATGAAAACAACAGTGGCAACTTTCTCAATAATGAGAACAACTTGCCATCTTATGGATTGTTATATGGAAATATTAATATAACATTATTAAGAGGCCTCTTATTTGATCAACAAAGATTTGCACTCAAAGAATCCCAATTACTAGCCGACAAAAGCAAAGTAGAAAAAGAACTAATCGTTCGAAATATAATTACTCAAGCATTTAATGCATATGTAAACTGGTCAGCTGCCCATAGGGAATTGGAAATTGTACAGTCATACCAAGAGCGCGTAACGGATCGCCATAATTTCATTAAACAATTATTTGAAAACGGAGATAAGCCAGCGATTGATACGATGGAGTCACGCATCAATCTTAACACAGCAACTAAAGCCAGAATTACTGCACTTGAAAATCTATTGTTGAAAAAACAAAAGCTAAACATGTTTCTTTGGGATAATGAAGGAACACCCCTAGCCTTATTGCAAACTGTAATTCCACAAGATATATCAGAAGTAAATGAAGTACTACTTGAACTATCTTTAATCATTGCTCAAAATTGGAACACAGATCTTATCATAAGAAAAAAACAAATAGAGTTAGAACAAATCAACTTGGAAAATAGACTAGAAAAAGAACAATTAAAACCACAGCTTGACATTAAGTTGAATACAATCCATAGTCTTGGTGAAACAGCATTAGATTATAGTTACAGTATTAATGACTATAAGGTAGGAGCATTCTTTATAATGCCTATTAGGAATAGAAAAACCAAAGGCCAGATACAACTTAACGAAGCTCTGATTGATCAAAATAAATTAGATCAGAATTATTATCAATTAGAGCTACAAAACATGTATCAAACACTTAATAACACTGCAGCCTTGAATAGAGCGTCTTTAAAAATAAGTGTAGAAAAAGTTAATAATAGTTCGGTTCTTTATTCGACAGAGCAATTAAAATTTGATCTTGGCGAATCTTCAGTATTTCTTTTGAATAATAGGGAAATGAAATTACTTGAAGCGCAAAGGGAATACTTAAAAACCGTTAAAGCACTATGTCTTATTTACAATGATCTTTACTTTTTAAAATTAGGACAAAAAAAGCCGCTAAACCCGGAGGATATTTTAAATTAGAATATACAAGTATTTACTGACTCAGATTGATTTTGAAATTTATTAAATCAAACGCTTCTTTATATATTGGTGAACAGATTTATTCTAAAATATTCACAATACGAAAGAACTATATTGAAACAATTATCATTAATTTCAGTGAGGGTTCGTTATAAATTAAGCGTATTGAATCCGTAAAATTCAAACCATTAATGAATAAAAACATGAAACACTTAATCTTCATTGTACTTTTCTCCTTCTCCTTTATTCTTTCTAGCCATGCACAAAGGTCAAATGATCTCCCTCCTATGTCCAAACCTGGGGCTTGTTACGCTAAATCTTTAATTCAGGCCAGTCATATAATGTCTGAAAAAAGTATTGCTGTGTATACGGGAACTGATGAACTAAATCAAAATGACAATCTCGAACTCTTAAATATTGTTGTAGAAAAAGGAAGTACACATTGGGAAAAGAAGAATGACAAATATGTCTTGGTTGAAGATGCTCAAAAAATAGAGCAAGTGCTTGCGGTAAAAGATGTAAGCTTGACGGATGATTTTGTGATGGAAAATTTTACCGTTTTGGATAATCAACTAAGCAAAGGAATGTCAGAGTGGAGGCAGGTGATATGTGAAGGAAAATTACATGCAAAAGTAATTAAGGACATACAAGAAAAATTAAGAGCCCAATCATTTTACAATGGCGAAATTGATGGTAAGATTGGCGAGCTTTTAAATCAGTCATTGGCAAATTACCAAACACAAAACAACTTACCCATAGGAAGCTACAATTATGAAACAATGGAGGCTCTTGGCGTTAAGATTCCATAAGACGCTCCCTTTCTATAGTTAGCATTCTTGGCTTTCTGAGCTATTAATTAATCTGCAAAAAGTTTTGAAGTGCACACTAATTACATAAAAGCGAAATGTTAGCACAATCAATTTCTACCCTACCGAAGTCTATAAGGTTTTATTTTATTTCTATTAACTAATCCTGCCTTAAGTGAAACAGTTCACAAGTCTAAAACGATAAAACTTCGAATTATCCTTACATTCGTAATATGAGATTTCTTAACATTTGTTTATTAAGCATCCTTTTTCTTTTTTCATGCAAATCTGACCCTAATAAAGAATTGGATCAAGGTGAAATAAAAAATGGATATTACCATAGTGAAGAAATTGGTTGGACTATTGAAATCCCAAAGGGTTGGATCGTAACGAAAAGAAATGAACTAGAAGCCCAAACTAAAAAAGGATTAGATGCCGTCGTTGAAACTACAGGAGTAGAACACGATATTTCAGAATTGAAACAACTAATCAATTTTCACAAAGATGAATTTCATAGTTTTCAATCAAGTGCAGAACCTTTTAATGAAGAAGTAGATGGTTCTTGGCATGAAAACAATCTCCTATTGAACGAACTCGTATACCAAACCCTAAGCAACTATGGAATTCCAATAGACACCTCTTACTCAAAAGCACAAATTGATCAAGTGGACTTCGAATTGCTGCATATCACCTTGTATGACCAAGAAGGTGAAGTGATTTTATATCAAGACATTTATGGAAGTTTCATTAACGGCTATGATGTTGGTATCAACTTAAATTATGTTAATGACAAAGAGAAAGATGAGTTGATGACAGTCCTGAATCATTCTACTTTCAAATAATTAAAGAATATATTAATCATAAAAACATGGAAAATAAATCTGCAGCGGTTGAAACTCAAATGGCTATAAGAAAAAGTGCTGAAGAAGTATTTAATGCATTTATTGACCCAGAGATCACCAAAAATTTTTGGTTTACAAAAAGTACAGGAAAGCTGGAATTGCATAAAGAAATAACTTGGACCTGGGAAATGTATCAAGTATCGGCCATTGCGAAGGCCACAGAAATTACTCCTTATGAAAACATAAAATTTGATTGGATAGGCAATGGAGAAACGACCCAAGTTCAAATTACATTTAAAACCATTGCTCCACAATCAACTTATGTATCAATAACACATAAAGGTTTTATTCAAAGCGGAGAGGAATTGATGAAGACACTTAAAGATTCCACCGGTGGATTCACAATGGTATTAGCCGGACTAAAAGCTTATTTAGAGCATGGCATCAAACTCAACTTGATAGGAGATAAATTTCCTGAAGAATTAAGGTAAATTGAAGAACTGCTTTGACTAAATTTTTATAAATTTTCGAATGACGACTTCTCCCCCTTTCGTGAAACGAAGAAAATAAACCCCCTGTACTAATTCAGAAATATCGATATTAGCTTTATCAACCCTTTTTAATTTTTTCCCTTCCATGTTTATCAAATCTATCTGCCAAAAATCTAAAGCAAATGTTTCTAGAATCCTAATTTCATTGCTTGCTGGTTGAGGATAAATTATTGGATTTATTAATGGACCATTCTTTATATTAAAAACAGAAGTTGTAGAACAGTTAACATCAAGATAGTCTTCAAATTCTAATAAGTTTAAGGTGCTATCAATAAATGCATCAAAAATCCTACCTGTGATGGTATTCGATTCAGAGATAGGAAAATAATCATTTTCACAAATAGTTGGTATATACCCAAAGAGTCCTGACCCATTAAATGAATTTGGTAAATACTTGAGCGCAAATATGGCATCCTGCTCATATATATATCTGAAACAACTTGCTTCTGAGCCAGATAAAATCCAAACTGTGGAATCTGTACTTGGTAGTACATCATCTTCAAATATCGGCGAATCGATTGTTACAACTTGTCCATGATAGATCGACTCAACTTTAAACTGCATAGCATTAAAGCCATTTGCCAAAGCCTCTTTTTGAATATAAGAACCTTTAAAAATAAGGGTCTTTTCTTCTCCACATATTTGTCCTAAATAAGAACTAAAAACGGGCCCTATGCAACTACAAGCATGAATTATTTGTGAAGAAAATATTAGAATAAAAAAAGTGTTAAGTAGTCTCATCTTACAATTTGATTTAATTTGGTCGAGCAACTTTATGGTTCTTACTAATATACATAATTTAAGGCATTAGTTTTAAAGAGTAATAATCTCAAGCATAATTTATCTATTTGTCAAATCAAATTACTGTTAGTAAATAAAATTGATTATTAGCGTCTGCCAACTCTCATCATTAAACTAATTCTTAAAGAATACGTTTCTTTATCTTCCATAGACATTAGTAAAAAAGAAATATAAAAGCATTCATGAATAAAATAATTCTCATCACCGGAAGTACTGACGGAATTGGTAAACTAGCCGCAGAAAAATTAGCCCATGATGGTCATCATATCTTGATCCATGGAAGAAATAATGAAAAGGCACAAAACACAGTTAAAGAGCTTAAACAAAAAACAAATAATAAAAATATAGAAGCCGTAATAGCAGATCTATCAAATTTCAAAAGCGTTAATGATCTTTGCAATACTATTAAAGCTTCTTACCAAAATCTGGATGTGCTGATAAACAATGCTGGAGTTTTTAAAAGCAACTTAGATAAAACTCCTGAAGGCATTGATCTTCGTTTTATGGTGAATTATATCGCTCCATATTATTTAAGCAAACAATTGTTGCCTTTACTAAAGGATCGTCCTGATGCTAGAATCATTAATTTGAGTTCTGCCGCTCAAGCAAGTGTATCATTGGATGCTTTGCAAGGCAATCAAAATTTAGATTCACAAAGTGCATATGCGCAGAGTAAACTTGCCTTGACAATGTGGAGTTTTGACTTGAGTAAAAAAAGAGAAGCTCTAACCGTTATACCTGTAAATCCTGGCTCACTCCTCAATACCAAAATGGTAATGGAAGCCTATGGAAAGTTTTGGTCTTCAGCTAGCAAAGGAGCCAATATTATTCATCAATTAGCTACTGCCCCAGAACATCAAAATAATTCGGGAAAATATTTTGACAATGATTTAGGAGATCCTTTGGGTAGATTTGGGGAAGCACATCAAGATGCATACGATGACAAGTTGATTCAAGAGTTAATTGACACTACAGAACAAATCGTAGAAAAACTATCTTGATGAAGCCCTTAGATAAAATAGCTAAAGAAGGAAAACTCAGCTTGGGTTTAGTCTTTCCGATTGAATCTTATCAAGGTTCTGTACCACAAATGAAAGATCAAGAAGAACTAGCGCAATTAGCTGAAGCTTCAGGCTTTAAGTCACTATGGTTTAGAGATGTTCCATTCCATGATCCTAGCTTTGGGGATTCTGGTCAGATGTTCGATCCTTTTGTCTATATGGCTCATATAATGAATCAAACAAAAAGCATTGCGCTTGCTACCGGAAGCATCATATTACCTTTACGCCATCCTGTGCACACCTTAAAATCAATTAATAGCTTACAAGTGTTATCCAAGGGCCGAATCATAGTTGGTGTAGCTTCTGGCGATCGACCTATCGAGTTCCCTGCTTTCAACAAATCTCTTGAACAAAAGAATGCTTTATTTAGAGATAGCTTCAATTATATGAAAGGCTTAGATCAAAACTTTCCAACATACCAATCAGAGGACTTAGGAGTAGTCAATGGCAACATTGATATCCTTCCTAAATCGGCATTTGAAACTTCTTATTTAGTTACGGGGCATTCAGGGCAAGCATTAGATTGGATTGCTACTCATGCTGATGGCTGGTTATACTATCCGCGAAACCGGAGTTTCCTTCTTCATACCATGTCTGATTGGAAAGCCTCATTAGAGAAAGCAGGTCAAAGCTGGAAACCCTATATGCAATCTTTGTATATCGATCTGGTTGATGATGATGATACAGCTATCACTGGTATCCACTTAGGATTCAGGTCAGGACCTGCTCATTTGATAAACTACTTAAAAGAAATTCAAGCGATTGGAGTCAATCATGTAATATTGAACCTCAAATTCAGTCAACTCCCCATTAGGAAAACCATTGAAATTTTAGGCAATAAAATCCTCCCAGAATTCAATTGACTCAATCAACTTTAAGGTTCATCAATTAAGTAATGCGTTATAAGCGCTGCTTCAAACTTGCTTATTTTTATATATTAGTTGTGAAGAATATATTCACATGAGCAAAGAGCACACTTTTAAATCAATTGAATCAATCAATGAAGAACAACTTCCAGTTGCTAAGCACAAACTACATGATTGGACGCATTTTGCAGGTCTATATGCTGCGGAACATGTCGCAGCTACAGAATTTGTAATTGGAGCAACTTTCGTTGCACTTGGGGCAAAGACCATGGACATCATCCTTGGCCTTTTAATTGGAAATATTCTAGCCGTATTAAGTTGGACTTTGATCACCACCCCTATCGCTGTAGATACTAGACTCAGTCTATACACTTACCTAAATAAGATTGCAGGTGACGCTATGTCTAAATTATATAACTGGGCTAATGTCATCATCTTCACGGTGATTTCCGCAGCTATGGTTACCGTTTCTGCTTCTGCTGTGCGTTTTGCTTTTGACATACCTGCACAACTCAATTGGTACCCTACCAACTTTTGGTTTGTCTTGATTGTTTTCATTGTAGGAATCGTTGTAGTCTTCGTAGCCATTTATGGCTTTAAGGCTGTCTCTGAATTTTCAGGCATCTGTGCTCCATGGTTATTTGTGATGTTTACCAGTGGTGCATTGGTATTAATGCCCGCACTTTCTTTAGACGTGTTGGGGAAGACCTTACCATCAAATTGGACAGATTTTGTAAATATCGGAAATCAATCCATTTGGACAGGACTGAATAGTAATGGAGAGCCAGGAATTGGAATTGTTGAAGTTATCGGTTTTGGTTGGGCCGCAAATACAATTACCCACTTTGGTTTGATAGACATGGCACTTTTACGTTTTGCAAAAAAGAAATCGTATGGTTTAGCCACCAGTACAGGAATGCTCTTTGGCCATTATATTGCTTGGATTGCTGCTGGTATCATGGGTGCTGGAGCAGCTGTTATTCTTGGGAAAGCCATCGTTGAACTTGATCCAGGCGATGTAGCGTTTTATGCCTTAGGCTGGTCTGGATTTATCATTGTCATCGTTGCAGGTTGGACTACTGCTATCACCAATCTATACAGAGCAGGCCTAGCTGCCCAAGCCATTTTTAGTAATCAAAATAGAAGTCGCACTACACTGATTGTTGGGATCGCGATGGTCATTGTTGGATGCTTCCCTTTTGTCTTCACTCAATTTTTACCGCTCCTGACTTATGCTGGATTGTTGGTGGTGCCTGTGGGAGCAATCGTATTTGCTGAACATCAAATTTTTCCAAAAATAGGATATACCAGATACTGGTCAAAATATCAAAATTATGCAAAGAACTTACCTGCAATTGCTTCATGGGGATTAGGATTAGTCTTTGGATTTGGGTTAAATTTTTTGGATATCATGTCATTCTATTACTTATTCATTCCAACTTGGATTTTCACTATAATTGTATACACCATTTTAGCTGGCCAATTTGGAGCAAAGGATAGCTACCCAAGCGAGGAAGAAAAAGAAATTCAATTTAATAAGGATGTAATCAGCTATCAACAACAAAAGGCTGCTACTGAACCAATCCCTGTTAAAGATCAATCTGCACTTTCAAGAGTTTTAAAGTTTATTGGATTCTTAGCTTTAGCAGTGACTCTTATTCTAGCTTCGCGAGTACTATTCGGTAGCGCAGATGAAGCTGAGTATATGCTTAATAGAGATACATTTTATTTTTATGGGTTCATTTGCACGATTTTATACTTTATAACGAGTTACTGGGCCATGAGAAGATCAAAATTACAATTGGCTTAGATCATCTATTTTCTACTTTTAAATTCGGGATTGTGATTCAATTAAATCAACAAAACATCAAAGACATTGCGGAAATTGTTCCTTGCCCAAGCTATGATAGGACTCAATTAAAAACAGGAATTGTACACATTGGTATTGGAGGTTTTCATCGGTCACATCAGGCTTATTATATTCATGAGTTATTAGAAAAATTTGGCAATTTAAATTGGGGGATCTGCGGTGTTGGTATTAGAGAGTCCGATCGAAAAATGTATGAAATTTTAAAAAAGCAAGATGGCCTATACACATTGATTATCCAACATCCAAATGGTAAAATAGCAAGCAAAGTAATAGGCTCTATAAAACAAATGCTTTTGGCTGTAGATAACCCGCAAAGTGTTATTGAGAAAATGGCACACCCGAACACAAAAATTATTTCTTTGACCATTACAGAGGGTGGTTACAATTTCAATCCGCAGACAGGTGAATTTAATTTTGACAATGCCGCAATTCAGAGTGAACTTAAAGCGCCCCATAAACCCCAAACAGTATTTGGCTATCTAACAGAAGCCTTGCGAAAAAGAAAGAAAGATGGACTTCCAGCTCTTAGTATATTATCCTGTGACAATATTCCTCATAATGGAACAGTACTGCGCAAAATGCTATTGAGTTTTGCACACAAGCAAGATCCTTCTATTGCTCAATGGATTGAAAAAGAAATAAGCTTTCCTAATTCAATGGTGGACCGTATTACTCCTGTCACAAGCATTGCAGACAGAAATTATTTAGAACAAACTTTTCAAATCAAAGATGATTGGCCTGTGATATGCGAACCTTATATTCAATGGGTGGTAGAAGACAATTTTAGTCACGGAAGGCCACCACTTGAAAAACTTGGAGTGCAATTTGTCCCTGATGTGAGTCCTTATGAAAAAATGAAAATCCGACTTTTGAATGCAGGACATTCTGTTCTTGGAATACCGGGTGCATTACATGGACACCACACCATTAATGACTGCATGAAAGATCCAGTTTTTTCTAAATTCATGCGACTATTTATGGATCAAGAAGCAACACCCATTTTAGATCCTATTGAGGGAATAGATCTAGAAAAGTATAAAGACAGTTTAGAAGATCGATTCGCTAATCCTAATATCAAGGACGCGGTAAGTAGGATATGCTCTGAGAGCTCGTCCAAATTGCCAAAATTTTTAATCCCTACCCTACAAGATAATTTAGCCAAAGACCAAAGCATTAAATTTGCAAGCTTGATCTTGGCGGCTTGGTGCTATTATAGTGACAAAGAAATCAATGAAAAAAATGAGGCTTTAGAAATTATAGATCAACAAAGATCACTCCTTCATAAATCAGCTTCATTAACAACAACTGATCCCTTGAGTTTTATTCGCATCTCTGAAATTTTTGGCAATCTACTTGAAAGTCAAAGATTTAAAAACACCTATACTTCTATGATTCAACAATTGTATGATCGAAAAGATATAAGAAGTATTATGAGAGAAATGATTGATGCATGATCAAATATGATTTACCAGATGCAGACGTACGTTTATACGAAGCGCTCTTTTCTAAACAAGAAAGCGATCGACTTTATGAAAACTTAATTAAGTATATTGAATGGGAACAGGATCAAATAAAAATGTTTGGTAAAACGATAGACTTGCCCAGATTGACAGCATGGTATGGAGACCCTGGATGCAACTATACTTATTCAGGGATCAATATGAAACCCAAAGCTTGGAATACAGATTTACAATTTATTAAAGACAGAATTGAAAAGACCTCAGCTACATCCTTCAACAGTTGTTTACTAAACTATTACCGAACAGGACGTGATAGTATGAGTTGGCATCAAGACAATGAAAAAGAACTTGGCAAAAACCCCATTATCGGCTCTGTTTCATTTGGTGCAACACGCCCATTTCAACTTAAGCATATAATACTAGATAGAAAGAAGACGGACATTCCATTAACTCATGGAAGTTATCTGGTAATGAAAGGCACCACCCAACACTTTTGGAAACATAAAATCCCTAAGACTGCAAAAAACATACAAGCAAGAATTAATCTTACATTTAGAATTATTAAAGAATAAATCAACAAATTCTTCTTGTTTTAATTTTAAGTAAATCTTACTTCTCGACCATATAATAGATGGAAAACATTTTCATTTATTTTCTTGTTAATAAATACGTTTCCAAAAGCTTCCAATATCAAAAACAAACAAATATTGATCATTGCTAAAATCGAAGTATGTGCTAATGAAATTCACTCAAGATCGATTGTTATCAGTATTTCAAAAGGTCGCCAGTAAAACCGTTTATGCAAAATCATAAAATAAACATCGTCTGGTTAAAACGCGATCTCAGGACTCAAGATCATGAAGCTTTGTACGAAGCTGAGAAAGCACATGAAGATTATCTTATTATTTACATCATAGAACCCTCAGCGCTTAAACATCCTGACAGCGCACTTAGACATCACCAATTTTGCTATCATGCCATTGCTGACATGAACCAGACTTTACTTAACTACAACAGGAAGATTCAGCTATTTTATGATGAGGCTGTAAATGTCTTTTCACGCCTAAGTTCACAATTTGACATTAGAAATATTTTTTCTTTTAAAGAAAGTGGTACTCGAAGAACATGGGATAGAGATAAGGCGGTGACTCAATATTTTAAAAGCAAGAATATTAGTTGGAAACAATTCAATCGAGACGGAATAGTAAGAGGTATCACTAACAGGGATGGTTGGGATAAAAGATGGTTTACCAGCATGAATGCAAGCATCATTAAAAACACTTATACCCATTCTTCTTTGAAATCAGATTTTAATCATTTTGGAATACCCGATACATTTAGAAAACAATTAGAAAATTACCCACTTACATTTCAAAAAGCAGGAGAAACATTTGCTTGGAAGTATCTTAAATCGTTTTGCAATGGAAGAGGTGAAAACTACATTAAACATATTTCAAAGCCATTACAAAGCAGATCTTCGTGTGCTAGAATATCGCCTTATCTTGCGTGGGGTTGTTTGAGCATTAGACAAGCTTATCAACATGTAGCTAAACATCCGTCACGATCAAAAAATAAATTAGCCTACAATCAATTCCTCAATCGACTAAAATGGCATTGTCACTTTATCCAAAAATTTGAGGTGGACTGTGATTACGAAACAAGATGCATCAATTCGGGTTATGAAATGCTTTCCCATAGCAATCGTCAAGATTATATAGATGCATGGAAAGAAGGAAAAACTGGATTTCCTTTAGTTGATGCTTGCATGAGGTGTGTAAAAAAAAC
>CALGNN010000217.1 GCA_937961455.1 uncultured Saprospiraceae bacterium
AGGATCAGGACAAGCGATTAATACTTTAAATGCAACAACTGATGGACCTGAACATCCCAATGATGCAGCATGTTTTGGATTTGGTGACTTAGGCATTCAATCAGATGTTTGGTACACCTACACTTCAGAATTTACAGGTACAATTAAATGGACGACATGTAACACCGTTTCCTTTGATTCTAGATTGGCTGTATATTTTCCAGGAACAGCATGTCCTCCTATGGATGATGATCTCATGGCCTGCAATGATGATGATAGCAATTGCGACGCTTTCACAAGCACACTATTTTGGGATGTCGAAGAAGGGGAGACCTATTTAATGAGAATAGGTGGTTTTAATGCTGAAGTAGGAACAGGAACTTTTGATCTTATCGCAGAAAATATTCCTGATCCACCAGCGAATGATGATTGCGTTAATGCAGATTCTGCATATATCATTTCAGCAGAGGTAGCGGATGAGTTTGATGTTGTTTTTTCAGGAACCACTAAAGATTGTTTGGAATCTGATTTTCCAGCACCATGGTGTACGAATGGTCAAGGAACGTTCAAAGATGTATTTTATAAATTCAATACAGAGGGAGAAACTGCGATTGAAATTAGATTTTTTAAATCAGCATTGGAGTTAGGCTTTAATGTAGAATTTAGAGATGACTGCGGAAATCAGTTTCCATTTCCTGATAGCTTAGCTTGCTTCAGAGCAGATCCAGATGGACCCTCTACAGTCATTGATACACTAAGAGGTCTTCCGGCAACACCTACCGATGTCATCATGAGAGTATCTGATGATATATTTTCACCACAAGGACTTTTTGACTTTCAGTTGGTTAGATTTGAAGCTACAGGGACAAAAGAAGTAGATGAAAATATTGCTTTTGATGTTTACCCAAATCCCGCAAGTGAAATGCTTCATGTAAGGATTCAAGAAGATATTAGTCGAGATATGATGCTTAGTTTCTACAATAGTATGGGACAAAAAGTACTGGCTGATATTCCTTCAGCAGCATTAAGTCCCCAACAAATAGTACAAGTGGATATCACAAGTTTGAGCAGTGGTATTTATTATACAAAACTCTATGTCGATGGCAATTATAAAGTGCTAAAATGGATCAAACATTAGTAGCAAAATAAAATTGAGAAATAAAAAAAAGGTGACATCAGTGATGTTGCCTTTTTTTATTTAAGCAATATCTTTTATGCAAATTATTAGGCTTTGAAAAATTATTATTGGGTCGAATAATATATCTAAACTATTCACAAAACATATTGGTTTTTGAGCAATGAAAAACTATCTTTGCAGCGCTTTTTAGAAACGCTTAATTTCAGCATTAACATATGTCAAATAAAGGAAAAGTAATTCAGGTAATTGGACCAGTCGTCGATGTGAGTTTTGCCCAAGAGGGATCAAAACTTCCAGAAATATTAAACGCATTAACCATAGAAAGACCAGGCGGTAATCTTGTTCTTGAATGTCAGAAGCATTTAGGAGAAGATAGTGTACGTACCATTGCAATGGACGCTACTGATGGATTGGTTAGAGGAATGGAAGTTGTAGACAACGGAAAGCCGATTTCTATGCCAGTTGGTGAGGCCATTAAAGGAAGATTATTTAATGTAATCGGAGAAGCTATTGATGGTATTGGAGAAGTAGTGAAGGATGAAAATGCCTACCCAATTCATAGAATGCCTCCTAAATATGAAGATCTTTCAACAGAGAGTGAAGTACTTTATACTGGAATTAAAGTTATCGATCTAATTGAGCCTTATGCAAAAGGAGGTAAAATTGGACTCTTCGGTGGAGCAGGAGTTGGGAAGACGGTTTTGATTATGGAGTTGGTTAATAATATTGCCAAAGCCTATGAAGGAATTTCTGTATTTGCTGGAGTAGGAGAGCGAACAAGAGAAGGGAATGATTTACTTAGAGAGTTTTTAGAATCAGACGTAATCAATTACGGAGCAGGATTCAAACATTCAATGGAAGAAGGTGGATGGGATTTATCTAAAGTTGATATGAAGGCTTTAGAAACTTCAAAAGCAACCTTGGTATTTGGACAGATGAATGAGCCTCCTGGGGCGAGAGCAAGAGTGGCATTATCAGGTTTGACAATGGCCGAGTACTATAGAGACGGAGACTTGAATGACCCAACAGGAGGAAAAGACATCTTATTCTTCGTAGATAATATATTTAGATTTACACAAGCGGGTTCTGAAGTATCTGCCCTTCTTGGAAGGATGCCTTCAGCAGTAGGATACCAACCTACACTTGCCACAGAGATGGGTTTGATGCAAGAGCGTATTACCTCTACTAAAAGAGGATCTATTACTTCTGTACAGGCGGTATATGTACCTGCGGATGATTTAACAGATCCAGCACCAGCAACAACCTTTGCGCACTTAGATGCAACAACGGTATTAAGTAGAAAATTAGCCTCACTAGGAATTTATCCTGCAGTGGATCCATTGGATTCAACATCAAGAATTCTTGAACCTGCAATTGTTGGTGATGAGCATTATAATACCGCACAGAAAGTTATAAACATCTTACAGAGATATAAAGAGTTGCAAGATATTATCGCCATTCTCGGTATGGAGGAATTATCCGATGAAGATAAATTGGTCGTAACAAGAGCGAGAAGGGTACAAAGATTCTTATCACAACCATTCCACGTGGCAGAGCAATTTACAGGACTGGAAGGCGTATTGGTTCCTATTGAAGAAACCATTAGAGGATTTAATATGATCCTTGACGGAGAAGTGGATCAATATCCTGAATCAGCGTTCAACTTAGTAGGTACTATTGATGATGCCATTGAAAAAGGAAAGAAATTGATTGCTGAAGCAGAAGCAAACGCTTAATTATGAATCTATTAGTCCTTACACCAGAGAAAGAACTTTTTAACGGAACGATCAAAGCCGTTAAGGTACCTGGTACCACTGGTGAATTCGAGATTAGAGAAAATCATGCTTCTATCGTTTCTTCTTTAAGAAAGGGTCCAGTTAAAATCACAAACAGCTCAGGTCAAGTAGAAACCATTCCCATTAAAAAAGGATTTATTGAGGTCATCAATAACGAAGTTTCTATTTTAGTACAAGCTGAAGAAGCCGCAGAATAAATTTAACTTGGAGATAGGCGCTCTTATAAAATAAGGCGCAAAATTAGAACGAAGGGTAACGATTAATCCTTCTATCAGACTATTTATTACTTTAATCTTAAGAAGACATAAGTTCTTCGATCTCTTCCGCTTCTATTGGAATATTTGCCATTAAATCTCTATTACCTTCTGGCGTAACAACGATATCATTTTCTATTCTAATACCTAAGCCTTCTTCAGGAATATAAATGCCTGGTTCGCAGGTAAGCACCATGCCTGGCTTAAGAGGTGCATACATATCACTAAGATCATGCACATCAAGGCCCAAATGATGAGATAAACCATGCATGAAGTATTTTTTAAATGCAGGATTTTTGGGATCTTGATTTTTAATATCTGTTTTATCAATCAATTTGAGATCAATCAATTTGTGCTCAATAAATTCTGACATATTTTTTTGATAAACCTGAAGAGAGGTCCCAGAAACCAATAAACTCCTTGCAGTCTTGAACGTGTCAAGCACCGCATTATATACCTCTTTTTGTCTTTCGGTGTACCTACCGTTTACCGGTACGGATCTCGTTAAATCGGATTTGTAATTGGCATATTCTGCTGCAAAGTCCATAAGGATGACATCGCCATCATTACAAGGCCGACAATTTTCATTATAATGTAAAATGCATGCTGAAGCACCGCTGGCAATAATTGGGGTATAAGCATGTCCAGTGCTTTTGTTCAATAAAAACTCATGAATCAATTCCGCTTCAATTTCATTTTCAAATACGCCTGGTTTGATAAATTTTAGGATTCTTCTGAATCCTTTTTCTGTAATATCACAGGCCTTTTGAATTAAAGCAATTTCCTGATCCAATTTGATCATGGATAATTTTTTACAAATGACTTGGGCTCTTTTATATTCATGGTAAGGGTAAGCAGACATCAATTTTTTATTCAAGCGGGAATCCCTAGAAGGGACTTCAGAATCAAAACGATAATTTTCATTACCATTGAGATAAACACAATCAGCCCGAGTAATGAGCGCATGAATCATGGCATCAAATTGCTCCATCCAATAAATCGAATGGATCCCAGAAACATCCTCTGCCTGTTTTTTATCATACTTGTGCCCTTCCCAAACCGCAATATGTTCATTGGTTTTTCTTACGAATAATAAGGTGCGCATTTTTTCATTGGGATGATCAGGATATAAGATAAGAGCACATTCCTCTTGATCGATTCCTGTTAATGCAAAGAAGTCTGGATTCTGTTTAAATGGAAAAAATTGATCACCTGACATTGGAATCATGTCATTGCTATGAAAAATTGCCATAGCATTTTTGGACATATGTTGAATAAACCGTTTTCTGTTTTCTACAAATAGATCATGATCCAATTGAGGATATTTCATCATTCTCATAACAAACACAATTATTGAACTGCATCATGCAGCAATTAAAAAGTGTAATTATATGGAATCTTCTACAGAATGGACGATTTTCATATCCAAGTCCCCAAAAATATTTTTAAGTGCTTTTCTTGCATTGATCTTTACATCATCATTGATATAAGCTGCTATGGCTACGAGACCAAAAGAGAGTACACCCATATCATCCGTATAACCTAAAAAAGGTGTCAAATCAGGAATTCCATCAAGTGGAGCTAGAAAATATGCCAATGAACCCATGATAATATTTCTAGCCCATCCAGGAGTGTCTTTTCTTTTAAAAGCAAAGAAAAATAACAATAAGGTATATACCATTCTCTTGCCCAGATTTCCAGCGAGCGACTTAATCCTTTCCATAATTTTCAAAGGATCAAAATAAGGTAGGTATGGCTTGAAGTTCATTTTCATTTACTTATAAACGCAATTATATCCTCATTTGGTTCAATG
>CALGNN010000218.1 GCA_937961455.1 uncultured Saprospiraceae bacterium
TTATGATAAGGATCACCCTTTACTATCCTTAGAGAATGTAATCTGTACACCTCATCTTGGATATGTAGAACAAGATAACTACGAACTTTACTTTGGGATTGCATTTGAGAATTTACTTAAACACTGGAACGAAGCATCAAAGATGTAATCGTCAAACTTATCCAGGATCAGGCCCTGGTGCTGGCTCCGGTTCTGGACCTGAAACAATAGGCGCAGGAGGATCATCTCCAGTCACTTCCATTTCAATGGGTTCAGGTGTAGGTTCTGGAGGAACGATGCGCTCTGGCTCTGGTACCTCAGGTGCTTCTATGATGATCGGCTGATCAGGATTGGGCACTTCAGGAATAGGTCCTGGTGCCGGCTCGGGTTGAGGAAAACCATCATCAACAGCCGTGTCATCGGGAGTAATTACTGGCCCGGTAGTCCCTTCCGTAGATGCTGCTACAGTCCATTCGACATGATTACCATCATCTGCAACCGCTACTACATTGATTACATCACTTCCTGTTTCATAGTTTCCTACGATGGTATAATTGACCTCAGGATTTAATTCAACACCAGAGGGAACAGATGCTTGCAATTCAGCACCTGGTCGCTGCATCTCACCAACCGTATCTTGTTGAAAAACACTAAAGGCATCATCCACCACTTCAAAATTTTGAGTAACTGGATTGTAAAAGGCCCCACTCGTAGTATCTTGACCAAAAAGTAATCTAAAGGCAGTAAAACGAGATGGATTTTGCGCATCTGGGATGGGGATTTTAAATCCGCCATCTGGTGCATTCCCAAATCTATCAGTCAAAAAAGGATTATCTGATTGGTATTCATGTTCTAATATTACCCTTGAAAGCGCAACAGCACTAGGCGGGTATTCATCAGGATTTAGAATCACATGCAAGGCATCTTCTTGTGAGATTTTAAGGTCACCACCTGGATTGCCAACACCTGCTGCACTGATTATAGGTATCAATGATGGATTGGCTAACAAGGCATCTTTAATATGTGGAGGTATAGGACCACTTGAATCAACATCCATCAATCCATTTTTGACAAGTACATATTCAATAGCCTCTTCCTGTGTAAAAACTACATCCTTGTCTGAAAATTGAAGCAAGGCCCTGTCCAATCCTTCTGCTTCCAAGTGTCTTATCTCCGCAAGCTGCTCATCTGACATACCAAAAGTTTGTGCCAAAGCTGCCAAAGCTAATTCAGGATCTCCTGTAAGCTCAAGTGTGTCAGCATACACGGGATGTATTCCGTCTGAAATAGGTAGTGGTGGAGAAATTTGCCCGTGATCAACGGGTGGAATAGGTGGTGGGGGTTGAAATTGTGCAAGTACGATGTTGCCTATATTTTGTTTACTGCCTTGAATTACGGCATGTGCTTCGACGAGCTTAGAAATCATAGGATGCATACATCATGATTTTACTTTTAAAGAATACACTCTTAAAATAAAGATTTAGTTTCTCGGATCAGCTATCTTCCCAATTGATTCCAACTTAATTCTATCTTACTGGATCAATAATAACTGCCATAAATTAAAATAATGAAACAGAGAATTGCACACGTTGCCTTAGTGGTAAAAGACTATGATGAGGCCATTGAGTTTTATACCAAGAAATTAGATTTTGTGGTAATAGAAGACAGCAAAATTGATGAACAAAAAAGATGGGTCATGATAGCTCCTAAAGGCGCTAAAGAATGTTGCTTACTTTTGGCAAGAGCTTCCAATGAACAACAAGCAAAAAGTATAGGTAATCAAACTGGAGGAAGAGTAGGCTTCTTTCTTTTCACAGACGACTTTTCGAGAGACTACGATAATATGGTTCAAAAAGAAATAAACTTCATAAGGCCTCCTACTGAATTTGACTATGGTACGGTAGCAGTTTTTGAAGACTTGTATGGAAACTTGTGGGATTTAATTCAACCTACTGCAAACAACAAAGGCTTAATGGGATAATTTGGATTTCACCAAAGTTTTCAAATAATAAAATATGATACTCAACACTTTATTTTTCACCATAAATACAATTGTCATAAATATTCATTAATTTAATTGTGGAAGTTTCTCTACCCTTCCTTCTAGTCAATTCCTCTTTTTAAATAATTGATCATTAAGACAAAAAATGCATTTAAAAAGAACCTTAATCAAACTATCCTTCCTTATAATATTATCCATTTTTACAACACTTGGCCTTTCAGCCACTGAACCCATATTATTATTTTCAGATATCACATCAGGTCCAAAAAATGGATGGAGTTACGAACAAGCCGATAAGGGAGTTGCTGTCAGTATTTGGGGCTCTGGATTTGGTGACATTCGAACTTCCTCTTTTGTAAGTGTAAATGGTACTGCACTTCACAATGATACGGACTATGCCGTTTGGGGAACCCACTGGCCCACAGAACATTTTCAAAGAATAACTTTTTGGCTTAATGACTCAATGAATGATGGTGAGGCCGAAATCACAGTAACCGTCGATGGAGTTGAATCAAATCCTTTGCCTTTCACCATAAGGGCAGGCGCTATTTATTTTATCAATAGATCAAATATTGGTGGGGATGGTAGCTTAGCTAATCCTTTTGATGTTGAAAACTCCAATTACAATTGGATTGATAATATGCAGCCAGGCGATGTTTATTATTTCAGAGATTCTGAAGTTTATGAAGGAGAATTCAATGGAGGCAACTCTGTCATTTGGATCAGGAATAGTGAGCCAAGTGGAACTGCAGCATTGCCTATTGCCTTCTTGGGATACCCAGGAGAAAGACCCATCGTATCTGTTCCCACATATGATGTCAATCATAGTAATGGCATCTCCTTTAGCAACAACCATATGGTCATGTCTGGTTTTCAAATTGACTCAGAATGGCGTGCCGCTAATATGGGAGGAGACTTTAATCGATTCGTAGGAAATGATGTAATAGGACTAAAAAATTTATATGGAAGTGGAACGGGAATTATTACATCGGGAAACAGCACAGCCCATACAGGTGATGGCAATCAGTTTCTTGGAAATACAATTCATGGAGGTAATAGTCAAAATAGATTTGATCATGGCATCTATCTATCTGGCTGTGCTGATAATGGAGGAGCAGAGGTAGGATGGAATCATTTTTATGATAATGATTTTGGAAGAGGCCCTATCATTTCTATTAATCATCAAGATAATCGATGTGATGATGGACAGGTATTAGATGCGCATTTTATATTCAATAATATTGTTGATTGCAGCAAACAGCGATCGAGGGCTGTCGGTGTTTTTGATTTAAGCTTTGATGGCGAGGAGGAAGCACCTGAACCGACTTATGTCTACAATAATTTGATTATCAGTTGCGGAACCTTCGACGGTGAAAACCTAAATCATGTGGGCTACTCACCAGCTATGAGCCAAAGTGCAAGAGGCGCTGCGCATTTTTATAACAATACTTTATACGATGCAGGATATATTGGTTTTAGAATTAAAGAAAATGCTACAGAGAGTTCTATTAAAAACAACATCATCCACATGACAGGAGAAGTGCCAGGTCCAACAGGCAATCACTATGTTCGAATTGATAATGAAAGCATAGCGTCCCTTGCCAACAACTTATACTTTGGTATAGGTGACTACAGCCCCTGCACAGATTGTGCGATGGATCAGGATCATATAAATAATCTTGATCCATTATTTGTAGATGCCTCTAATTTGAATTTCCAATTGCAAGCTGGCAGTCCTGCAATTGGAGCAGGCAATTCAAATTTGTATTTTGAAATACCACCTCCTGACTATGCACCCATTGATCGAGATTTAAATTTTATATGGAGAAACATCGTTCCATCACTAGGTGCTTTCGAAGGCTTATCAACTACTCAAAGCCGTGATTTAAACATTGAATTAACTGGAGTAACCGTATTCCCCAATCCCGCTATAAATAGTTTTATATTACAATTTGATCTCAGTACTTCAACCACCATTGGAATAAGCGTACACGATATGTTGGGAAAACGAGTCAAAGAAATAAATTTCCAAAGCTATCCAGCTGGGAATCATCAAGTGCTATTTGAAACTGATGATTTTGCAAGTGGTATGTTTTTCATACAAATACATAATCCAGACGCAGAAGAGTTTGTTAAGAAAGTTGTTATTAAGTAAAACCTTGACTGGGCTCATTAGCTGAATTCAAAAGTTATAAAATGTCCCTTATAATAGCTTTAGCTATGAAGATGCACTTCTTTTTTAAGCCATCTCGCTTATCTTAGAATAATGAAAAAGCTTAGGGCATTATTTAATCCAGAAAACTATCATGGTTGGGGGAAAAATTCAAATTATTTTGAAGGATGGTATTATAAAATAATATCTGCAGATGGTAAACATGCCTTCGCCTTCATTCCTGGTATAGCCATGGGCCAAAAAGGAGATGCTCATGCCTTCATCCAAGTATTAGACGGCAAGAAGCATACAGCCCAATACCAAAAATTTTCAAGCGATTCATTTATAGCTGATGAAAAGACCTATCAAATCAGCATTGACCAAAATCGATTTTATACAGAAGGATTTGAATTGAACATGCCTAATATCTCAGGTAGCTTACAATTCCATCAGCAAGTTCCTTGGCCAAAATCTCTGCTTTCGCCTGGCATCATGGGTCCCTTTACTTTTGTGCCTTTTATGGAATGTTACCATGGTATATTAAGTATGGATCACACGATCGAAGGAAGCTTAAAAATTGATAATGAACAGATAGACTTTAGTGGTGGTAGAGGCTACATGGAAAAAGATTGGGGGCACTCCTTCCCTTCAGCCTATTTTTGGATGCAGTCCAATCACTTCAGTAAAAAGGGAATTTCTTTCAAAGCATCTGTAGCAAACATTCCTTGGTTGGGAAGTTCTTTTGTTGGATTTATAGCAGGACTGTATTATGATAATAAGATCATTCAATTCACGACCTATAATTTTACCAAGCTGAAAAAATCTTTCGCAGATGAGGAGAAGGTCATCATTCAATTAAAAAATAGCAGACATACTTTGGATGTCTATGCTCATCGAAACGAGGCAACTGAATTGGCTTCTCCTATTGGTGGATTCATGGATGGGAAAATTTCTGAAAGTATGACATCCAAATTAGACATAAGTCTCAAAGACTCAAAAACAGGTAAAATCTTATTTGCAGATACTGGTCATCACGCAGGATTAGAAGTCGCGGGGAAGATTGAGGAAATTATTCTGCAATAAAAAAGCATCAAGATTTTGGGTATGAACTTATTCTAGACTTAGTTCTTACTTAGCTCCTACTTCCTACAAACTTTACTATAAAAAAATACTTGTTCATTTTTCGGTTGTCTAAGAAAAATCCTCAGCTTACTTTGTGGGTACAAAGTTTCAAAGTATGCTGATAACTGATTCTAGAAAAATAAATAAATATTATAAGGCACTCCTTGATAGAAACGCTTCCTTTGTGGGAATCTTTTTCGTTGGGGTCCATACCACTTCTATTTTTTGTATTGCGGATTGTCGAGCAAGAAAACCTAAATTAAAAAATGTAAGTTTTTATTCTGAACTAAAGGACGTATTGGATCAAGGGTTTCGCCCTTGCAAAATATGTAAACCCACTTTACAAAACTTAGAAATGCCTGAAGCCGTGACACGAGCCATTCAATTGGTGCATGATCATCCCAAGGAAAAAATAAAAGATTATAGATTAAGGCAAGAGGGTTTAGATCCTGCTTATTTAAGAAGATGGTTTAAGAAAAATCATGGCATGACTTTTCATGCTTACCAGCGGATGTTTAGAATCAATAAAGCCTTTCAAGAATTAAAAGAAGGAAAAAAGTCAAGTGATACAGCTTACGATAATGGATTCGAATCATTAAGTGGTTTTAATTACACTTACAAAAAGATTCTTGGAAGCTCTCCTAAACATAATGTTGGCAAAAACATCATTTTATTGTCAAGAACACAAACACCTCTTGGCCCTATGTTTATCGCAGCAACGGATAAAGGCATATGTCTTTTAGAATTTGTGGATCGAAGAATGCTTGAAACAGAATACAAAGACCTTCAACGCTTACTACACGCAAACATCATCGCAGGAGAAAATCAACACATTAAACTATTAAAAAAAGAACTTAAAGAATATTTTAATGGGGATCGAAATAGCTTTACGGTAAAACTAGATGCACCCGGTACTTCCTTCCAAAAGTTAGTCTGGCAAGCTTTAAGGGATATTCCATTTGGAGAAAACACCAACTATTCTCAACTCGCCCTAAACCTTAATAAAGCTACCGCAGTTCGCGCGGTGGCATCTGCAAATGGCTTTAATAGAATCGCAATTGTAATTCCATGTCATAGAGTCATCGGGAAAGATGGTCAACTAAGAGGATATGGCGGTGGATTGGAGCGCAAAGCTTGGTTGCTCGCTCATGAAAAAAAATATAGCTAAGCTACTTCCCATTTACTAGCTATTGTCTATTTTCAGAGATGCATATTCCCTTCCTCAATGAAGACTTTCTACAATCAAATATCAATTACCCAGAATTGGTAGAAGCCTTGAATCATGGATTTTCAGCAACTGATATCCATACGCCTTTAAGGCATCATCACGACTACGGTAAAAATCAGACCTTACTTCTCATGCCCTCTTGGCAAACAGAAAAAGATCTTGGAGTAAAGCTCGTATCTGTCAACCCCAATAATCAAGACAAAGGACTTCCGAGTATTCACGGAATGTATATTTATATGGATTATGAAACGGGAGTGCCTATTTGCATTCTAGATGCCAAAGCCTTAACGAGTATTCGAACAGCGGCAAGTTCTGTTTTGGCAGCGATGTATTTAGCTAGAAAAGATAGTTCAAGCTTATTAGTATTAGGCACAGGTTCAATGGTGCCAAAAATTGTTGATGCCTATGCTTCCCTCTTTCCCTTACAAGAGATCATTATTTGGGGACGCAATTTTACAAAAGCCCAAAGTGTGATCACTTCATTCTCTGATCAACTGAAAAGACAATGTAGGATACATGCCAAAGAAAATTATGATGCCATCATTTCAAAAGCCTCCATCATTAGTGCAGCGACACTTAGCAAAGAGCCTCTCATATTAGGCAAACAACTTGTACCAGGTCAACATATAGATTTGATTGGATCTTATAAAAATGATATGAGAGAAGCTGATGATGAACTCATGCGTCGATCAAATATTTTTGTAGACTCTTATGAAGGTGCCTTAAGCGAATCCGGTGACCTAAGTATTCCACTAAGCAAAAAGGTCATAAATCAATCGGATATTAAAGCTTCACTTTTTGAATTGTGTAGAAAAATAAAATCGGGAAGGAACAATGCAGATGATATTACTGTTTTTAAATCCGTAGGCCATGCACTAGAAGATTTAGTTGCAGCTAGATACTTTTATAATATATACCTCAAAAAAGAACAAAGTGAGTTGGTTTAAAAATTTATTTACACCAAGATGGAAAAAGATTGAAAAATTTGCTGGCGAGTTTCCAATGGATTTCCAAAGGAATGTAGACAGAGGGCTCTTTGAGCAGCTCGATGATTTTACACACTTTCGAAAAGGATTTGGTCCGGAGATTTCAAATGTCTTGAGCCTAATTGATCGAGAGACCCAAACCCATGTAAAAATCTTTGACTTCCAATATAAAACGCAGTCCACTGATTCCAATGGAAACACAAGTACGCATTATCACAACAACACTGTCGGATTAATCATTACTACAAAAAAATTCATCCCCTATTTTGAGCTGAATCCTAAAAGTTTTTTCAGGGGGCTAGGAACATTTTTCGGTAAAGAATATTTTGAACATCCGGATGACCCAGAGTTTTCTGAATCATTTACTGTGCGTACTGAAGAAGCTGCAGCTACTAGTGCATTTCTCAATGAGGGTTGCAGAGAATTGCTGAAAGGCTATGAAAAGTATTCACTTTGCGGGCACTCTCATTTTCTTGTATTATATAATACGGACGAAAGTTTGAAGGCTGACTATGAAACTTATAAAGTTTTTTTTGACCGACTCTATAATATTAAATACGCACTAGACATCTAAGATTTCTCATATGCCAATATTTTTAATCCTTTGGGTTCTAGACTCACAACTGCTGGAGTTTGACCAAAATATTCTCCTTCTGCTTCCATAGGAATACCCTCTGTTTGAATTTCCATACCTTGATGCAATCTTGACTCAAAACCTTTTACTTCAAGAATATTACCATTGTATAAAGCTTTTAATTTTCGAAGGACTTTAAATAAATGAATCTTAGAAACCAGGGTAGTATGAAATACTCCATCAAACAAATCTGCTTTTGGAGCAATCATCATTCCACCACCCTTATACTTCCCCAAACAAATGGATAGCGTAAGAAGATGATGGCTTTGTTTGTTACCATCCAACAGAAATTCAACATCCCTTGCTTTATAATTTTGCAAGGCCAACAATAAAGCTTTCAAATATTTTAGATAAGGGTTTTTAATCCAGCCTCGATGATGCTCACTTAACTTATACGCTATAAATCCTTCAATCCCGATTCCTAAAGAATTTACAAAGTAGCGCTTCTTTCCATTTTCATATGCCACACAAGCGACATCTTGATAGGTCCATTGATTCTTTAAATAAGCATCCAATAAATTTTTGATTTCAAAATTGGGTCTAGAGGTCTTAAGCCAATCATTCCCTGTGCCACAAGGAAACAATATGAAACCAATCTCGGATGAATGATTCTTTTTAATGTTCTTTACTCCATTGATGACTTCATTGAAAGTACCATCTCCTCCCAAAACCAACAAAGTTTTATAAGCCTTTGAAACTGCTACTCCAGCAATTGCTGATGCTTGTCCTCTTTCTGTTGAATACGAGCGTTCATATGGTATTTTTAATTTTTCTAAGTAGGACTTTAGATTAGGCCAATAGCGCTTTGCTTTTCCATTTCCTGCAATAGGATTGATAATAACAAAACACTTGTTTTCCATAAATGTAGTTTGTAGGTACTCCTCATGTCAATGCATGATTACTTTAAATTAAAAAAGCCTCAATAAAGAGGCTTTATAATATGAATTTATTTAGGGAATATATCATCTATGTTGATCGAGCATAATCACATTTCCATCTGGATCTTTCAAAAGAAAACTAGCCGGACCTGTAGTAGTTTCATCAGCTTCAGTATCAAGTTGGACATTGGCCGATTTTAAATGTTTTTGAATAGCTCTTACATCATCAAAAGGATTCACTTCAGCTGCAGTTTGATCCCAGCCAGGATTGAATGTTAAAATATTTCCTTCAAACATTCCTTGAAAAAGTCCAATTAAAGTACTTTCATTTTTCATAATGAGATAATTCATTTCCATAGATCCTGCCATTTGTTCAAAACCCAAATTTTCATAAAATGCTTTTGAGACACTGAGGTCCTTAACACTTAAGCTTACAGAGAACGCACCTAATTTCATATTGTTTTTATTTATTGGATTAACTAATTCATTTTCAGTCAGTATACAATTTATATTATTCCACCAATTGTTACTTAAAGGCAAGCAATTAAAGAATGTCATTATACTAATGCAAATAAGAATAAGATTTTTCATTTTATACCATTTTAAAAGCTTTTATTGGAATACATAAGTCCAAATCAAAAGAGCTCCAGTTGCAAATATTTTCCCTATCTAAAAATAATTCCAAGCCATGTTGATGTTCTGGTTCATACGAACTATTCACCAACCATTCATTGAAGAGATAATGAGTAGCCGTAGCTACAACATTAATATTACCTGATACCTTACAGCTCGCATATTGACAGGCTTCCATCATCATGATGTCTATAGGATGACTTTCATTTAATTCAAAATCTAAGGGAATTTCCAAACAAGCTTCATAGCGATATTTTTCATTTGGTGTAGTCATAGGATCGTCTAAAGACATTCCAAAAAATTGTCCATCTGCATATAAATCCATTTGTTTCGCCCATGTGATCAATCGAGTAAAAGCTTCTAATACAACACCTTCCTGATAAGAATTCACCACCCTTATATAAGCGACTTTACGCATGGGGAATTGCTTAATTTCTACACGAAATTTTTCTTGCTTTTCTTCAATTGACATAGGCACAAGATATTCGCTTAAGGGAAATAATTCTTTGCGAATCTTGCTATTTATCTGGCTAGAATCTTTTTTATAAGATCTTGGACTTAGCCCAAAATAATCTTTAAAGGATCTAGAAAATGTAGAAGGTGAAGAAAACCCACAAGTAAAAGCTATATCCGAAACCGATGAAACTTTTGAAAATTTTAGTAAGCGAGCTGCTTTTTCTAAACGAATTCTATTGGTATAATAGTTAACGGACTCTCCTACTATGGCCACAAATATTCTATGAAAATGATAAGAAGAAAAATGTGCTACTTTCGCTAATTCATCAAGCGAAAAAGATTTATCTAAATTATTATTGATGTAATCAATTACCCTATTGATTCTTTGTTGGTATATTTCATTTGAGGTCTTCATGGGAGAAGTATTACAATCAACTATGGCTTTTTATGAAAGCTTCATAATCCACAATACTTTGTTGAATAATTTTTTTTGCAATCGTAGCATTTTGAAACTCATCAATTTTTACCGTTTTCTTTTCTAGTTTTTTATAATCCTCAAAGAAATTTTTCAGCTCTTTAAAGAAATGGTTTGGCAATTCAGATATATCTTCAATATGACTCACACTCATATCGTTTTCAGCAACTGCAATAATCTTATCATCCAATTCTCCATTATCAATCATACGCATGACGCCGATTACTTTTGCTGAGACGATACACATGGGCACTATCGTAATTTGAGAAAGAATTAAAATATCAAGTGGATCTTTATCATCACAATAGGTCCTTGGAATGAAGCCATAATTGGCAGGATAATACATGGATGAATAAAGGACTCTATCCATAATGAGTAATCCAGAGGCCTTGTCTAGTTCATATTTCGCTCTTGTGTTTTTGGGGATTTCAATAATGCCATTTACCAGATCAGGGGCTTTGTCTCCAATAGACACCTTATGCCATGGATTTGATTTATCTATACTCATCAGCTATGTTTTGAATTCAAAAATAGCTAATATTATATTAAGGCATTTAAACGCTTCCGTATAAGGCATTTAATGCTCGGCGTTCAGCAAGCGTCTTTTTGTATTCATACCATCTATCTCCTAGGACCAATCTAAGTATTTCATCAAGATGTGTCAATAATCCTATTTGATACAAGCCAATTAAAAAGTCTTTCGTCTTTGGACTAATCGCCCGAACAGAAAATCCAATACCTGCAGTTTGATATTCAATATGATGCCACCAACCTGAGGGCATAAATAAGGTTTCACCTGCCTCAAGAATACAATCATATCCTTCCACCTTGTCCAAAGCTGGAAAGCGATCATAGTCAGGATTATTAATATCAATATAGGTGTGCGTACTAAATGGCAATCTGTACAACATCTCCGAATATTTGGGGTGGAATAAAACCACCCGCTTCTTGCCATACAGCTCTGTTAGAAATACATTACTGTTATCCATATCTCTATGGATGCGTGTTACCGCGCCTGCTCCTCCGAAAAAAGCCATTGGCACTTTCCTTAATACACGGTCGGCAATATCAGGAAATTCGAAATCATTAAATAAGTCTTTCCGATGCTTGAATACATTAAAAAGGAACAGCCTTTTTGAAGTAGGACCTTTTTGAATCAAATCTAAATAAGCACTAAACTTCATGTTTTGTGGAGCAGATTTATAAGAACGATCATCTTGTCGCTTTGTGCCTTCAACATCGAAGATACCCACATCCAAATGTCCTAATTCTTTTTTAAAAAAATCAAAGGTCCACTTTGAATATACAGGCGCATCATCTCCAAACAGATTTTTGATAATAACAGGACGTTGTGGAATCATGAATTTTTCTTGAAACTCATGACGATTTATTCCATGCAGTTTTTCAACGCCTTTGGTAAGTAGCAGTGGCATAGTCTTGTATTATATTCAATTAATAGCTTATTGGAATATATTAATTTTCTATCGAAATCAGCTTCTATGCTGTCATCTTTTATCCAACTCGATAAAAAATTAACATTATCCTTTTTACTTAATAATTGTAGCATTTAAAAAGTCATATTTAAACTAATGCTTTTGCAATGCAAAACTCATTGACTTTGAGCCTACTTTATTTAATCTTTCAACTACGCCATAGCATAGTCGAATTGATGGTGGCTAGTTTCAACTAAAAGGCAAAAAATTAAAAAAAGCAAAGGCGGGACTTTTTCATTTGAGCTGTATCTTAAATTAAAATACACATAAATAAAATGAGTCTCTGATTAAGCCTCCTTTTTCTTCTTTCGTTTTTTGCTTGCCTTAGCCAATGGGTTAAAATCCATGCATAGTTGTATCCAGTATTCTAAATCTTTATCGGTATCAAAACCATCAGGTGTAATGAAGACGTATCCTTTCATGGGTCTGCCTGTAAAGTCCATGGGAAGGCAACATGCCTTTTTATCCATATTGGCTTCTGCAGCATCTGGGCCGATTCTAGCCATAAGAAGATCGACTTGTTTTTTCTTATCAAAGTGAATTCCACAAGCCATTTTATCATTGACCATGTAGCAGAGTCCTCCCATCATCTTCTTAGTGAAGAAGTTGGCCTTATGATCCTCCATTATTCGGTTGATGCGTTCGGCTAAATACTCATCATATGCCATTTAAAAAATGGTACTAGTTATGATAAGCTTGATTATGCACTAGAGCTTTTCCACATTGTGCACAATTAGACGCTCCTCCTGCTCCTCCTGCATGTCCGTCAGGGCATGTATAATGCCATACTCCTGCTGCATTTTGAGGAGGTTCTGGCGGCGTAGGTGGCGTAACAGCTGGTGTACTAGTATTAAAAACTGGACTTTGTGCAGCACCTGGTGCAGGTGGAATAGTCCCGCTGGGTGTTGTTGTTATATTTGGTGTTGCTGGAGCGGCATCATTTGCATGAAAGGCTTGATTATGTACCAAGGCAACTCCACATTGAGCGCATGATCCAGCTGCTGGACCTCCAGACCCAACGTGACCATCTGGACAAATATAATGTTCCACATTAGAGGTATTAGTTGGGGCAGGCGTTTGCGGTCTTGTTGGGTTATCAACTTGTGTATTCGCTGATGGTATTACTGGTGGCGCAATGGGCCTATTTTCTTTCTTTTCACTAGCACAAGCGGTCAATACTAAAAGTGCTAATAAAGTTAGTGTTTTTAAAAACTGCATTTTCATTATTTAAATGTGACGGCAATTTAAGTCTTTTTTTTGGGATATATAGGAGCTTTTTGCAGTGACTTAAAATTTCATTTATTGCATACCGTATAAATGGTCTAAGAAAAGACACATCTATTATTTCTTGAAATTTTTAAAATAAGAAAGACCAGGCCCCCCAGCCTGGTCTTAAACCAATCTCATGAAAAGATATAAAAAGACGCTCTTTAGTCCACCTGATCGTGCAAGAAGGAATTTTCTCCAATGATGTTGATGTCATCACCATCATCTTGAATAGACCATCTTGAAGCTTCATGTTTAGAAGAATGTGGAACATCGTCCAACTCCACTTGCTGTCTTAAGTAAGCGGGTTCATTTTCCAAATCATGTAAGCTCCTTCCCTGCTCCATCGGTAAGATGGGCTGCACAGGTGGCAACTTTTTTTCTTTTTCCTGCTCCATTATTGGAGCTATAGAAGTGTCCTCATGTATGCTTGTAGGATCACTACTACTTATGAAGGGCTCATTGTCTATAGTGTTGTGTGTGCGAGGCTTTGGAAGGTCATCAAAAACCACAGTATTCGCATTTTCGGTAGTTCCTAAGATGTCAAGATCAAAAACATTTTTGTCAGCTTCCATTCTGTCCTCTTCGAGTGGAACCCTTATTTTTTGATTTCTTTTCTTCTCTTCGGCCTCTTTTTTCCCTATTTCAAAACCTGTCGCTATTACTGTAACACTAATTTTGTCTCCTAAAGTTTCATCCATGCAGTGACCCCAGATCAAATTTGTAGAATGTCCGGCTTCTTCTTGGACATATTCATTAATCTGCATAGCCTCATTCATGGTGATTTCTTTGCTACCATAGCTGATATTTAAAAGGATGTGTTTCGCTCCTCTGATATCATTATCTTCTAACAATGGAGAATTTAATGCTCCATCTACAGCCTTTCTGGCTCTGTCTTCCCCACCGAATGCCGCAGTACCCATTATGGATACACCACTGTCTCTCATGACAGTATTAACATCCTCAAAATCCACATTGATCTTACCAGCTTTCGTTATGATTTCTGCAATAGATTTTGCAGCAGCAAGCAATACATTATCAGCTTGCGCAAAGGCTTCTGAAACAGACAGGTTTCCATAAAAGTCTCCAAGTTTATCATTGGATATTACAATCAGGGAATCTACATTCTTCTTCATTTCATCCAATCCTTGCAAGGCTTGGCGGGAACGAGCTTTGCCTTCAAAAATGAAAGGAAGCGTTACTATTCCTACTGTCAGAATATCCATTTCTCTAGCAGCTTTCGCAATTATAGGTGCAGCACCTGTTCCAGTACCTCCACCCATTCCAGCGGTAACAAATAACATTTTGGTATTCTCTTCCAAGAATTTCCTCACATCATCTATGGATTCAATACAAGCTTGTTTTCCAATATCTGGTTTTGAACCAGCTCCTAAACCATCAGTTAAATGAGGTCCTAAAGCTATTTTTACTGGCACATTACTTATGTCCATACTTTGAATGTCTGTATTGCAGATAGCAAAGTCCACACCCACGATGCCCTCTTCAAACATGTGATTGACTGCATTGGATCCACCACCACCAACACCAATTACTTTGATGATGGATTTATCTTCTTTTGGTATATCAAATAACATAGATTGATGTTTTTACTTTTTTATAATTCGTTTTCATTAAAAATCTTCGTCTACAATAGGTTCGAAAAAGTTTTTGACATTTTCGACAAAACCCTTAGACCAGTTAGATAATGTTCCTTCTTTTACTTCTTTTGATTCGCTAGACATTTGTTGACCTTCCATCATATCATCTTCGATACTCATGATCATCAAGCCAATAGCTGTTGCATAAATTGGACTCTCAATATGTTCCTCATAACCATGTGCTAATTTTTCAGTTGGCACACCTATTCTGGCGTCTTTGCCTGTTCTGTATTGCGCAAGTTTGTCAATGTTCTTCAACAAGGAGCCACCACCAGTTAAGACAATTCCTGCGATTAATTTTCTTTCGTATCCAGATCTTTTTAATTCCCAATAGACTGCATCAATAATTTCAGTAACTCTTGCTTGGATGATTCTGGATAAATTCTTTTCCGAGATCTCCTTCGGGTTCTTTCCTTTAATTCCAGGAATGGTAATGATTCGATTATCTCTGATTTCATCAGCTAAAGCCGAACCAAATTTTACTTTTAATTTTTCGGCCTGTGCTTCCATCACACTGCAACCTTCTCGCACATCTTTTGTGATAATATTTCCACCAAATGGTATTACTGCAGTATGACGGATGATCCCTTCATGAAAGATGGTGATATCTGTCGTCCCTCCTCCGATATCTACTAAAGCAACGCCTGCTTCTATCTCCTCTTTGCTAAGTACCGCTGATGAAGAAGCGATGGGCTCTAAGGTGATTCCAGCTACTTTCAATCCAGCTTTTTGGATGCACCTTAATATGTTATTGCTTGCTGAAACCTGTCCAGTAATTACATGGAAGTTACCTTCGAGTCTATTACCTGACATTCCAATTGGGTCAACGATCCCTTCCTCGTTATCAACAATATATTCTTGTGGTAGGATATGTAATATCTTATCGCCAGCCGGCAAGGCCAGTTTGTACATATCACGAGTTAAGGTATCTATATCCTTCTGAGTTATTTCACTTTGCGCATCATCTCGAGTCAATATCCCACGATGTTGTAGCGACTTAATATGCTGCCCAGCAATTCCAACATGAACCTTAGTAATTTCTTGTCCGGATTGTTTTTCTGCAAGAGCTACTGCCTCAGTAATTGCCTTTACCGTTTTATCAATATTGGCAACAACACCTCGAAGAACCCCTTCTGATGAAACTTTCCCAACGCCCAAGACTTCCACTCTGCCTAGGCCATCCATTCGTCCTACTACTGCACACACTTTAGTAGTACCGATATCTAATGCGACTCCAATCGCACCTTCTGGCATTCCATAGTTTTCTGAATAATTCATATTTGATTGGTTTAAATATTATTCAATTTTATTTTGTAGCATACACTTGATTTCTAATATCAAGATGTATGGTATCATATTTATTTAATCCTTGTGCAGCTAAAGGTTTTTTATAAAAAGCCTTCAGCTTCTTTAATTTATATGGCAAATCATCCAGCTTACCTAGATTGATTTTTTCATCTCCTAATTTTGTATGCAAGAGATACATCGCTTCATCTGTTACCGTCACTTGTTCTACCAATGCATTTGCAAATGCATCATTTCTTATTTCTCTAGCTAGATGATACAAGTCCTTTCTCAATGCATCATTTGCATTCTTTAAAGAAGGAATCCTTCCAGTAAAAACTGGCACTCTCGCAGTGTAGTGACGTGATACTGGCATGACAATTCCTTCACTTTCGATGTAATAGCTACCTCCAGCATTATCAAAAATTCTAGCAATAGGAATGCGTTGTTTAATTTCGATTTCCAAATAATTATTGGAATCTAAAAAGACTTCCGCCTCCTTAATAAATGAGGTGCGTTTTAATTCATCCTCAATAAATTTCACATCCACATCTTTGACATTCATACCTACGATCTTCCTTCCATACAAGCTTCTAATTCTTTTACGAACTTCATCTGTAGTAATGAGATACTTTTTATTCTTGTCTCCATTCACTCGAATCTCCATCGCCAATACATTACTACTCTGCTTATGTGAAATGGCAGAAATAAACAAAACCCCGAAAAACAAAAGAAAGCTAAGCCAAGCGATCTGGGTCCTTAATGATTTGTTTAAAAATTTCATGTATTATTTATCTTATCTTTTTTTAATTCGTTCTAATAATGGTTGTACACAAGTATCAATATCTCCAGCGCCTAAGATTAAAATCACTTCCTTATCCCTCAAGTCAAGCTCTTCAGCTAATGTATCTTTAGACATTAATTTCTTCTTTTCCAATGGCACCTTATCTAAAATCAAATTGGAGTTTACTGCTGTAATGGGTAATTCTCTAGCCGGATATATATCCAACATGATCAATTCATCCAGAACACTTAATTCTTCAATAAAGCCCTCTAAGAAATCTCTCGTTCTTGTAAATAAATGCGGCTGAAAAATTCCAGTTATTTTTTTGTCTGGATATAAATCTTTTGCTGCACTTATGGCCGCTTTCAACTCTGTAGGATGATGCGCGTAATCATCAATTAATACGATTTCATCTGATTCAAATACTTTCTCAAATCTTCTCTTTATCCCTTTAAAGTTTTTCAGTGCCTTTTTAATTGCCTCCAACTTACATCCTAAAGCCAGAGCAATTGAAATCCCTACCATGCAATTTTGAATATTGTATTTGCCAGGTAAAACGGAATTCATTCCACTGATTTTAAAATCATCCCAGGCATAGTCAAAGCATTGTCTACCTTTTTCGATTCTCATATTACTGGCTAGAATATCTGTTTGATTCCAACCAAAACTTAACAATTGAATGTCTCTTCTTTGAATCTCTTTTAGCTGACTCGCTGATAACTGCGCTAATACGGATTCTTCCAAAAACAGCAATCCTCCTTTCTTTGTTTGAAGCATGAATTGCAAATAGCTCTCTTGAATTTGAGCACTGGTTCCATAGATATCTAAATGATCTGGATCCAATGAATTAACCACAGAAATCTGAGGCTTCAAATGAAGAAAAGAGCGATCGTATTCATCCGCTTCCGCCACTACCCAATCATCTGATCCCAAAACAAAATTCGAATCAAAGTCTTTTGAAATCCCTCCTAAAAAAGCTGTAATGTCAATACCACAATCTTTTAAAAGATGCGCTACTATACTACTGCTGGTAGTCTTTCCATGGGTTCCAGCTATTCCAATAAGTTTATAAGATTCAGATATTAAGCCTAATACTTCAGCTCGTTTTTTAACCTCGTAACCTTGCTTTATATAGTATCTCAATTCCTTGTGATCAGCAGGAACAGCAGGTGTGTACACCACCAAGTCAACATCCTTTGGAAGAGATTCCACATCTTCATGATAGTGGATTTTTATCCCTTCATCGACCAACTTTTTGGTCAGGACGGTTTCGGTTTTATCATAACCGGATATTTCAATTTCTTTTTTATTAAAGAATCTAGCTAAAGCACTCATGCCTATTCCGCCAATTCCTATGAAATAAATCTTCTGAATATTCTTTAAATCCATCTTATTTATTTCGAATCAATTTTATCATTTCATCAACAATCATTTCTGCAGCTTTTGGTTTCGCTAGTTTTTTTATTTCATTTTGAAGGCTTTGTCTTTTGTCATCTTCTGATAATAGACTAATAGCTTCATTTATCATTTTCTCTTTGGCATCTACATCTTTAAGTAAAATAGCTGCTCCAACATCAGCAAGGGCTTTTGCATTCATTGTCTGATGATCTTCCGCCACATTGGGTGAAGGAACTAGGATGGCTGCTTTCCCTGCAATACTCAATTCTGAAATCGTCAGTGCTCCTGCTCTGCATGCAATCACATCAGCAATGGCGTAAGCCAAATCCATTCGATCTACAAAAGCAAGCTGCTTCACATTTTCATTTTTCACCATCGCGCCTTTACTAAACTCATCGTGATAAAGCTTCCCTACCTGCCAGATCATTTGAATGTCTGTATCAGTTTTCCAATAAGTGGAACTTGCTTCTACAGCATCATTCAAGGTCCGTGCTCCCAGGCTTCCTCCAAAAATGAACAAGGTTTTCTTTTGGGGATCCAATCCGAAATGGCGATAAGCCGCTTCTTTTTTTGATTCCAAGTCTCCGATGTCCTTTCTCACAGGATTTCCTGTTTGAACAATTTTTTCAGCTTGAAAAAATTGTTTCATGTTCGGATAAGCCACGCAAATCTTGTGCACCCTTTTAGCTAAAATCTTGTTAGTAATTCCAGCATAGGAATTCTGCTCTTGAATCATACTTGGAATGCCCTTTGAAGCAGCTAAATAAATAACTGGACCTGAAGCAAATCCACCAAATCCCATAGCAGCATCAGGCTTAAAATTCTTTATGATTTTTCTAGCCTTCCACAAACTTGAAATGAGCTTTAAGGGAAATTTTACATTTCGCCAAATTCTAGTACGATGCAAACCCACTATACTTAATCCTTCTATGGGAAATCCCGCTTTCGGCACTTTCTCCATTTCCATTTTGCCTTTCGCACCAACAAACAATATGTCAATTGATGTATCTCTTTTTTTTAGCTCCTGTGCTACTGCAAGCGCAGGATAAACATGACCGCCTGTCCCTCCACCACTAATGATAACCTTCATATGCTGGGTACATGTCTATTGATTTTGTTTTAATATTCGCTTCTATATATCTGCTTACACTCAAAATAATTCCAAATGAAATACAGGTAAATAATAAGGATGAACCTCCCATACTTATCAAAGGAAGTGTCAACCCTGTAACTGGAACCAAGTGGACGGAGACTGCAATATTTGCAAAGGCTTGAATCACTAAACTCAAGCAAAGTCCAATGGCCAACATGGCACCAAAATTTTTCTGACATTTTGTTACGATGCTTGTGCATCGGTAAAATAATCCCATGTACAATGAGATGATTACAAAAGCACCAAATAATCCATACTCTTCGCAGATTATGGCATAGATAAAATCTGCATATGGATAAGGAAGGAAATTTCTCTGCACGCTATTTCCTGGACCTACGCCAAAGATCCCTCCGTCTGCTATCGCAATTTTTGATTGTTGGATTTGCCACCCCCCATCCGCATTTGTGATAAAACTATTGATCCTTGCAAACCAAGTATCTGTTCGAAACTCCTCAGGAAATATATTACCTAAGATGATTAGAAATGCAATTCCCAATACACCTAATAAGATTAACAAACCTATATACTTAAGATCAACTCTACCTACAAACATCATCAATGTGCAGGTCAAGAATAAGAGACCAGCAGATGAGAAATCATCTTTTGCAATCAACAAACAAACTATAATCACTGGCACGATGATGGGCAAGAATGCCGATCTAAAGTCTTTAATATTTTCTTGTCTTGAAGAAATCGCTCTGGCGACAAAAATGATTAAGGCTAATTTTGCGAAGTCTGAAGGTTGAAATGACATTCCAATAATAGGAAGTGTAATCCAACGTCTAGCATCATTAATCTCTGGAGCGAAAAGGAAAGTATATATTAATAATGGAATGGCAAGTAATAATAATATAGGGGCAAGTCTTGAATATTGCATATAATGCATCCTATAACTTCCGTAGGTCAAGATCAAACCAAATCCAATAATGATGGTATGTTTAAGTAGGTATGACTCTGAACTTTTCAAGCTGGCATAGGCCATACTGAAAGTGCTACTATAAACTGCGAGCGCAGAAAATATAGCAAGCAAGGCCACGATAAACCAAATGGTTTTATCTCCTTTTAAATTGCTATGTATGGTAGCTATGTTAGTCATCTTTTTTATCTAATTCAATTGCCTAAGTACCTCCTCTTTAAACTGCGCTCCTCTATCCTTATAATTTTCGAATAAATCGAAACTTGCACAAGCTGGAGACAGTAATACGGTGTCTCCTGGCTCAGCATATATTCTGGCTCTAATTATTGCATCTTTCATTTGATTGGTTTCTTCTATGTTTTTTATGTAGGGACTGAAGGTTTCAATGAGCTTCGTATTATCAATGCCTAAACAAATCAAGGCTTTGACTTTAGAAGCTAAAGGAATGAGTCTAGAATAATCATTTCCTTTATCTGTACCTCCAGCGATCCAAACAATGTTATCATCCATTGCATCGAGGGCATAAAAAACTGAATCCACATTAGTTGCTTTGCTATCATTGATAAAGTGAATATCATTTTCAATCCTTACCAATTCAAGTCGGTGTGGATCATTCACAAAATCATTGAGTGCTGTTTGAAGTAAGCTTGAATCTAATTTGAATGCCGAGCAGGCTTCTATCGCCATAAGTGCATTCATCTTATTATGCATTCCTTTAAGTGCAGGATTTGAAAGATCATAGTCAATAGCTTGACTCGAACTAAAACCATTTTCATTAAGCATCTCTTTTGCTAATCCAATGACCTTTTGTTTATGATTCTTTCCTTGCATCACAATGGCGGAGTTTTCATCATCTTTATTCCAGATAAAAAGATCTTTTTTGCCTTGATTCATCGCAATCCTAAATTTAGACTTGATGTAATTATCTAAGAGATAATCATATCGATCTAAATGATCAGGTGTGATGTTTGTCAACACAGCAATATCTGGTTTAAAATCAATGATCCCATCCAATTGAAAACTACTTAATTCGAGCACATAAATTGGAGTGGGGTTTTCCAATAATACTCGAGCAAAGCTGGTGCCTACATTTCCTGCTTTAGTCACTTCCTTGCCTGAAGAGGCCAGTAAATGATGACATAGATTTGTAGTGGTCGTTTTCCCATTGCTTCCTGTGATGGCTAATATTTTACCTTCACAAAAAGGATATGCAAATTCAATTTCAGAAATCACAGGAATGGATTGCTCCCGTACCTGTTTAACGATTTCAACTTGATCCGGAATACCCGGACTCTTCACAACTAAATTTGCTTTGCCAATCGTTTCAAAATCGTGTCGCCCTTCTTCAAAGGCAATTGTATTTTTTATTAATTCTTCTTTATATTTTTTATCTATCGACCCATAGTCAGACACGAATACTTCATATCCATGTCTTTTTGCTAATAAAGCTGCTCCTACTCCACTCTCTCCTGCACCCAAAATGGCAAGCGTTTTTTTCATGTCATTATTCTTATCGAATTTTTAAAGTAATGATGGTCAATACCGCAAGAAGAATTTGAACAATCCAAAATCTTATAACAATTTTACTTTCATGCATTCCTTTCTTTTGGTAATGATGGTGAATGGGGGACATTAAAAACACCCTCCGTCCTTCACCGTATTTCTTTTTTGTGTACTTAAACCATGACACTTGAATAACTACTGAAAAACTTTCAATTAAGAATATTCCACAGAGTAAAGGGATTAATAATTCTTTTCGTAAAAGGATTGCCATCACAGCGATTACTCCTCCAAGGGTGAGCGATCCTGTATCACCCATAAAGACTTGGGCCGGATGAGAATTGTACCAAAGAAAACCGATACAAGCTCCTAATAAACAGGCTCCGAATATGACCAACTCAGAGGTATTTGGCAGGTATAAAATATTTAAGTAGTCCGCGATTTGTGTGTTACTTGAAACATAAGCTAAAACCACCAAGCTTGCCGCAACAATTGCAGAAACTCCTGTAGCCAGTCCATCTAAACCATCTGTTAAGTTAGCACCATTAGATACTGAAGTAACAATGAATACGATAATTGGAATGAATACGAGATAAACAAATGACTCGGCATTGTCACCCATAAAACCCAAGAGTGAAGCATACTCAAAAATATTCCCTTTAAAGAAAGGCAAATTCGTAAGTGTCGATTTCACATATGCTAAGGGTTCTCCAATTTCAAGCCCAGGTATGATTCTAATAATTTCATAGCCAAATTCTTGAGCTTCTTTTAAGGACATCCTAACCGTGATCTGATCATTGTGAAGCATTACGACGGCTATAACAACACCTAAAACCACTTGACCTAAAACTTTAAACCTTCCTTTGAGTCCACCCTTGTCTTTTTTAAAGACCTTAATGTAATCATCAGTAAACCCAATAGTCCCTAACCACATTGTGGTAAATAACATGAGTAAGACATATACATTAGTTAAGTCAGCGAGCAATAAGCAGGGCACTAGAATGGCGAGGATGATAATCAAACCTCCCATTGTAGGGGTACCTTGTTTTTGTTTTTCGCCAGCTAATCCTAAATCCCTAACGGACTCTCCTATCTGTCGATTTGTCAAAGAACGTATGATGCGCTTACCAAAGAGCATCGAAATAACCAGAGATAGTATAATAGCTATCCCTGCTCTAAATGATAGAAATTTCCAAAGTCCAGATCCTGGAATTTTGAATAATTCCTCTAAATAGTCAAATAAGTGATAGAGCATATCTACACAATTCTTTTGTTCTATGTATTCTAAAGAAACAGCGCAGCAGGGCCCATAGATTGAACTTTTTCAATGACGAGAGTTGCCTGCTGCAACTGTTAAAACCAACCTGAGAATGATAATAGAACCTATTCTTATGTGTCTTCAGCAAATGCTGTCAACAATATTTCTTTATCATCAAATGGGAACTTTTCCCCCTTGATTTCTTGATATTTTTCATGTCCTTTTCCCGCCACCAAAATGATGTCCCCGTCTCTGACAAGCCGAACAGCTGTTCGAATTGCTTGTTTTCTATCTGTAATTCTCACATAGTTTTTTGCATCCAATTCATTAAGTCCTTCTTCCATATCATCCAGAATTAATTCAGGATCTTCTGATCTTGGATTGTCTGAACTAAGGATCACTTCGCGACTATATTGAGCAGCTATTACAGCCATCTTGGGCCGCTTTGATTTATCCCGATCTCCTCCTGCTCCTACTACAGTGAGCACTTTGGATTTTCCGCAGATATCATTAAGTGTCTCTAATACATTCTGCAATGCATCAGGAGTATGAGCATAGTCTACAATTGCGTAGCGCTTCTTCAAAGGATGCTTTATTATGTCAAATCTGCCTTCTGCAGGTTTTAGCGAACTAAGATGTTGTAAAATCAATCCAGTCTCCATTCCAAGTAGCCTTGCCACAGCGTAGG
>CALGNN010000219.1 GCA_937961455.1 uncultured Saprospiraceae bacterium
ATAATGCAATATGAAGTTCCTATTGTCTTGGTGTGGGTCCTGGTAGATATGATCTATTCTCGCAGAATTGAAGCTTGAAGAACTGCGCTTTATACCATGAACTATATAGTTTTTGGAGAGTAATAGCTCTGCTAGATAAGAGCCATCTTGGCCAGTAATTCCTGTTATTAGGGCAGTTTTCAAAATGTCTTTAGTTTCAAGTTTAATTCTTCATTTTCTTGCAAATAAAGATTAAGCCTTTTTTGCATTGCAATAATTCGAGATTTATATTGAGTGGTGCGGTAAATGATATTATTATAATAATCAATAGACTTTAAGAAATCTTTCTTCAAATAATTTAATTCGCACAATAATAAATTGAGAAGAACATGATTCGGTTGGATACTTTCTACCTTGCTCAGGTATATTTCCGCAGAAGAAACAGAGTCTATACTAATTAAAAAATCACCAAAATCAAGTAATATATCTTCACTATGAGGAGTTCGCTTTAAAGCTTTTAAAAAGCTATCCTCTGCATTTGGAATATTCCCACTTTCAAACTGTCTTAATGCTAAAGCATGATAAAAATCTGGCTTCCTTGTGAAGAAATTTGATAAATCGTTATCGACCAATTTTTCTAACATTTCAATTGATAATTCTATAACCTCTTCTTTCTTGGCTGCTATGAACATGTGTTTATCATAGATAGTTTTAACAAAGAATAAGGAAAGAAATATTGAAGAGAGTAAAACGATAAATACAACAAAACTAGAACCGACAACATGTTTCTGTCTTGTGGGGAAGGAAGCAAGACTAAATACAACAAAATACTGTAACTCACTAAAATTATCAGGATGTAAAAAACACGAAGAATAAATTGAACTTACAAAAAGAAAAGACAGAATTAAGTGACAAATCGGGTCTTTATATGTAAATTTTTCTATAACTGCTCTATTGTTGTGTTCTTTAAAAAATCCAGAAAAGAAAATCCCAATAATTAAGATTCCAATTAGTCCAGATTCTACGACAAAATTTGAGAAAAGATTATGGCTATTATGCCTTACAAAACTATAAGGATGATTGAAACTTGTTTCGGTTAGATTACAGTTATAAATTTCAAGCTTCCAATTCCCTAACCCTACGCCTACTACAGGATTATCAAAAAAAATATCAAAAGACCTTTTTAATAAAAAGTACCTTTCTTGAACTCCTTTGCTTAAAATAAAATCATTACCTAATTCATAAATCACAATGCCCGATAGTATGAAAAACAGAAAATAAACAGCAAATCTTAATGAGAATGAATCTATATTCTTATTAAAAAGATACAATACGCAATATAGTGATATTACCATACCACCAATTGAGTTCGTTATCGAAGAAAACGTCAAGCAAAATATTGATAAGATAATTTTAGCAATAAAAATTATTTTTTTATTCGTTTCGTCATTTGGTTTTATGGATACAGTATAAAGCGACAAAACTGCTAAATATGCTGCACAATAATTTTTATTCTTTCCAAATATTCCTACCCAAGAAGAACCAAATTCCACCCCGCTCATAATTGCAACATAAGATACCGTTATAAAAAGCGAGACTAAGACAGGTATTACATATTTCAAATAGATTATTTTGTATTTTTCTTCTATTAGATATTTAGAAGAAAAATAGACCATTATCATTTGTAGATAAATAAAATAATCAATCCAAACTAATTGATACTTAGTTAAGTAAATCCCACTCAGAAAAGAATATATTAAGAAGAAAAGTAATAAAAAATCATAGTAATGAATACTCCTTTTTAGAATTAATTTTTTCGCATAAAATCTTAATACTACTGTTGCTATGAATAGACTCGATGCTAAATATTTGTAAAGTAATAACTCACATGGAAACAACATCAAAGCAATCGTGCTTAACAATAAAATATTGAGAAAGGTAATTGATGTGTTTTTGATTGATTTGGAATTTATCATTACAATAGCTTTAAAAACTATCTTGAAGTAACAAATTCTGTAAAGCCTGGTGGAGGATGAGGAACTAGCACTATTTCTCTTTTTGCTATCGTTAGTAACTCAGGAGTTGCATTAAACTTCAGAAGTAATTTATGCAAGTAATTCAAAGCTCTTTGTCTAGAAAATATTGATAATGCAGTGATTAGAAGAATGTGTATGTCCATTTTAATCGACCTATTTTTAATATAAAATAGACAGAACCTACTTTTCCAAGGTCTGACTAACTGATTATAATCCAAATTTGGATCATCACTATCACTAAGAATATCATTCAAATCTGAAAAGACAATTGAGGAAATATCAGTTATCCCTGGTTTGACTAACAATATTTTTTTTTCGATTTCCGAATACAGTTCGACTTCACGTATCACATTGGGTCTAGGACCAACCAAACTCATAGATCCAAGCAAAACATTTACCAATTGACTGAGTTCATCAATTTTATATTTTCTGATTATCTTTCCAATATATGTTATCCTTGTATCTGAATTCGAAGTTGAAACAACATGCTTTAAACTTGAATCATTTTTCATTGATCTAATCTTGTACATGTCAAAGATTACTCCATTAATTCCTACTCTCTTCGAAATATAGATAGGACTATCAAAATCATAAATCCATACCAAAAACGAAGCAAGTAACAAAAATGGTGCAAACAACAACAATCCAATGGAAGAACCGACTACATCAATAATTCTTTTAGCCATTTCCAAGAAAGCTTCTAAAACATTGTTTTAACTACTTGCTCAATATCAACTGATTTAGTATAGTAATCTTCTTCTAGATTTGAACTAGTTGGAGCAGGTGCATCAGTTAATGTTACACGTTTGGGACTAGCTGATAAATCTGAAATACTAATATTTTCCATAACTCTAGCAATTAGCTCTCCCGCCATACCACAATTTGTCCAACCCCCATCAACAACTACAAACCTTTTCGTCTTTTCTACAGATTTTAAAATATTTTTCACCTTAATTGGATTTAGAATCCTAAGGTCAATAACCTCAGCGGATATCCCATCTTTTTCCAAGTTGGTCGATGCCTCCAAACAAAGCAAAGAACTATAACCAATTCCTAAAATCGTTACATCATTTCCTTCTTTTAATACTCGGGGTTCAACCGAATCCAATCGGACAGGTTCTATGTCAACAACTTGCGACTTATGCTCATAACACCATCTATCATCAATAAACATCACAGGATCATCAGACAAAACGCTTGCTACTAGTAAATCTCTAGCATCATCTGCGGTTGCTGGCATAACAACTCTTAATCCGGGAACATGTGCAAACCATGAGTGCAGCGCTTGGGAATGTTGAGCACCTTGCTCACCACCTCGATTTATTATTCCTCTGATTGTTACTGGTGCGATCGATTTCCCACCAAACATGTGTCGCCATTTTGCTGCTTGGTTAACAATTTGATCAATAGCCAAAACCATAAAGTCCATTCTTGGGTGAACAACTACAGGTCTGTACCCACAAATACTTGCACCTACAGCAGCGCCTGTGACAGCCAATTCCGAAACTGGACTATCTATAACTCTTTCTTTACCATATTTAACATCTAAATCCTTCATTGAAGCACCAACATACCAAGGACTCCACAAACCTTGACCAATTACAAATACATTTTGGTGGTTTGTAAGTAAGTAATTAAAAGCCTCTAATATGCCCTCAGCATAACTTATTTCTCTTTTCATTTTTTTGAATAAACTAGGTCCAAAAGATTATTTTTTTCTGGAAAAACACCATCAATAGCACGTTTCCAAGATTCCTTGATTCTGAAATCAATACTAGCATGAATATCATTTATTGAATCTTGAGTTAATGTCTTACTATTTATTAGTGCGAGTTCTAATCTTCTGATTGGATCTCTATTTCTCCACACCAAAAGATCTTCTTTTCTTTTTACACCAACATCCATATCTTCTCTGTAGCCAACATGTCCTTTCCATCTGTAAGTTATTAACTCTAGGAAATATGGTCTATTCGTATTGCGAATCTTATCAACAGCTTTTTGACAATGCTTACTTATTTCAGTAACATTATTACCGTCTAATGTTGCAGATTCTATTAGATGTGATTCTGCAAATCTTGCTATTCTTTGACTTGGCTGTCTGAGCGATATATGTAGGTGGCTGGAAAAAAGATTATTCTCGCAGATATAAAGCACCGGTAATTTGTGAGTAGAGGCTAAGTTCAATGACTCATGAAATGCCCCTTCTTCTGTTGCTCCATCTCCAAAGTATGCAACGGCGACTTCTCCTTTCTTATTTAATTTAGCAGCAAGAGCAGCTCCTGTAGCTATTGGTATTGTTGCACTAACGATAGGTACAGAGCCCTCAAATCCAACAGACCTATCAATAAGATGCATACTTCCACCCATCCCTTTTGAACTCCCAGATTCTTTACCCAATACCTCTGAAAATAAGCCATCTAAATCACTATTGAGAGCTAAAAAGTGAGAATGAGAACGATGAGCTCCAAAAACTTTGTCACTATTTCTCAGAACCGAGGAAACACCAACAGCTATAGCTTCTTGTCCCACCCCAAGATGGCAAGGACATTTAATTACTCCATTCTCAATATTCTCTGCTAATTTCTCTTCCGCTTTACGAATTAAAATCATTGCATCTAAAAATTTGGTTAGCTCCTGACTACCAAAACCTTCTATTGCTAATTCATCGTTAAAATACTTAGGGTCGAACAGTTTATCCATAGAATTCTTTTTGCTAATTGCTGTTTATTTCATTGAGTAATAATAAATCTGTCTTAGGAATTGTAACATTAACAGCGGCAATGTTACTCAATAATTGGCTATTGTTTTTCATGCCGCATATAACTACACTGTCCTTATATTTTTGCAAAATCCAGCTGATTGCTAGTTGCGACAAGTTTACGTTTTCATATTGATTTACTAGACAATTTAGTTTATCAATAATACTTAAGTTTGATTTTAATTTAGCACCGTGAAAATTGACGTATTTTGGGTTCTTTCTTCGGTCGGAATTTAAAAAAGTAGAAGTAGAGTCATATTTACCTGTTAAAATACCCTGACCTAAAGCGCCATAGGCAAAAAAAGTTAGATGCTCTCTTAAGTTTTCTATTTCAATCTCACTTGCTCTATTTACAAGACTGTACTCGTTAGAAAAACTAACTAGGTTAGGATAATGTAGATAAGCACTTATGTCAAAATTAGTCACTCCATAATATCTGACTTTACCTGACTTGACATGAGATTCCAATCTTTCAAAAATGGAGTCAACATTAGTTGTTCCATCCCAATAATGCATCTGATATAGATCGATATAATCTGTACCCATTCTAGCTAGACTATTATCCAAGGCTTCATCTAAATAATCTAGAGAATTATCATAGAATACCTTTTTATTTGAATCTGCTCTGACCCCAAACTTGGTTCCTACAATTATATTTTCTCTTCTATTCTTAATTAAGATGCCTATGTTCTCTTCCGATTGTCCTCTTCCATAACAATCGGCTGTATCAAAAAAATTCACACCGCGATCGATAGCTAACTCAGCAGTTTTCACTGTTTCATCAAGACTATAATCGCCCCATCCATATCCACCAAGTTGTTCTCCGCCAAAACAAATTTGAGAAACTTCTAATTCAGACTTCTTAATTTTTACCTTCTTCACTGTTTATTGTTCTCAAAAACAAAAGTGAATTGCCAAGCCATCCTTCTAACCAAAGGTATTTTCGTAAACACTGAATCCATGAAATTAAATAACCCTAATGATAGGCTAAATAAAACAGGAATCTTCCTAAGAAAAGCAGATAAAAATGAGAACATGTGCCAAAACTTAATACTAGTAAGCTCAAAATATTTTTGTCCTAATCGAACATCTTCTAGATCAAGAATATGGTGCTTCTCCCATTCAGTTCTCATCTCAGGAGTTCTCATTCTATACATTCTTATGATAGGATTGTAATTAAGCGCCTCTACAGCTAACAGTTTTCCTCCAGGTTTCATAATTCTTTTCAGCTCAGGATAAACATTATTTAGATCCATATGATGTAAAACACCTGCACATAAAACTACGTCAATGCAGTTGTCAGGCATTCCTGTATTTTCACAATCACCAACAAAAAATCTTGTATTGTCAACAACATTATTCTTAGCAGCTAATTTTCTTGCGTTTTCAACACTTACTGGACTAATATCTATACCTATTGAGTATTTTGCCCCATTTTTAGCTACTAAGACATTGTGCTTACCATTACCGCAGGCATAATCTAGGAATACTTTATCTTTTGTATTATCTATTAACCAGTTAGTAATATAGTCTGTTGATACTTTTGTGGTGGTGTAGAATTTCTTATTTTCTAAAGCAGTATCCTCATCGTGACTAAAATCATGAAATTCTGCTTCTTCTTTTTTTCGATCATCTAATGAGTCAAACCACTCTTTAGTAGATGTTTCCAACTCAATTTTATCAATAGCTGAAAGTAAACTATTTATACTCACGTGCAACTTTTTTAAAATAATTAATCATTTCGTTATAAATGTGATCCGCATTAAATTGATTGTTAAATAAATCTTTGGAATTCTTTCTTAAGCTATTCAACATTATGGGATCACTAAGTAGTGTCTGTATTAATCTGGTAAGATCTGAATCTGAACCTTGTTCGTAATAAAATCCACATTTACTTTTTACGAGTAAGTCTTTCAAGTAACCTTTTAGACAAGTTAGAATAACTAATCCCTTAGACATGTATTCTATAGGTTTGTTTGTTAAATTATACTTGAAACCAACTGAATTAATGTACGGTGCTAACCCAACTGAACTATTATCCATAATAAAAGTGATCTGATCTTGGTTAACCCAACCTGGAAAAAAAATGTTGTCGATATCAGATGACAATTCCCTGTAAGACTCAAGTTGTTCTCCAGAACCACATATTACAAACTGAACTTCTGTCTTTTTAAAATTCTTTGCGCTTCTAATGATTGTTTCAATATCGAAACTGTTATTCAATGTTGCAAATAAACATATTCGCATTTTACATTGAACATCAAAAATACCAAATTTATCTAATTCCTTAGCTACTTTTTGATTGTCAGATGGACTTAATTCATTGCTGTAATAACCAAAGGGAAAAACTTTATTATCCTTAATTGTAATTAATTTTCTGGCTCCCCAATTGAGCATGGGAGCACTTACAGAAACTAGTGAATAAGCCTTATTGAATGATTTTTCCACTTTCTTATTAAAGAAATAAAGCAGTTTTTCTCCGATCCAGTTGGGGGCATTCGGAAATATTCTTTCCAAAAATATATCGGGCCAAATATCCCTGATGTCAATAATTACAGGAACTCTATTTTTAATCCCGTATTGTACCACTTTGCTACACAAGTCTATTGTTGGAAATGCACATAAAATAATATCAGGTTTATCTTTAATGGGAGCAATTACTTCAAATTGATTTGCTAACTGACTATGATCGATAAGTCTTTTTATTGAAATACTTTTACTGTAACCAATACTATCCAGTGCAATAATTCGAAGACTGTTACTGATTAGAAATTCCTTTTCAGGAAGATTTCTTTTAACTTTTTTTTGATGATAAAAGTCTGCATTCCACCATGTCACTTGAAATCCTTTATTGGATAAAATATTTGCAAGCATTCCAGCTCTAAATAATCTAACGTCTTTACCATCGATTGGCATAGGCTCTCCAGTTTTAATTATCCAAATTTTCAAGCTATTTCATATTAATACTGTAGTGAGAGAAGCGACCTAAGAGAACTGTAAGTAAGAGAACTGAAGTTGTAACTATTCCGAACATATTACCCCAAATAATCCATATTGACGATACAAATATAATTACCTTAATCGTAGTACCTACATAACTCTTCTTGTTCAAGATCTTTACTTGAATAAATTGATAAAAGAAACCCACCCAAATTGATCCTAAGATTACTCCGACGTACCCCCAATTTCTCCACAAATCTCCGACAAAGCTACAAGGTGCCAATATTCTAAGTTCCCTATTTTTTAAATTTTCAAAACTATGACGAAACTTTCTGCCTGGCAGAAAGGAAAACATCCTTATAAATCTTCCCTTTAACTGCTTTTCTTTGGAATCATAAACCCGAAATACTTTGGCAGCAGAATAGGCTGCGTCTTGTCCTATTCTATAAGAAAGGACATAGTGAGAGTTATAAAAAATCACTTCCTTATCAAAAGCTTTTTGGTACTGAACACATGAAACTAATCCTCCTACTAAACCTGCAGCCATTAAGTAAAACACAATTCTCGCAATTTTTAAGATAAATGATTTTGATGGAAGCACAATATTTATCAGAGCCAAAGAACCAAAGAGTGCCACTGGAGGCGACCTATCCAAGGTTAACAATGAAACAAGAAATCCAAGAGGGAACATAACAATTAAAAAAAAGGTCCATTTTTTTCCTCTAAGCCTAGAAAGAGTATACATAAACATTATACACAAAGGCAATAATAATCTACGTGATAACTCAAAGATCCCCAGTATCAACTTAGGTACTTTCTCTGCACCGAATCGAAATTCTAAAACACCATAACTAGTTGGATACTCCTTAAATATTTCATAGAGCTGAATAAAGTCAGCATTTATAATATAAAGAATTGTACTGCTCAAAATTAATACAAACGAAATTATGATCAAGACTATGAAAGACTTGTCAGCTTTAGTCTTTAGAATTGGTAATGAATGATACTTTTTTAATCTATTATTGACATTATCAGCTACCAAGTTAAATATTAAAACTCCTAAAGGCACAAAAACATAAACACTGGATAGACAGAAGACAAACCAATACTTTATATCTCCATCTAGTAAATCGGCAGCATAAAATGAAGGGTACATTAACACGGCAGAAAACACCAAAATAAAAAAAGAAGGCACTGACAAAAAAGTAAAACTAAACGATATGCCCAACTTTGATTTAATTAATAAAAATAGTGCTGAGCAAGTCAACAGAATTAGTTTAATAAGAATATCTGAATCAGATATACATAGGAGGTAAATTGAATAAAGACAAAACAAAATACTGAGAAGCAAGCTCTCCCTAATAAGTACATCGCGAATGGTTATAGTTCTCATATCAATATTTATTTAAGAGCTTAAATAAACTTTGTCGAATTTCCTTATCAACTAATAAAGCAAATAAATATGTGAATATTAGTGAGATAGACAAAAACAAAGAACTTGTCGAGATATAATAAGTGGCTAAATGACTAACTATCAGCAAAGCAGATAACGAGGCAAATATGAATTTAAAATTATCTGCGAAATACCATCTCATTAATTCTCCTGGAAGGTGGTGCTTATGAATAAAGATAGGTGTAAATAAAAAAATCATAAGATAAGTCAACATCCAGCCAATAGGGCTACTGAGAGCCCCTATTGTAGGAGTGGCTAGTATCAACCAAGGAAGAAAAAATATAATCGCTATCAAGTTCTGAGTCAGGATAATTTTCGACCTACCATGAGAGAGGTACAAGATTATAGGGGACTTAACAATAGCATAAAAGCAGTTACCCACAATTAAATACTTTAATAATAGACTTGAGTTAGTACTTACAAATGCATCTTTTGTCCATAGGAATAGAACATCTTCACTAAAAATGAAAACAAAAAAAGTAAACGGATATATTAAAATTGATGCAATTTTTGAAAAATAATGATATTGGTTAGTCAATATTTCTAATTCATGCTTCTTGATTAGCACTGAAAAGCGCGGGAAAATGACATTACCTATTGGTCTTCCAAATAAAGAAATAATCTTTGCAAAAGAACTTGCAATTACATAGTAGCCAAAAGTCTTCATTGGTAGTAGAGCACTCAAAATTATCTTATCAGCCTGAGAAATAAAAAACTCAGTTATAGTATATCCGCCTATTCCAATTGCAAATTTTTTTATTCTTGCAAAGTAAGAAAAAGAAAAAATCCTTTTTCCGAAATAATTTGATTCTTGAAACCAAACCACAACTCTTAGAAGTGCCACATGAATTAAACTGCTAATAATTTGAAAACAAAAGAAAATATAGAGGGTGCCAGCAATATATTTCAAAGCAAGTATTGTAGATCCAAACCGAAAAGCGTAGGCCATAATATTTGCACTGTTAAGCTGAAAATGTTTTTCAAAACCCTGAAGTATGTTTACATAGAAATTGGTCGGAAGTTGGACCATAATTGCTAAACTCATCATAATAAAAACCAACTCCGCCTCATCGTAAGTAATCTGATCCAAACTAACCCAAGAACTAGCAAGAAAAGGGGCAATGACATACAGCACCACACATAATATTCCAGCAACAATCCAATAGACAAGCTCAACTGAAAATATCAATGATTTTATCTCAACCTCCTGATTCTCTATAGCATTTAATCTTGCAATTTCTCTATTTAGTGCAGGTGATATCCCTAAATCAAGAAGTATGGTAGCTGCAAATATGCTGTTGTAAATTCCAATAAAACCAAAAGCCTCTACACCTAAGAAATGTAAGTAGATAGGTATGGATATAAAATTAAGTAATGCGAACCAAATGTTTCCAATTAGATTTACAATAAGGTCCAAATTACTTTTACGATTACTCACTCCTTTATCATGTATCTTTTAGGGAACGGATATATTGATTTTTAGCATTTGCCAGGCATTCTAATCTTGCATTACCGTATCTCATATCTGCTTCCATATACATTCCTTCGCTCCATTCGTTCCAAGCATATAAAAAAGTAACTTGTTCCCTATTTGTTGCAAAAAGCTGATACATATACGATTCAAACTTTTCTGGCGTAAATTCAGACATAATAAGAGCCCTATTTTTATACCTTGCTGTATTATCAAAGTCAACAAAACCTGATGGAAAAACCTTTAGTGGTGCACTCTGTTGAGTTTCTTTCGTTTGAGTAAGGATCATTTTCCATATATCATCATAGTTACACAGTCTGATTCTATCCTTTATGAGCTTATCTTGCGCTGTATAAAATATTTTCTGTAACCAAAGTGGAGAAGATCTAATTATTGATTTTGTGTAGTTTGAAGATTTCGTGAGTTTACCAACCAGAATATTTTCTGGTGCATATAATGCCAATGCAGGTTGCGACATTGTGATCGAGTCAAAGAGATTCAGAAATGACTTATCTTTTTTCCAGTCGGTCATTATCGCAGATATATGGACGTCTTCATTTGTGGATTTCTTCACAAAGTTTCTCAGCTCATCAATAAATACATTCAGCTCGGGTATATCGGCAGGCTTATATATATGAAAAATTGGCTGGCCATTGATTCTGTTACATCTAGAATCTTCAAAAACCCTTACAATGTGCTTAAAGTACATTTGACGATCCTGACTCGTGCTTTCATAAGTTTGATCTATTAAAACATCTGCTGCACCTTTCCTATTCTTCCATGATCTAGTCCATGAGTGATTTGCCCAGCATAGTGAAAACCCTATATCCCAATTCTTATTCTTTAATATTAACTCCAAGGGCTGGTCTAGTATCCGTTCACCTTCATACCAATAATCATATAAGACAAAACCATCTATTCCGTGAGTTTTTGCTTTTTTTGCCTGGAGCTCTATTTCATTTGAATCGACTAGGTTATAATAGCCTCCATAAGGAATTCGTGGTTGTCTATGCTCTTCATACATTTTCTTTGCATTCTTCACCAAAGTCCATTCTGTAAAGCCATCACCCCACCACTTATTATTATGAAACGTTTGATGAAATTGAGGGAGAAAAAATGAAAACAACTTCATCTTTGCTTAAGTATTTTTTATTAGTAATCCTTGTCCTGTAGGAAGTGTAACTGGCATTATACAATGATCTAAACAAAATTTATCAATTGCCTTCTTTTGTATATAATGCGTGGTGCCTCCATAATCATCTAACACAACAATAGCTCCTTTGACTAATTTATCCCAAAAGAAGTCCAGAGTAGCAATTTCAGGATCCGCATTATTTAAATCTATTGATAAATATCCAACTTTGGTTATGTCAACATTTCGAAAGCTCTCAGGAATGAGACCTTTAACCAAATGAACGTTATTGTAAATACTAAACGATTCTTTAACTTGACTGAAACAATCGAAATAATATTTGCTATTGTAGTTCTCAACTAATTTTCTCTCTTTCTCATCTACTGAAGGCAATGGTATGCCTTCAAAAGTATCGAACAACCAGAATTTAGAAGCGACCGAATTAAAGTCAAGGTAATGGCATATCGTATGGGAAAGTAATCCCGTGTGCACGCCACATTCAACATAATCTGCATTGAGTTTTAATGCATTTGTAGCCGCCCAACAAGCAATATGAGCTCGCCATCTAATATCTGGAACACTACCGCCCCAATTATTTTTATTCTCAGAGAGAGAATACTCCCAAGCTTCCTTGAATCTAAGATCCTCCATAAATTCTAGATTATGTCCAGTAGACATAAGACCATCAGCTTGAAAATCATAACCAAATAAATTCTTGAACAGATTCTTCTTAAATGGTCTTAACTTTCGCTGAAGAGGCTCGGGTAAAATTTTTCTTAACATAAAAGAATCAGATTTTATGATCAAAATAAATAATAATTATTCTTGGCATTAAATAATTAATGCAACCTTCTAACTAAAACAGACAAAAAAGATTCTAAAAATTTATTTCGCTTAAGGCTATGGATGGTTTCGCCATTGAAATGTTGATGATCCAAGAAAAAACCACGTCGGTCACTAGTAGAATAACTTAAGCATGAGAAACCAAGCACTTTTTTATAAGAATCAGGATTTTCTGCATATTCTAATGTAAGCTTTTTAATGGTTAAGTGACCATCATTGAGCTTCCTAGGCATAGGTGAAATGCTCAAACTGCCTAAAAAAAACAAGGAGGTATGTTCCTTATTTTTACCCCTCATTGAAAAACCTGATGGCAATACCAATATTGTATCCAATGTATACTTACCCTCCGCAATATAAATGGAACTGTTGTTAGCTGTAGCTTTTATAAACGCTTTTGTGTCATTTTGGACTCCATCCCCAATGGCACCATAGTATTTTACCGATTTGGTATCAGAAGAATTAGACAGAGCATAAATATTAAAATTATCTACAGCTAGAAGTAGAAGAAATATAGCTAACTGACGGAAACTGTGATTATGATAGGACCATCTGAGAATCATAATTTCCAATAATTATCATAATCTTCTTCATTCTTGATTCCCTTTATATCAAATAAAAGCAGGTCATCATTAGCTAAGGCTCGAAAGTCTTCCTTTTCCAAAGACTTGTAATCAGAGTGGCCCACTGCTATGATTATTGCATCATAGCTTTCAGTAGGTTTTTCTTTAAGTATTAAATTATACTCGTGCTCTACTTCTTCTGCTGATGCATAAGGGTCTACGATATCAACTGTGAGCGAATAATCTATCATCTCTCTTATCAGATGTGCTACTTTAGAATTCCGAATATCAGAGACATCCTCTTTAAAAGTTATTCCCATTATCAATACTCTGCAATTCGAAGGGTTCTTCCCTTTATCTATTAAGGTAGTCACTACCTTTTTAGCTATAAAGTGTGGTATATAATCATTCACTCGCCGGCCAGCAGCAATGACCTGAGGGTCTAGACCAAGCTGTTTAGCTTTATGCAATAAATAGAAAGGATCAACCCCAATACAATGTCCTCCTACTAAGCCTGGCCTGTATTTGTGAAAATTCCATTTTGAGGCAGCAGCATCTATTACCTCGTTGGTATCAATACCAATTTTATCGAAAATAATAGCTAACTCATTCATCAGAGATATATTGATATCTCTTTGTGTATTTTCAATAACTTTTGCGGCTTCCGCTACTTTAATAGAAGATGCCTTATATATTCCAGCCTCGATAATGTGACTATAGATCTTGCTAATTTCAGTGCACGACTCTTCATTATGACCACTAACTACTTTCAATATTTTTGCAAGGGTCCTGACCTTGTCGCCAGGCACTATTCTTTCTGGAGAATAACCCAAGCTGAATCCTTTTGCATTATTTACTCCTTTTAAATTTAAACCAGAATTGGACATTAAAATTGGTAAGCATTCTTCTTCAGTGCATCCTGGATACACCGTGCTTTCATAGACCACATAATCTCCTTCCTTGAGGATACTACCTATTGTAGCCGATGCAGATAATAATGGTTTGAGATTTGGCACCTTATGCTCATCTATATCCGTTGGGACACCGATAATATGAAAGTCAGCATTTCGTAAATCTTCAGCGTCATGGGTGAAGATTATATCTCTGTCTAGAAAATCAGAAGGTCCTAGCTCTTTACTCGGATCTATTCCATTTTTCATCATGGTAATTCTATCCCTATTTATATCAAATCCTATGACCTTAAAATGCTTAGCAAATTCTAACGCAAGCGGTAAGCCTACATATCCCAATCCTGTAACAGATATTGCTTTTTTTTTATTTACTAGGTGAGAGTAAAAGTCCATTGGTATGAGCTATAATTATTGATCTTGATAGAATATCAAAAGAGCACAATAATAGGGAGTTTATAACTAAAGTGGCTCAAATTCCCTGTAAAATGATGAAAGGTGGTAGGATATGTCTTTACATAAAATAAAAGTGCCGCATTACCATGAATCTTACCATGATAATACGGCATTTATATTTAAAAATTAACAGCTATCTTGAAACCAAGCTACGGTTAATTTGCTTTCACCATTTTCTTTGAGTCAATTAGCACATCATCCACAAATAGTGCATAATTATATATTCCAGAAATTAAATTTTCTGAGTCGATATTGATTGTTGTTATATTTTTACTTCCTTGTAAATCAATAGTTTTTATGTTTACTCCATAACTATCGTAGACCTCTAATCTTGCAGAATTATAATTAGAAGGTAGAGTAATTTCAATTTCTGTATTGTTACCAAATGGATTAGGTCTATTCTGACTTAAGTCTATTTCTTCATAATTTGATAATTCGAGATCAATTACATTTCTTTCATACTCCTCAGATGAGAAGCTGTGATTACCTTTAAGGAGAAGAAGCTCTGCAACTTTAGACTTTAAAACATCTATTTCATTCCTTAAATCTGTACTATGTTCTGCATGAGATTCATCTAACCCACTTGAAGTTGGAGGTGAAACGGAGGAGCTAGAATATGTACCATTAGGACATATCTTAATATTATTAACATTAAACTCACAAGGTCTTTGACCATATGAAGGGTGACCACTTGAGTCATAAAAAGAATTATCAAAATACAACTGACCTGTGCTACTTACTGTAGATGTATATATAATAGATCCGTCCATAAGATATTCAATGGTAGTACCTGTCCTTCTAACACAAAAAACTGAATTTGAGTAAGAGACACCGTTCATGCTGTAAAACAAGCCTTTATTGACTCCAGATTCATCCACGTACAATCTAAAGATTGGGTTTCCTAAGTATTCAAAAATTTGAAAAGTCAAACCAAAATCTATTGAATTTTTGTTTGCACTAGAATTTGGATCAGAATTCAGACCAATTGTTTGAAGGGAATATTTTGTAATGGTACCTATTTCAAAACATAATTCGCCGTCTCCGGAAATTCCAGTACCTCCTTGATTAAATTGGTTATTCCACCCAGTATTAGGCATATCTCTGACACCATCTATGTTGGGAAAGCATTCGCAACCACTTTGACATCCTCCAGAACAATCAGTTATTGATTGCCAAGCTATGCCATCATGACCTTCAAAGCAAGTTCCATTCCACCGAATGGTTCCAGCAGTGGAATTTGTGGTATTGCCAAGCAAAATTGCTCCATCCACTACCAGCTTCTCAGAAGGAGCATTCTCTCCAATGCCTACATTACCATTTGTGATAATTTTGAGCTGAGCATCTGCGCAAAAACTCAAAAGAATACTTGTTAGAATTATAAGATATGTTCTCATTTTTAACTTTTTCGTAAATTAATAAATTGGTTTAACAAAGCTAAGTCTAAACTAGGTATACATTAATCCCCCATTTAGGTGAATATTGGAATTCGAGATTGAAATCTTTTGTTTATAATGTAACTACTACATCAATAATGCCAAAATGTCAAGGGCATAATGAAATACTATTCTACAATATGCACCATTGGGTTAAATACTGAAAGTACTAATTGAATGTTATGGAAGTAACTATACAACTTTAATATAAAAAATAAGGCATTGTTCATTGACAATACAGTGCTATTATGTAATTTTTGATTTAAACTATTGCTCTAAGGCCTCTCTAATTGTTAGCCTAATTAAGATTAATGCTAAAGCACAAATAGCTCCTATTACCGATCCTAATAAACCTTTCTTAACAATAGAAGTTTGAGATGATATTGGGATAAATGTCTGGTCAATTATCTGGAAATCGGGAGTTTCTGTCTGTAAGATATACTCGATTTTTTGTCTATTTGTTCGAGTCTCATCAAAAGTTTCAGTTATCTGATCTAATTTCCTACGCAGTCTATTCTGATTAACTTTTGCTACACTAGAATTCACCCCTCTAGTCCTATCAGCTGAGTAAGCAAAAGAGCTTTCGGCCATATTTACTTCTGTTCGAAGTGAATCTTCGATGCTCTTTAGTTGTTTAAAAATTCTTTGTGGTTTTCCAACCGTTTTATCAATATAGAAATCAGATAAAGTCTTGTAGAATTTTTCTAGCAATTCTGATGAAAGAGACGGGTCAATGGTTTGTACTGTGATATTAAAAAGTTCAGAGTCAATATCATACGAAACTGAAATAAGACCATCGCCGGAATAGTCATTTAATTTATTGCCAACTAGAAATTCGTGCAACTTACCAATAACAGAGCTTGTTCTTCTTGAGTATTTTCTTTGACTTACTGAGCTTAAGCCCACATCTGCCCAATCTATATCATTCCAGCTCTCTTTTAATTTATAGGTATTAACTAGCTTTTCTGCGATTGTTAATCCACTAGAAGAATCAATAGTAAATAAAACTTGATGTACAATCTTACTGGATCTTGCTATTTTAATTAGCTTATGATTCTTTATTCCTTCAAAATAAACTTCATCAAATGGAGAACCCATTACTCTATTATTTTCTGTCTCATTAACCATGAACGACATTGCAGTTGTAAATGTCACGGGTTTTATAGAGTGCAGAATACAGAATAACCCGCTGAAAAAAATCATCGATAGAACCAGAGTAAACTTAGACCTTTTAAGCTCGTTAAAATATTTTTGCAGTTTTAACAGAAAGTCCTTCAGAGTTATATCGTCACTCTCATAAACCTCATGATTATAATGATGATTATTCATGATTCTCAGTTCTTTGGATAGCTTAGAATTTAATTAGTCTTTAAGGTTTGAATTCGTTCCCTATCCATATTAATAATAACTCCCTTTCTAAGTCTCAAGAGTGATTTATGTCGATCTCCATCAGTATTCCAAGTACTGTTATTCTTTGCTGAGAGATAACCGATAGTAGAGCCGACATTAACTTTGGGTTGTTTTTTAAATAACCACAACTTATTTTTTGACCTCGAAAGTCCCCCATTGGGGCTTTTGACATATTCAATTGGATCTTCTAAAAAGTTGGCAGGACCTCCAGCAAAAGACTCTAGATACCAAGAAGCAGACTTTCCTTCTTCGTATGGTACACCAATCCACCACTGCAGTGAATCTTGCCCAAGAGTATTGTGAGCTTGTGTATTACTAATATCTACGTAGACAATGTTTTCTATTTTAGGAACCACAATTTGATCTCCATCCTTTAGGATATAATTAGAGGCTGAATTAGTGCTTAACATTGCTTTTTTCAGATCGAGTACTAGATTCTTCGTAGAATCTCTTAAGATATAGGCCCCTTCACTGAAGGCCTCACTAGTAAGGCCCCCTGCCCTGGTCAGCAATTCAGATACTGTCTCATTATTCTTTATTAGTGCAAATTGACCTGTCTGATTGACCTCCCCTTGGATTGTCACAATGGCCTTTGATTCAAAATGATCTAGTTTCCTTGCGACGAGCTTGTCTCCGGGTTTTAAAGCAAAACTTCCAGCATTTTCTGGTTCGTAATTAGTACCGACTTTAACAGAAAAAACTTCCGTTCTAAAACTAGACGCAGCCGCTTCATAGGTATTCCTATAGACGTCTATGACACCAGAAGCTTCTCTTTGCAAGCCTCCTGCCAGCATAATAGCATCCCTAATTTCGAGATTCTTTGCATATTCTAGTTCACTTTCTATTCTCACTGACCCTGAGATAGTGATCAATTTTATATCATCAGATTCCGAATTACTCAGCACGATCAGCTCATCATCAGGCGAGAGAGCAATATCTGCTTTTCCTTGACTGAGATCTAATACTTCTTTGATATCTACTCTGATATATTCTTTCTCTGTAGTATTATTTGAATTGGTCCTCAGGATAAAGGCCTGATCTGCCGCATCAGATAAGGTACCACCCGCTAGATTTAAAGCTGATCGTACTGTCATTCTTCCTGACGCATCGTAACTGTGCTCTATTTCATGTCTTACGGCTCCAGAGACCTTTATAGTACTCTTATCTACAAACCTGGATAAGGAATCTACTACAATCTCATCCTGATGCTCTAACAAAAGGTTATTACTAGATCCTTCATTAGCCAAAACCTCATTGCCATCTACCTGGAGTATAGAGGTTGTTCCATCATCATTAGTCCTCTTTAGAAAGATGAGGTCTTTTCTTGCTTCTCTTACAAGCTCAGCTCGTTCGAGCAGGTTTTTAATCTTTGGAGTAGTACTTAATTCATAGACTCCTGGATGTTTCACAGCACC
>CALGNN010000220.1 GCA_937961455.1 uncultured Saprospiraceae bacterium
AAAACGTAAACTACCCAGTGGAACATACTGGATTCGAACCAGTGACCTCCGCCCTGTCAAGGCGGCGCTCTAAACCAACTGAGCTAATGTTCCTAAATTATTAATTCCAAAATAGAACTTTTATTTTTCAAATTCTGGGCCGCCTTCTTTGCGGTTTGCTTTAGCATCCCACCCGCATTCGCGGTTCCTTCACTTATTGGCCTGTCGGCCAACACTCCTTTGGAGTTCGTTCAGTTCCCAACTGAGCTAATGTTCCTATTTTCTTTTATTTGTAATTAAGTTTTTTTCAAATTATTGGTGCAGCCTTTTGCTCACCATCCCTTTGTGCTTCATTAACTTTTTGATTTGTCAGTCAAAACTACTTGACATATCCTTCTCTCAAATAATCGTAGGCAAGGTTGTATCATTATTGGAGTACAAAGAAAATCAATTTTTTGGTTTTATGAAATAACTTCTGTCTTGTATTTTAACAGCTGGAATTGTAAGCATTAATCCAACAGTTTACTATAAGCATAAGTATGACAAAACTTAATGATTTAGCATCTCTATAGTTCTTATAATACCCCTTTCACTGAATAGGCAATTCAAGCCGTACACTAGATCCATTGTTATGATTAATATTTAGTGTGCCGCCTATTTCAAGGGCTCTTTGCATCATGCTTTCCATCCCAAGGCCTGATTTATTTATCGGCGCGATGTTTCCTATTCTTTATAAAGCGCAGGAAGGTTGAAAGCCAAATTTACACGGAAAATATTGACATTAGCGATAGGTGTGATATTGATAGATTCTTGCCTCCAATACACTGCAGTAAGTGTCATTTTATCCGAAAAGCTGTAAGAAAAACCAGGCTGATATCGCAATCTTTCATATTGGAATTTTCCGTTTAGTCCCCACCAATTTTCTAAACTGAAGAGGGGTTGAAACTTACCCCATTTTACATATTTAATAGTTTGGCTAAAACGTATGAAATCAGGATCTACAACATCCTTTACATCAAAAGCATGATGCCAACGTAATTTATTTGACCATACAAAATTATTAATCTTGAGATTGTAATTTAGGTCAATCCAACCAAATTGTCTCTTTGAACCATTTGGTAAAAACCAGGTCCTTCCCAAAAATTGCATGCTCCAATTTTTATTAATGCTTCTTTTTAATGCATAGTCAATGGAATAATTTTGGTATGCACCAAAGTCTTCATTGAGTCGAATAATGGGTGTAAGGCTTGCACTCCAGTCATTATTGAATTTCTTGTTTAATGCAACAGATAGCCATGCAACATTGTCTACATCTTGAGCATGTGATTTTTGTGGGATTAGTATGATCATGCATACAAATAGCAATAAAGTATAATACCTAGTCTTTGAACTCATCAAATAGCACCTAAATTAATTAAGCGACAAAAATGATAAATTTTTATTACTTGTAAGACCTTTATTGAAGGACATTTTTATTCCCTAGAAATTAAATTTTATGGAATTTCTTGTATACGATCCCATCTGAAGTTTTTACAGCTAACAAATATATGCCAGGTATTAAACCTGAGACTTTAATCCCGTCGATAATATTAATCTCAGATTTAATAAGTCTTCCTAGATGGTCTAGAATGGCAATGCTTTCTATTTGAATATTATTCTGTGTCTTCAAATAAATAAATTCTTCTGCAGGATTCGGAAAAACAGTAATGCGATCAGCAAGATTTACATTACTACTTAATGTGCTTAATAGTTCTGATGAAAAAGGAATCGAATCACAAATTCCCACCATTTCAATTCTCAGATTTTCATTTATTTCGAATGCAGACTTTCTGGAAACTGTATATAAATATGAATCATTATTTAATGGACTTGATTTGGTATATAAGTTTACTTCTATACCAAGGGTATCTTCACCATCAAAGATGAGGAGGCCCGTATATACATGTATTGCACAATCATCGCAATCGTTATAAACTGACAGCTCTAAAATATCTGTATTTACATTTGATTGTTCGATCTTCAAGACTTCAAGTTCATTACAATTCGGGAATCGCCATTCTTGTGCGCATAAATTGAAGGGATTTCCTATACAAAATAATAGTAGAAAATAAATTAAGGTAGCTCTCATACTTATTCTTGTTTACGTTTTCTTTTTGGCTTGCATTTTTCTGGCGATGCCAAGAGAATAATTGATATTTCTATTTAAGGAATCATTCCAAACATCGGCATTGATGGAGCCCATATAGTATGATCCAGATAAATTGATTTGATAAATCCCCATATTGTATTGAATGCCGGCTTTCATTGAAGCTCCATGATCCCAACGATTAAGTCTGTTGTCATCTTTCAAAACGAGCACTGTTTTAGATGGCGGCTCTTCACTGTTAAATTTAATAACCTCTTCTACTCCTCGATACAAGTACGAAGCACTATACCCAGCCTGTAGAGATAAGTGTAATTTTTGCTTTAATAAGGGGAGTTTAAATCCTGCATAGATGGGTAATTCAGCATATTGTAAATGCAATTTAGTATCTCCTAAAAAAATAGGTTGCCAACCTGGGATACATGCTGCGCCTCTTTTGATAATTCCCGGTTCAACAGCTAGGCTGAAAAATTTAGCTAAACTTTTCTCAAAAGTAAGTGCAGCATGAAATCCATCAATACTAATATCCGCATCTTCTGGTGGAGCGAAATCTCCGTAGTCTTCCCATGCATTTGTATAACCTCCTTTGAATCCAATATAAGTTTGTCCATAGGTTTTTGAGCTCAGTCCAAATAAAACTACAAGTAGCAACAAGTTTTTGATTTTCATAATTTCTTTTTCTCTTGAAACGAGTGCTTCAAGTCTAAGGTTGGGTAAATAAATACTATTAACAAATAGAGGTAAAGGAGCTTAATTTAAGAAGTGGTACTCTATTTAGTTGTTAGTTCCATCTCCAAAGCTTCAAGACTTTTACCTTTGGTTTCAGGCATCATGAACAAAACAAAGAGCAGTTGGAGTATCATAAAGCCCGCAAAAAAAGCAAAAATGGGCCAAGGGTTATCTTTAAAGATTCCAGTACTTTCATTGAGAAAAATGGGTGTTACCATGGTGATAATTGCAGCAAAAACCCAATGGGTGCCACTTCCAAATGCTTGACCATATCCTCTTACATTGTTTGGGAATATTTCAGAAATGAAAACCCAAATAACAGCACCTTGACCAATAGCGTGGGCTGCGATAAACACCAAAATGAAACTCAATAAAATTACAGATGACAGGCCTGCATAAAAGCAATAAGCTACCATTGAAAGTCCCAAAATGTATCCTAGGGAACCCCATAGCATAAGTGTTTTTCTTCCAACTCTATCAATGAGATACATGCCGAGCATAGTGAATACGAGATTGATCAAGCCAATTGAAATG
>CALGNN010000221.1 GCA_937961455.1 uncultured Saprospiraceae bacterium
AATAATAAAGTCTTCGAAATAATGTAAAATCAGACATACTACACTACTGATCAAAACTGTGATGATGTAGCTATTAAAAAGAATGGGATGCTGCTTATCAGATTCTTTATGTAGAATCAAAACAGATCTTAAAATTCCCTCTACCCAAAAAAAACTGAATATCATTCCCATGAATAAGAGTAATTCATAGACACCAATCATCTGAGTATTAAGAAAACTCTTTGCAAGTAAAATCGCAATGACAAGGACCGTGAGTTTGCGGCTTAAATTGTAGAATTGTAACGCTCCTACTTTATTTCCCAATAGTCTCTTAATGATGCTCAAAATTTAGATAAGTGAACTTAAGACATTTCATATGGAGTCTAATACTTTTATTCAAATATCTTATACTTTCAAACATTTGGTACTGTTGTTGCGCGAATAATCAAATGGATCAAAAGGAAATCAAAATTAATTATGCGTATTACGAGTCTATAGCTGACTGTTCCGCTGATGATCAGATCTTGCTGCAAGCATGCAAAGATGCTTTAATTGATTCTTATTCCCCTTATTCAAATTTTAAGGTGGGATCCGCGGTTTTACTTGCAAATGGTAAAATCGTCAAAGGATCTAATCAGGAAAATGTAGCCTACCCTATGTGTGAATGTGCAGAAAGGGTCGCGATGTACAATGCTTGGCACCAATACCCAAAGGTTTCATTTATGAAAATAGCAGTAACCACTTATTCTAGTATAAAAAGTGATACACCTCCTGCTCCACCTTGCGGCGCTTGCCGTCAAGTCATTTTCGAATATGAAGAGCGCTTCGAAAAAGCCATTGAAATCCTGCTGCTTTCTCAATCTGGAAAGATTATCAAATTTAAATCTGCTAGAGATTTACTTCCCTTAGCCTTTGGTAAAGATTTTTTAATTTAACAAGCTCCTCCTTATCTTGGTGAAATGAAAATCATCCGAGAAACTGATCGACTCATCATAAGACATTATACAAAAGATGATGCTCCCCATATTTTTGAGCTTTTGAATTCAACTGGTTGGATAGAAAACATTGGAGACCGTGGAATTAAAACCCATGATCATGCTGTAGCATACTTAGTTAATAAAGTAATTCCTTCATATGCCAATGAGGGATTTGGTTTTTATATGTGTGAACTAAAAGATAAGAACATCCCTATTGGTATGAACGGTCTTATCCACAGGCCGGGTTTAGATCACATAGATATTGGATTTGCATTCCTCCCAGAATATCATGGTAAAGGCTATGCTTATGAATCTAGCAAAGCCATTTTAGACCATGCAAAGCATGATATAGGTCTTAAAAAACTACTGGCCATTACCACACCTGAAAACCAAAAATCCATTAATGTATTGAAGAAGATTGGGATGCATTATGTGGATCAAATTATGCTGCCAAAGATTGAAGGTATTAGTAATCTTTATGAGATGAATCTTTAGCAGCCCTACTTAGCTTTGCACGATTCAATAATGGTTGGGCTAAATCACGCTTGTACGATCAAATAAAATCTATGATTCTAGACTTGTGAGATACTGTACTAAATCTTCTGGACTATCAATGCTTACAGAATCATAATCACAATCGTAGGAACAAATACGCATACCATGCTCCATCCATCTCAGCTGCTCAAGAGATTCTGCAAGCTCAAGTTGTGAAGCTTCTAAACTTGCAATTCTATCTATCGCATCTTTATGGAAGAGATAAACACCAATATGTTTTTGAAAGCTGTGATTTTGACTTTGGTTTTTGATAAAAGGTATGGGAAGTCTGCTAAAATAAAGAACCTTATTATCTATGGCTTTAACCAATTTGACATTGTCAGGATTATGGATATCCTTTTCATGAGACAAGCTCGAATTTAGTGTGGCTATTTGAGGATCATCTTCTTTATCAAATTCACTTATCAAATGATCAAGCACATTAGGATCAATACCAGGCTCATCACCTTGTACATTTAATAAATAATCAAATGAATCCATTTTGTTAAAAACCTCTATACATCTGTCTGTTCCTGAAATATGCTTTGCCGATGACATCATAACTGGAAGCTTTTTTTCGTTAAGTAACTGAAACACTTCCTGATGATCCGTTGCGATAAGAATCTTATCTAGATTTTTTACTTGACAAACTTTTTCATAAACGCGCTCTATCATAGGCTTTCCATTAATATCTGCCAATATTTTGCCTGGAAACCTAGTTGAAGCAAATCGAGCTGGAATTACACACAAAGTTTTCATGAAAACGGGTATGATTTTTGTAGAAACATATTAAATAAATTTTTAATATCTTATTTACTCATTATGAAGAAGTTTAGAACTATTTCCCAACTCATTCTCTTGGCTGTTTTTACCGTACTTTTGGTAAATATTTCCAAAGCATCAAGTCCTTTTGAAGCAATGATTCAATCAGTTGATTCTATCTATGTGGACGTGGACCAATCTAAAGGCCCCTATTTAATACATCCAGTTAAAAAACAACAAACACTATATTCTTTAGCGAAATTCTATCAAACCAATGTAGAAACGCTTAAAAAATACAACCCCTATTTATATCAAAGAGGTTTGAAGGTAGCAGATGATTTGAAAATTCCTATTACAAGTGAAAATTTCATTGTGACTCCACCTTCAGCTGGTTTACAAAATCAATATGCAACCTTATTTTATAAAATTAAACCTAAAGACAATCTTTTTAGGATTGCCAAACGCTATTTTAATATTCCAATGGAAGAAGCGCTAAGAAATAATAATAAACTTAGCCATAATTTGAGTATTGGAGAATCTTTTGTAATTGGATGGGTATCCGTAAAAGGATTCTCACCTTCAAATTTTCAAAATACTTCTGTAGATCCTATCCTATCAGGTTCTTATACACTTGAAGAAAAATATGGTAAAGACTATAAAAATCGCTCTGTTGTTTCATCTGAAAGTGCAACAATACAAACAGAAAGCAATGTAAGCCATAGTACTTCTAGCTCCACATCTTCTACTCCAACCGATACGTACACCACAGTTGAAGAAGTGGATTACAGCTACCCATTCAGTCCTGGCAAAGATTTTAAAACAGCTCAAGGGATCGCTATTTGGAATAAAACTACCACGAGAAAGGATGTTCAGCTGTACGTAATGCACCGAACTGCAAGGGTAAATTCTCAAATAGAGATTATAAATCCAATGTACAATAACAGTGTAATGGCTAAGGTAGTAGGTAATATTCCTTCAGGTGCATACGGTGATGATGTAGAATTAATCTTATCTCCAAAGACTGCAGAATACCTTGGAGCCAAGGATTCACGGTTTTTTGTTAAGTACAAGTTTGTTGAATAGCTTTTATTAACGAACTTTGTATCATTATAAAATATATTAATGATACACGAAAATATATTGAGTACCATCGGCAACACGCCGATGGTAAAACTCAACAAAATCGCTGAGGAAATTCCAGCTACAGTATTAGCCAAAGTAGAAACATTCAATCCAGGACATTCCATCAAAGATCGGATGGCATTAAAAATGGTTGAAGATGCAGAAGCCAATGGGCTTCTTAAGCCTGGAGGTACGATCATCGAATGTACTTCAGGAAACACAGGAATGGGTCTTGCCCTCGCTGCATGTGTTAAAGGATACAAGTGTATTTTTACAACTACCGATAAGCAATCCAAAGAAAAAATAGATATTCTTAAAGCTGTTGGAGCAGAAGTTATCGTCTGCCCTACCAATGTAGAGCCTAGCCATGAGCGTTCTTATTATTCTGTAGCAGAACGATTAAGCAAGGAAATTCCAAACTCATTTTGGTTTAACCAATATGATAATAAGTCTAATGCTGTTGCTCATTATGAATCAACAGGTCCTGAAATATGGGAGCAAACCAAAGGTAAGATCACACACCTCATCGTTGGAGTTGGGACTGGAGGCACGATATCGGGTACCGCCAAATATCTAAAAGAACAAAACCCAGACATTAAAATTTGGGGCGTTGACACTTATGGTTCAGTATTCAAAAAATATCATGAAACCGGTGAATTTGACGAAAAAGAAATATACCCCTACATAACTGAGGGTATTGGTGAAGATATATTACCTAAAAATGTTGATTTCTCTATTATTGATCATTTTGAAAAAGTAAGCGATAAAGACGGCGCTGTAATGGCAAGAAGACTCGCAAGGGAAGAAGGCCTTTTACTAGGCTACTCTGCAGGATCAGCCATGGCAGGAGCCTTACAAATGAAAAATCAACTAAAGCAAGATGATGTAGTCGTATTAATCTTTCATGATCATGGAAGTAGATATGTTGCCAAAATATTTAATGATGATTGGATGCGAGAAAGAGATTTTCTTACAGATGAAATGACCGTCGCCGATATCATCAGCATCAAAAAGGATAAAGTATTCTTTACTGTTGAGAAAAAAGAAAAAGTCAGGAATGTATTGAAAGTGATGAAGGAAAATGATATTTCTCAGTTACCTGTTATAGATAACGAAGAGATTATCGGATCTGTCACGGAAAATAGCGTTCTTAGTTTTCTACTAAAGAACCCCCTTGAAAATGCGGAACAAACCGTTGATCAAATCATGGGAACGCCCTTCCCTATTGTTGATTTCGAATTATCATTTAAAGAATTGAACAAATACCTCGACAGGAAAGTACCTGCAGTGATAGCTAGAGACAAATCTGGTGGTCAACATATTGTTACCCAATATGATATCATCCAAGCTGTATAAGTCAGTGTAATTTATAGTGAGGCTTAACTAAACATCGACTTTTTGAAAATCAAAATGTCTCTTAATGAGCCTTAAGGAATGGGTGTACTTTTTTAAGTCTACATTGTATATACCTACATGATCGATTTTATCAATACGTACGGAACCATCCGCGTGAATTATTTTTTGATCTTTTAGAATGATACCTGCATGATTAATGACTCCATTTTCATCATAAAAATAAGCCAAATCGCCAACGGTGGCATTAGCTGCAAAATCTACTAGGCGACCTTGTTTAATCTGTTCTGCTAGATTCCTTGATAAATCTTTCCCTAGCATCCTGAAAATATTGTAAACCAATCCTGCACTATCAATTCCAAATGGAGATCTTCCTCCTATCAGACAAGGACTGTGCAAATACCTACGACAGATATTAACGAGCATATCTTCATTGAGATCTAAAGCATCTGGATTCAACGCTTGTCCGGTATAGTTGTATTTTTTCTTTCCAATTCTTAACAAAATCCCGTCAAATGCAGGCAAAGAAGCGGCAATCGGAATAGGAATCACACCATCTTCGCCCATAATATTTTGCACCAACTCCAAAGCATATGAATTGTTGGCCTTAGCTTTTTCGAATTGTTTTTCTTTTAAGAATAAGATTTGACTCTTTTGCACCCATGCTTCAAAGCCATCATCAACGCATCGCACGTAGCTCCAGCCAGAATGTTTGTTTTTTAAGACAATTACCAATTCACCAAATAACACTTGAGAAACCATAGGACTCTTGGCCTGCGATAGCTTCCGCATAGGTATTACACTATAGGGACAAATGGCAAATGATTTTGTTTGGTAGGTCAAAAAATTAGTGATTAAATAAAATGGTCTATTTATCGTTTACAATAAGGTCGCTAAAATAATTAAATCGCTGAATAGCAATAGCGAATGACAAGCCCTATTTTTTGCAATAAATGTTTGTAAATTTGATCTATGGTGAGATTGATTTTGATTTGTATAAGTATAATATGTACCATCCAATTAAGTGGACAGGATCAGCATTTTTCTCAATTTTATGCTTCTCCACTTACCTTAAGCCCTGCACTTGCTGGTTCGTTTGGCGGCACCTATAGGGTTAGCACAATTTATCGCGACCAATGGCGCTCGATAATTGAATCTCCTTTGTCAACTTATTCGGTTGCAGGTGATGTTAGATTCGATGTAAAATATGGTAATACTGGTAAAGCTGATATTGCAGCAGTGGGCCTACTTTTTTATGCTGATAAGGTTGCAGTGGCAGATTTTAATTCAAATCATATTTCTGCTTTTGCTGCGTATCATAAGCTGTTAGATAAACAAACAAGTCAATATCTATCCTTAGGAGTTCAATATGGAGTAGTCCAGAAAAACATCAATTATGAAAATTTGTTTTTTCAGGATCAGTTCAATGGTGTGAGTTTATATAATGGAGATACGGGTGAGGTTTTACCATCTAATAATTTTGCATATGGAGATCTTTCTTTAGGAATTAATTACTCCATTGCACCTACAAAAAAATCAAGATACGTTGTTGGAGCTGGGGCCTTCCATCTCAATGCGCCCAATGTAAGTTTCTATGAAGGAATTGATGGACAGCCAAATATCATAAAAGAAAATCTGCTATATAGAAAATTTACCTTATATGCGATAGCTGACATTCCACTGCCAAACTATATTTCTGCTTTACCGAGGTTGATCATGTACAAGCAAGGACCACATACTGCAATTAATGTTGGATCTAATGTAAAATTTGAATTCATAGAATATCAAAATACGGCTTTACATGTTGGTGCTTGGGGAAGAATGGTACAAAATTATGATCAATTCGGTTTCGAATCTTTGATCCTATTTTCTGGTATTGAATTAGGAAAGGTGCTCATTGGATTAAGCTATGATGTCAACTTCAATAACATCATCAATTACACAGGTATGCAAAGTGCCTTTGAACTGTCCTTGACACTTATTGGAGATCATGAAAATGATTCAACAATCTGTCCTAGTTTTTAAGGTCTGATATCAAAATCTTTGGTAGAAGTTAGAATTTCACTCAGCTGATTTACATGTTGTTCCCAATGGTATTTGGATAAGATTTTCTCTTTTGCTTGCAAAGCAATACTTTTCGCTAACTGCTGATTCATTCTCAATTTAATCGCTTGATTGGCAAAATCTGCAGCAGTCTCAGCTATTAAAATAGATTCTCCATTGACCGCACCTATGGCATTGTTAACCATTTTCGTTGTGATACAAGGCACACCTGTCGACATAGCTTCCAATATCTTGTTCTGCTGTCCTATTCCAGTAAACAGCGGAGCGATGAATATCTTTCCATTGTAATAGGCATCTCGTATATCTTCCATCCATCCGCTAACGCTAATTTTATCGTTTTCAAGCGCTTTTACCGATGCTGTTGGCCTTGCCCCTGCAATCAGTAGTTTGGCATCTGGAAACTTCATCCAAATTTGCGGCATGACGCGCTTTGCAATGAATATGGCAGCTTCAATATTTGGAAGGTAGCCCATATTTCCTATGAATATATAATCATAGGTGCAATTTTCATTTCGCTCCTTAAACGAAAAATACTCTTGATCGATCCCATTGGGTAAGACCCTTATTTCAGCATTATAATTTACGCCCAAGAGTTCTTTATCCTGTGCTGAAATGATGATATGGTTGTCAAAATCCTTGTAAATGTCTTTTTCATATTCAGCTAACTTATTCGTCTCCATTTTGTAAAATGGTCGCAAAATGGCTGGCGCTTTTGTTACGCGTTTAGCCATACCATTTGAAAAAGCATCCATATAATCTACCGTTTTGGCAAAGGGTAAATTTCTCCCGTATTCTGTCGTTCTTATGAGTTGGCAAAAAACATGATCTGGATTTTCCACCAAGGCGATTTCTTTGATCTTTCTTTTGACTCGATTGTGATAAAAATAAAGTACTTGAAAAGGTCTAGATCCAAATAAACCATTAGTAAGTTGGCTTAGAAAATTCCATTTTGAAATAGGTATGACATATACCTTTTTACAAAATTGTAATAAATGATCTTGATGTTCTTGTGATATTTGATGCTCTGAAAGAGCAAGCAAAACTACTTCATGTGTTCGGCTTAATCCTCTGATCTGATGATACAGTCTTAGCTTATCTCCTTTTTCCAATGGATAAGGAAATCTCGATGACAATATCATCAATTTCAAAATATTGGATTTAACACCGTTTGATTGTTTTTTACTGAGCTAGCGATCAATGTGAATGAGAGTGACCCTTAACCAATAGTTGTTGGTAGAGATCATGTAATCCTTTTGCAATTTCTTTATTATCGTAATAGTTAGAAACAAAAGTTCTAGCATTATTAGAAATAAAAGAAACGTTATTTGGATTGTCGTAGCAATATCTCAAGCATTCAATAAACTCTTCTGCTGTATCAGCGATCAGTACATGCTCTTTATGCTTTGCATCAATTCCTTCTAGGCCTAAAGATGTGGTGATGACCACTCTTCCCAAGGCAAGTCCTTCTAATATCTTTACTCTCATGCCACTACCTGAAAATAATGGCACTACCATAATAGGATGTTGTTTGATAAAAAAGGCTGCATCTGGAATTTCTCCATGCACTGTAAGATTATTGAGCTTTAAATTATAAACCGATTGAGGTGTCGCTCTTCCTGCCACGTGTAAAGATAAATCTGGGAATGCTTCACTTAATGCAGGCCAGACGTTTTGGGTAAACCAATTTAATCCCTCAATATTAGGCATCCAATCTAAAGAACCTATAAAGCTTATGGACAATGCTTTATTATTAGGCTCAAGTTTTACTGGATAGTCTTTGGTATTAATTCCAATCGGTGATGCTGAAGCACCATTTTTATATCCTAATTTTTTAAAACGTTTTAAATCTCTATCAGTAACTGCAAGAAGATAATCGTAGCTGTTAAGATTATCAATTTCAAAACGTTTTAACTTTTTGGTCAAATGTGCTAAGTACCATTTCTTTGGAAGGAAAGAGGTATTCCTTGTTATGCGTTCCCATATTTCATGCTCCACATTATGCGCACGCATCACTACATGTGCCTTAGTATGTCTTTTGATTATTTTGACATAGGGAGCGAGATACAATGTTTCTAACTGAATGATATCATAGTCATTCTCTTTCAACAAGGAAATGAGTTTTCTAGCATAGGACTTTGAGACATACCTTGAAACATGATAGGACTCGTCACTAAATAAATTCACAAAAGCGTCAAAAGGCTTTAAAGAATTATCTAGATCTGTTGAATGGATTTCTTTGTAATGATTGAAGTCCTTAGGAAGCTTACTAATATCCGTATAATGCTTAGTGGTGTTCATACACAATAAGGTGATCTCACAACCAAGTTCATTCAAGGCTCTACTTAAATTTGTAACGGCAACAGCTTCTCCATCTTTAAGTGGATAGGGAAACTTTTTACAAAGTTGAAGAATCTTCATACTCATTAGATATCATACATCCGTAAAAGGGACACAAAAATAGAATTTTTTAGCTTTATTATGCAAAAAATTAGCCCAATATGGAATGCGTTCATAGTGTTTCAAAAAATTATTAAGGTGGTTACCGTGAGAGTAACGATTTAAAAACTAAAATATCAATAACTTATTTTGACGAAATTGGAAAATATTATACATTTCCATTAATCACTATATATGAAAAAGCTTTATATAATTGATTTTCAAATATTTAGCTCATGATTCAAAATTTTGTAATCTTGTAAATAATTTAAATTTAAAGTCTTGATATTAAGCGCAGAAAATATTTTCAAATCATATGGCAAGCTTCATGTACTTAAAGGAGTAAGCCTCGAAGTTGATCAAGGAGAGGTCGTAAGTATCGTGGGAAAGTCAGGAGCTGGCAAAAGCACACTTTTACACATTCTTGGCACCTTAGATAGAGCCGATAAGGGTAAGATTTTTTTCAACAATGAAAATATTTCTTCCTATTCTGAAAGTCAAATCAATACCTTCAGAAACCAACATATTGGATTTATTTTTCAGTTTCATCACTTGCTACCAGAATTTACTGCTATTGAAAATGTTACCATTCCTGGTAGGATTCTAAATCAAAGCAATCAATTAGAAGGAAGAGCAAAAGAACTGTTGGATTACTTAGGCTTAAAAGATCGAATGTCTCATAAACCTTCTGAACTTTCAGGTGGAGAGCAACAAAGGGTGGCCGTTGCACGAGCGCTTATGAATAGTCCCAAAATCGTTTTTGCAGATGAACCTTCAGGTAATCTAGATACGCAGACTTCAGAGGAATTGCATGAAATGTTATTCAAATTAAGAAAGGACTTTAATCAAAGCTTTGTCATTGTAACACATAATATGGAATTGGCGGCTTTGTCTGATCGTACCTTGACCATGGAGGATGGGCTTATTGTCAGCTAAATTAGCTTAAGTCCATTTAGTAGTGTCTACGATCGCCTTTGGATAATCTTTACCTAAGACCAAAGAAGCCTCTGCCATTCTGCTTGCATCGATTTGATCTGGATGATGGATTTCACAGGCTTCCAAATCACTTAATTCAGGCAACCATTTTTTTACAAACAAGCCCTCAGGATCATATTTTTTAGCTTGAGAAATGATATTATAATATTTATCATCCTTCGTTTCACTACCTACTCCTGCAAGATAATTCCAATTCCCCCAATTGCTGCATGGATCATAATCCACTAGTTGGGACTCAAAATACTCTGCACCCATTTTCCAATTAATCTTTAATTCTCTAATTAGAAAATTAGCCACATTAAGGCGACCTCTGTTAGACATGAATCCAGTTTGATTCATGAATCTAATATTAGCATCTATGAATGGAATTCCTGTATTGCCTGTGGCCCAGCTATTAAATTTATCACGATCTGTATCAGCATGTAAAGGCGGCTCTCCTTTAATTCCTGACAAAAAGAAAATTTTATTTTGATGCTTCTTAGCCATGAGTCTAAAGAAATCCCGAAGCAGCAATTGATTCACCAAATCATGAGTAGATTTATTGACTTTATTTTTAGCCTCATAGTTTCTCAATTCATGATAAACCAATTTAGGCGAGAGACATCCAATAGACAAATAAGCCGATAGCTTAGAACTCATATCATCACCCCAAATTTCATCTTTCCCAGCGTGAAAATTTTCTATGCTTGTAGTTTCCCAAATAAAATAATTCAATCGCTTGATAGCTTCTGATTCTCCACCCTTGAATAAAGATGATGTATGCTCATAAGAGCTTTTATCAAATCCTAAATCTTCCAAACTTGGTACATCTCCTTTTTCTATAAATACACTGAATGACTCCATTTTATCAGGTGTTGCCAACGGCTTCCTGACAGGTATGTATCGCTCTACTTCTTTTCTAAAAACAGAAAAACTATCAGGAGCATGCGTTACAGGAAATGGAAGATCCGCTGTATAGTAGAGCATTTTACCTCGAGAAAAACGAACCTCTTGCCCTATGGACCACAATTTTTGTTCAAGGGCATCCTGAATGGTAATTTCATCTTGTGTCCTTTCTCGATTGCAAAAAACCCAGCGGCTTTTTATTTTATGTGCAAGCTCAGATATAATGTCTTCTGTTATTCCAACTCTTATGATTAACTCCGCGCCTAGATCTGCTAACTTTGCTCTTAAGTCTTCAATACTTTCAATGATAAATCTTGCTCGATTGCTCCCGATTCTATCAAAACCAAAGCTGGATTTCGTATGATACAATCGCTCATCAAAAACATATACAGGAATGACTTCTTCCGCAGATTTAAGTGCTTCAGAAAGGGCCTCATTGTCATGAACTCTGAGGTCTTGTCTAAACCATAGTATGGCGCGTTTAGCTTTCACGTTATTTAAACAAAAATTTCAAATATTGGTTTGATAATAATAGAAAACAATTCCCGACATTGAGAAAAATTTTAGAGGATGAAAATAAGGAATCTAGTGGTATTTGGATTATTTAGCTTGATTTATATCGCTTGTAACACGAATAAAGTTAAATCAGAAGTAGAATTATACACAGATGAAGTGATAGAACTACACGATATTGCCATGGCAAAAATGGGCGATATCAGACGAGCTCGAAAAGCATTGAAAAAAATGAAATCACAGAATCCTGATGTTGGAGAAGGAATTAAGAATTTAGATGATGTAGAAGAAGCGATGTTTGATTGGATGCGTCGCTTTCATGATAAAGACCATTCAGCCATGTCCGACTCTTTAAAAATGAATGATCTTAAGAAATACTATAATCAAATGGACTTAATAAATAAAAACACTGATGGATATATTGCCGCAGCAAAAAAAATCGCAGGTCTTGAATAAAAAATTATCACTTTGTCTTTGGGGCATGATCCTTTTAATTTTATGTTCCTGTGCAGCTGAAGTACAAAAGACAAGTTTACCTATAATTGGAAATAGAGACTTTGTTGATGGGGATACGATCTATCATACCATTCCATCTTTCAACTTTGTAAATCAAGATAATCAAGCCATTGATAAGTCAAGTTTTGAGAATAAGATTTATGTGGCAGATTTCTTTTTCACATCTTGTCCCTCAATCTGCCCTAAAATGAAGGCACAAATGCTAAGGATTTACCATGAATTTGAAAATGAAGATCGAATGAGTATTGTATCTCATACCATGGATCCTGTAAGAGATGATGTAGCCAAATTGAAAAATTATGCCGACAAACTTGGAGTAAGTTCTAAGAGATGGCATTTCTTAACTGGGGATAAAGATCAATTGCATGATTTAGCAGATGATTATTTCAATATTGTCATTACGGATCCTGAAGCACCAGGTGGGTATGACCATAGTCCCTACTTTGTATTAGTTGATAAAAAAGGTCATGTCAGATCCAAATGCAACGGAACAGATAAGGATGAAGTCGATGAGTTTATGGATGACATCAGACTATTATTGAATGAGGGTTAGTATCATCTTCACCATAGTCACTTTCATTAGCATTTTATATCTGTCTTGCGGAGCTGAAAATTTTCAACAAGGGAAAAAACTATATGACTTTCATTGTGGAAATTGTCACATGGAACAAGGTGAGGGTCTTGGCAAATTGATACCTCCATTGGCAAATTCTGACTACCTCAAGCAACATCAAAACGAAATAGCTTGTCTTATAAGAAATGGAATAAGTGATACCATTGTGGTTAATGGAATTGAATATGATATACCCATGGAAGGCATCAAAAATCTGAGTAATGCCGAAATTGGAAACATCATTAATTTCATAAATCAGGCCTGGGGAAATAACATAGCATTTAAATCTCCCGTTGAAGTAGATAGAGAATTAGAAAACTGTGAATAATGGTGAAAGTATGCCAATTTACAAACCACCAATTATTTAGCAAATCTCTTATTTACTAGCTCAAAAGAATTATTTTTGAATACGCTTTAATTCAGAAGATACTTATGAAGAAGTTTAGCTTTTTATTTGCATTGTTATTTTCGGTTCAAATGTTTGGACAGGACTCCATAAATATTGTAAGTCCAACGGAGACCGTTTTTTGTATTGATAATAATGTTGTACTAGTTGCAGAGACGGTTGGAGATGCTGATTCCATATTTTGGGGGCCTGCAAGTATTACCCAAGGTGCAACAGGCAATAGTTTTAATTTTGACATTACAGAGGATGTAAGCATTACAGCAAATATCCTTATAAATGATACGCTATATCAAGACACGATTGATCTCAGTGTAAACCTAGTAGACCCTCCTACTTTTGAAGCTATTACGCAATCCATCTGTGAAGGCAGTACTTTTCAATTTTCAGAGGATACACCTATTGATGGATATACTTATGAATGGTCTCCATCTACTTACCTTGATGACCCTAGTTCTTTAAACGCGATTGCCAGTATTGAAGATGATATAGATTATACCTTAGTTGTAACTAACGAAATCGGATGTGAACTAGAATTTGATTTTAGTTTAGAATTTTTCCCGTTCTCTTTAGAATTTGTGTACCCTGGTTTAACGCAGAATGATACCATACTTTTATGTAAAGGTGACTCAGCATTGGTTTCTTTGAATCTTTCAAATCCCAATGCAGATGTGTTATGGATTCCACAAGACAATACTATAGAGGTATTAGCAAATAATTCAGCTAACTTGAAACCATCCGTGACCACCGACTACTTTGTATTCTATGAAGATGAGCATTGCTCTTTATTGGATACTATTACAGTTAGAGTAGACTCACTTCCAGCTGGAATCGACACATTTAATGTCATTCCATTTAGAGATGTATACTGCGAAGGAGAAATCGTAACATTGGTTGGACAAGAATATGTAAGAACAAGATATCCTCATATAGAATTTTTGTGGAGCCCTGCAGAGGCAGGAATCCAAACTCCAATAGATAACTTTAATGTAGGTGTTGGCTTACAAGACACCACCGAATTTATACGAATTACGACTAATGGTGCTTGTATAGATACCGCGATGATGACGATTGATGTGATTCCTATTAATGTTCCATTGACAACACCTGATACCATTCTTTGCCCAGATAAGGTTTTCATTACAATGATAGATCATCCTGATGCAGATCGGATGGAAGACATCACTTGGGAGCCTGAAGATGGCATCTCTGGACCTGGATGTCCTGAGTGTATTAGCCCAATCATTACCGTACAAGAAGGTTTTACTGAATATACTTTTGAGGCCATGTTGGATGGTTGTCCAGTTACTGCAACTTTAACCACCGACAATCCGCCTCCAATTCCTATAACAGTATTAGATGAGTTTACATGCCCAAATGATCCTGTGATTTTACAAGTGTTGGACCCACTGGTTTTCGACGACCCACTTGAATGGTCTAGAGGTAATTGTGTAGATGATGATTGTTTGATGAATGAAGTAACCACACTCAATGGAACAGGCGTTACAGTAGAAGGTAGAATAGATGGATGTATAGCCATTGGTTCTGCAAGTGTTACCATCTTTCCTGACTATGCGGGGACAATAAGTATTACACCTGACCCTGCAGACGGAATCGGTCAAGGAGAAATGGTCACTGCAAGCTTGGCCTCACAACCAGACTTACCACCTAATACCGTTTACAATTGGTTTGTAAATGGAGATCCTATTAGCAGCACAAGTTCATCCATTACTTTCAGCGCGAATGATGAAGACGTAACGGTAATGGTGAGCTATATAGATCCAAACGGTTGCGAAAGAGAAGCTACTTTAAGCTTTGAAACCGTTCCACCTAGTTTTGATGTACCCAATGTATTTGCACCTGGAGATTGTGAAACCAATCCAGTCGATTGTGAATTTAGAGTTTTTGCAAAAGGTAATTATACGCTAGAAAAATTTGTGATCTACAATAGATGGGGACAGAAAATGTGGGAAGCTGAAGACATCTTAGATACTTGGGATGGAACTTATCGTTCAGGGCAATTGGCTCCTGCTGAAGTTTACGTTTACCTGATACAATTCATCGCTCCTGATGGGGATAAAGACGAAAGAAAAGGAGATGTTACTTTGTTGAGATAAAAATCAGCTAATAGTTATTTTGCTTTAATAAGCACCTATTTCTTTTGTAACACAATGCAAGGCTCCCCCTGCTTCGATTAGATCATTTGCATCTATAGGTACAATTTTATACTCAGGCATAGCTGTTTGCCAAATATCTAAAGCGATTTGATCATAAGGACAATTATATATGGGAACTAAGATGGACGTATTTACAAATACTGCATTGGTGTAGTTTCGATAAAAGCCCATCTGATCTGGATATACACCCATCTGGTCAGGAGGCATGGGAATCCTAATTATTTTATAAGGATTACCCAAAGGACTTTTTAGGTGCTGCTTAATATAAGCCACATTTTTTTCAATGATCGGCCCATCAGAGACACCTTCTGGATATTGACCAATTAGAAGCGTCTCCTCATCCAATAACTTCATATGCATATCTAAGTGATGTATGACATCATACTCAAGTGTGTCAAGTGTAATGAATTTTTCAATCCCCATATACTTCTTCATCATGGCCGGCACCCTATTGGGTAAAATATTTTCTTCTAAAATCAATTTGCTCGAAAATGCAGTTCCTTTACCATCGGTGATAAAATTTCCTCCGGTAAATAGGATGGCATCTGAGGCCTCTTGTGACCCGTAGCAGACACTATTGAAGTGCTTGGCAACCGTATAAGAGAGCTGATCATCAGCAGGTCTTGGCCTATTGTATTCCCAATCAACAAAAGCCAATGAACCATCCACATAAATACTTTGAGGACCATAATCTCTTACCCAAACCGTATTAACTTGAGTTTCAAGAAATGTAATATTATCATTGCAATCAATACCCCTATCCTCCAGCTCAAGACGAGCTAAATTTTTATCTCTACAGACGATTAGCACCTCGCACTCCTTTTGGGCTGCAGCTACTATTTTTGAAAGAACATCTTTGAATGCAACCCAGCTTATCATAAGACTTTGGATAGATTCCCATTCAGCCATAGATCTAACCTTTCCCTGAGGGGCATAAGGATTATACCCTGCTGAGAGATCAGCAAGTTCCGTTTTGTTTTGCTTTGTATTTCCTTCGACCTTATGAATAGCCAAAGGAATATCCCAATTTTGATCATCACCAGCTATAAAGCGATCTTGCGCCCATAGCATTCCCATGCTCACTAATGTGAACATCAAGGAACATAACAATTTCCTCATATTTTGACTTTAAAAAGTAAAAGTCAGACCCAGGCTGGGCAAAATTGGTAGTTGGTCGACACGGCTGTACGTCACCCTGTCAAAATAAAAAATGTTGTTACGATTGTAAGCATTGGTAACGCTGGCAACAGCTTCCAAGCTCATGTTTCTGGAGATTTCTATTTTCTTCTTAAGCGACAGATCAAGCCTATGATAATAAGGCAGTCTACCTCCATTACGTTCTTCATCGTAAATGATACCGAGGTTCGCATTCTCAGAAATATAGTCGGTATTGATTCCATCAAGGAAGTTATAATCGCTATAAAAACCTTGGGTTTTGGTAAACGGAAATCCTGAGCCAAGGTTCCATCTGGCTCCTGCTTCCCAGCTTCCATCCCCAAATTTATAAGTTCCTAGCAAATTTACGTTATGTCGACGGTCAAAAACTGTAGGAAAAGTTTGAATACCATCAAATCGATTTACATAAGATAGCGAATAGGTAGCCCACAAATAGGTTCTTCTGTTCTCATATTTCACTAAAAAATCTAAACCATAAGCATCTCCAGTTTCTGTAATGAAATCTGGATCTGTAGGATCTAGCTTGTTTCTATTTACACTTATAAGTTGATTAAAATCTTTGTAATATGTTTCAACATTAAATTCTAAACCCTTCATCAAATCAAATTCTAGCCCTACAATACCTTGTCTAGATTTTTGTAATCTGTGGTCAGTTGGTTCTGTTGTATTGAGTTTGAAAATGGTCTCTTCGGGACCAGAGAGGAAACCTACAAATAGATTTACGATATCTCTTTCATTGACGGTACTAATGAGATTTTGAGAATATAAACCTGCAGCTAATTTGAATCTAATGTCATCTGTAATATTCCATTTGAGACCCAGTCTTGGCTCTATTGAAAAGTTATTCAATGAAGCATAGTATTGCACACGAAGGCCTGGTTCAATTACTAGAGGTCCGACTAGCTGCTTGTATTTAAAATAACCAGCGATCTCAGTCGTATTTTGAAATTGATCAAGTGTGATTCCAGAAAAATTTCGAAACTTAAAATCTGTTCCAAAACCATTTACATCAAAACCATAATTAATATCATTATTATCTCCGTAATAGGAAAAGTTCATAGCGATATTAAACCCATTGATCCCGGAAGTTCGAGGTTCTTGGAGCGCTTCGTCCAACTCAATATTGTAATCAGAATAGGCTACCGAGCCCTTGATGATTAAATCAGAAGATGAAGGAATCAAGTTGAATTGGACACCTCCACCATAAGCATTCCATTTAAGGTTTGCCAAGTCTGTAAAATTCACCCTATCATCAAAATTAAAACCGAATACATTCAGCTTTGACCCATTGCCACTGAGCATGGAAACTTTACCATAAAAATCAGTAAAATTGTAAGGAAGACCTTCTGCAGTTTGTGTTGCATATGGATATAAAACAGGTGAAGTTTTGTCTATATAAGATCGCTTGCCGGTAATCATAAAGGAAGTACTACTTCCTGTTTCTTCATTTAATTTTTTAATGGGCCCTTCTAATAAAATTTTTGATTGAAAAGGATTTCCTGACACTACACCAGACAATCGTTTTTTATTCCCTTCTCTAGTTTTGATATCTACTACTGCTGATATTCTACCACCATATTCTGCATTGAATCCTCCAGTTAATACATCCACGGATCTCACCGTTTCCGTTTCAAAGACTGAAAAGAATCCTATGGAATGAAAAGGATTATAGATGGTCATACCATCTAATAGGATTTTGTTTTGAATGGGTGCACCACCTCTAATATAGATTTGTCCTCCTTGATCACCTGTGCTAACTACACCTGGTAAAACTTGAATGTATTGGGCAATATCTGCTTCTCCCCCAATACTTGGTAAGGCTTTAAGTTCTTTAGTAGTAACTGTAACTTTTGATACGGTTACCTCTGTTCTTGTTTCTGCTTTTCTAGCGGATACGTTAACCGCTTGTAATTGGACTGAGGATTCTTCAAGAAAAATTCGCTCATATACGATATCGTTATTTCTAACATTGATAGGTACTGATATGGTATCATATCCGATATAGCTAACTGTCAGATTATATTCACCTGCAGGAACATTGGGTATGGTAAAAAATCCATCCAAATCGGAGGTCACTCCAAGGGTTGTGCCATCGAGGAAGACATTGCAATATATGACTGGGTCACCCGAATCTTTATCGAAAACATTCCCTCTGACAACTCCTGTCTGAGCCATCACAATACTTGTGCTCAAAAAACAAAGTAAAATCAAAACATTTCTCACAAGAGGCATAATCTAAAATTGAAGCCTCAAAGGTAATTAATTTCAATAGCTTCTTTCCTATAGCTATTGATACATCTCGACTATGTCGCACGTGAGCTATTTTAGTCTAACAAACTTAGTTTTACCAGGATTAACAAAGCTCCATCTCATTTAATTGAATATTTTTTTATTCTACACTCAAGGATTATACCCAAAGAATATTAGTTAATTTATAAATTTCACCCACTTTTAATTGACTTTTATATCAAATAGCCTTATATTTAATCTGTAATCATTATTAAATTTAAACGATTTAAAGATGAGTCCACCAGACTGTAAATGAGGCAAAGTAACCAAAAACTTACTTTGCCTTTTTTTATTAAAAAAATATGCGAAGAAGGTGAACACACCTTTCGGGAACTTCCAACAAAATTTTACTATAAAATCAGACAACTCCTCTTGTCTGATTTTTTTTTATTTAATTACTTTTTAACACATTAAAGTCACACTTTTGCAAAAAATAACATCTTACTATAAAACACTGCATTTTGAATAAAATAATAATTTACACCATCCTCTTTTTAAGCGTTTGTAGTTTCGAATCAAAAGCACAACAATTACTTATTGAAAGCTATAGTGGCTTCAACATTCCCAACTATAGTCCAGAAAATATTTCTGAAAAGACTGGCTATGCTCCATTAGGGATTAGACTTGCAGGAGGCATTCATCATGCACAAGTGGGATTAGAATATTTTCAAGGATTAAAAGCTGCTGATTATACTTATTTGGCTGATGCTAATGATGAAATTAGAGAGCTAAGTTTTACCAATAGCTATAGAGGGATATTCTTTAGAGGAAATGCAAGTTCATTACCTGCTTATCGATCTGGTTTTGTATTAAGACTTGGAGCTGGCTATCATGATATTGAAATTAATGACAACAATCCTGAAAAGCCTGGAGGCACGCTTTTAAATCTAGATAAAGTACCTGGATACAATGTTGGTGTTGGGATCTCAAATCCCATTTATAGCATCTTACATTTTACTTTTAGCTATAACTATCACCTAGTAGTTACTGACGATCTTACGGATTTGGTTTTAATTGATAATGGTATTAATTTAAATTATCATTCGATTCAAGTTGGACTTAGTGTGAATTTGGTTTTTGGCAACACCAGAAAAAAATGTAGAAGAATTATTGAGTCGGAACGAGGACGATAATAAAACTTTACTATGGATATTCCTGAGAAGTATAAAGCAAAAAATATTTTGCATTACTTATGCCGCTTAGCAGAGATTGATCACAAAATTAATCCGAAAGAAGAAATGTATCTTAAAGATGCAGGTTTGCATTTAGGACTCAGCACAAAAGAGATTGATGAGGTAATTTGGAGTGAACATAATGAAGATATCCACATACCTCCTGATGAATTAGAGCGCATGAGAATAATGTATTATACTTTATTCTTAATGAATATCGACCAAGCCATTGATCAGAATGAATTAAAATTCATCCAGGAAACTGGTTTTAAATTAGGATTCTCAGAATTACTTACCCAAGATTTAATCAATGTAATGAAAGAATACGTCGGTAAAGAACTTCCTCCTGAAGCCTTGAAAACACAAATCATTAAGTACCTAAATTAAGACCGTTTATCAGACAACTTTACCAAAAACTCGGTTATAAAGACTCCTTTGATGTATTAATAATTAACAAGCCGGAGGAGTATTTTGATCTATTAGGCACAATACCATTTACTGTCAATTTCCATGAATCAAATAATGATAAGGAATTGTATGATGTCGTACATCTCTTTACAAACCGGGCCAAAACTGTAGAAAAAATCCTAATAAAATTCAAATCTCAAATTGTGCAAAATGGAATGATATGGGTATCATGGTACAAGAAAAGTTCTAAAAAACAAACGGAGGTAAATGAAAACCTCATAAGGAATAGGGCACTCGCTCTAAATTTAGTAGATGTAAAAGTAGTGTCGATCAATCAAGAGTGGTCTGCACTGAAACTCGTTATTCCATTAAAATTTCGAAAAAAATAAAATCTATCTATTTCTAGTTATTAATTTTTTATTGAGATATTTATAACTACTGATTTGAAATTACTCCCATATTAAAAACATTAAGGCTTCTTAAACAAAGACTTAGCTAAACGGTCTTAATTACTTTAATTCATGACGCTATGATAAAATTAGGTGTAATAGAAGATGACTTTGAATATCGGAGAAATTTAAAAACCTTATTTGAGCTTTCTGATCTTACTGAAATTGTTTTTGCTGCAGGTACCATTACAGATGGAATAAATTTGCTGAAAAAACATCTTGACATCGATGTATTAGTTTTAGATATTGGCCTGCCTAACATAACCGGCATTGAAGGAATTCCGATATTTAAAAAAGTTAAACCAGATTTGGACATCATGATTCTTACTTCTTATGAAGAAGAAGAAAAAATTGTTAGAGCACTCTGTGCAGGAGCCAGTGCTTATATTTCTAAAAAAGAGCGATTAAATGAAATTATAAATGCAATTCAAATTGTTGCCAACGGAGGCTCCTATATGTCTCCTTCAGTAGCTCGAGAAATTGTACACTTTTTTGTCAACGGCATGGTCAAAAAACCCGTAATCAATTTGACTGAAAGGCAAAAAGAAATAATTGAAATGATCATAGAGGGCAAAACTTATAAAACCATTTCTAAAGAACTTTTCATTTCTCTTGATACCGTTAGATATCACACCAAAAAATTATTTCAAGAACTGCACGCAAAAAATAAAGCAGAAGCCATTGCAAAGTACATTAAAGCAAACGCTTGATTTCAATTCAACACTTCTCCTAAACTAATTATTAAGAATCTGGATTAACCTTGCTTCACACAAAATACTACCGTTTTGTGTAGTGAAATAGATCGCTGTATACTATACTTTTGAATTAAGTGATGAGGCTAGATCATATTCAAGACAGTGCGCTATATCAACTTTACCTATAGATAGATTCGTACAAGCATAAATTAATTCCAAATAAAGTAAGTGCATTTACCCTAATATGATTTTAGAGGAGTTTTCCAAAACACTTGGAAAGCTGTGGACCAATTAATGTCTAACAATGACATTATGATTGGCAAAGTAATAACTGCTATTAGAAAACAATCTGACTATGAAAACGAAAATCTTTCCTAGATTTCGAATCGTTTGCGTTTTAATCCTATGCGCACTATCTATTCATTCACAAGACATCGAATCCATAGGGTCTAATCTTAAAAACATTAAAGATCAATCTCTTGGTCTTGGTGGTGGAATCAGCCTAATGAATAATTTTTATGGATCGAATAATATAGATCCGAGAAGAGATCAACTCCAGTGGTTAGCAAATGTAAATCTCAATTTAAATTTCCTTGGGATTGATGCTCCCTTTTCATTGAGTTTTTCCGATGGAAACCAACAATTTGGACTTCCCTCCTATGCTTTCACAGGAATAAGTCCTACCTACAAATGGGCTAAGGCTCACATTGGCGATAGAAACATGTACTTCTCAAAATATACACTCTCTGGAAATAATTTTAGAGGTGGAGGACTAGAATTAACTCCTGGAGGATTCACATTCAAAGCGATGTATGGTCAATTAGTACGCGCCAACGCAGAAGATTTAAATTCTAGACAAGCTATCAACCCAGCCTACAGAAGAATGGGCTGGAGTGTTTTAAGTGGTTATCAAGGCGGAGGATTTGATGTAAACTTTATTCTCTTTAGTGCAGAAGACGACCCTCAATCAATCGCTGACCCAATAGAATATGATGTAACCCCTGCTTCCAACATTGTTTCTTCATTGAGCGCTAAAAAATCATTTAATAATAAAATTATACTCGATGCTGAGCTTGCGAGAAGTGCCTTTAATTCAGATGTCCGTGCTCCCCTTTCTAGTCAATTTAGTGGCGTACAAAACACCTTGTTTGGCTTATTTAAAGCTAATGAAACTGCGCGATTTGGCAACGCCTTAAACACAGGACTCAGTTACAATGCAAAAAAATTCCTCATTAGATTGCAATATGAAAAGATAGATCGCGGATTTAAAACTCTGGGATCTCTTTTCTTTAATACAGACCTCATTCATTATACCACTTCTGTAAGTACCAGTCTTTTAAAAAATAAGCTAAATATTTCCGCTAGAGGAGGACTGGAACAAACCAACGTGAATGACTTGACAAAACCTACTAACAACAGATTTGTAGGTTCCATAAACCTTGCATATGCCCCATCCAAAAAACTAAACTTTGCAAGCTCTTATTCCAATTTCAATAATGCGACTAAAATAAGAGCTAAAGAGGATCCTGCAGTATTTATTGACTCACTTTTTCTAGCACAGCTTACCCAATCGGCAAGTTTTTCTGCTGCATATAAAGTAGGACAAGAATATAATCCCTCTAGTTTGAGTGCGGTTTACAGTTACCAAAATGCTAATAGCATTAAGAATGACGAAGTAATTGCAGATGCAGAGGCCATATTTTCAAATGTCATCCTAATTTTTAGTCAACAGCTTACTGATGCTAACATGAATTGGTCGGCCTCCTTTAATTACAACAACTCCAATTTTGCAGGCAATAGCACCAACACTTTTTCGCCAACGGGCACCATAAGTAAATCCTTTTTCAACAACCAATGGAACAACACCTTTAGGTGCACCTATAATCATGTAATGGTAGAAAGTGGCAATACCTCACAAGTAGTTAATCTTTCGCTAGTAAGCGGATGGAATATTGCTAAAAACCAAAATTTAAATCTTTCAATCAGCTACATCAACAGAGCCAATTCTGGAGGTCAAGGAGTAGGAGATTTTAGTGAGGTCTACGGGAATGTACGATACAGCTATTCTTTTGAATCTGCTATTGGGGGTTCTCAAGCAAAATCTAAAAAAGCCAAAAACTAATTCTAAATGAAAAATCTTCAAGCCAATAATAAAAAATTGATTCGAATGAAATACGCAAAAGCATTTAACAAAATATCTTCCATTAAATGGATGATAAAATGTTTGACTATAATAGCATTTTGCTCTACCAGCTTCACCCTACTTGCACAACCTGTTTTTCCTGTTACAGCCACAGCTCAATCATTTCCTCCGCATACGGGTAATCTTGCGGAGATGGTGCAATCCGGAGTCAACAAACTAAGTGCAACATTCATGCTTAATGATGTAAATGAGATTGCCTATCAGGCACGCCTAAAGGTTGCAATCAAAGGAGCAGGTATTGAACTCAGAACAAAAGAAAATTTCATTTCGCATCCCATCAATTTGAGTTTTGGTGTTCCTGTGACCTTACAAGGAATTGACCTTTCTCAATACTTCGACATCAACAATCTTGATTTTATTGGCTATAGCATACAAGATTACAATGCCCAAGGCGGCTTGCCTCCCGGATTATATGAGATCTGTTTCGAGTTATATGATTACGATAGAAGCAATGAAGAAGCAGCTTCTAATATATCATGCACCATGATCTCAGCGACCGTACTTGACCCACCAGTAGTGATTGGACCTATTGGGCAACTACCTTCTCTTCAAGTAAATCAACAACTGCTTTTGAATTGGGAAAGAATGGACAATGGCGTCTTTCCAACAGAATATACCGTAGAAGTCTATGAATGGCCATACAGCTCAAACCTAAGTCCTGATCAAATATTAATATTTAATCAGCCCCACTTTACTAAGACTGTAATGACGCAAACTAGTTATCAAATGCAGCCTCATGATCCTCCCATGGATTTAGGATCTCGCTACCTGATTCAGGTGCAAATTAGAGACATTACCTTACAAAATGGATTTAAAAATAATGGCTGGAGTGAAGTGCAGAGTTTCGTCTTTGGTGAAGCTTGTGAATTTCCATCTGGAGTCGGCATCATTGATACAGGTAAAACAAATGTAAAAGTAAACTGGGATCCTTTTGTGGGTTACAATGAATATGTTGTTAGATATCGAGAAAAAATTGCAGGAAGTCAATGGTATGAAGATCAAGCATTTTTTGCTCCCCACACCATTAAAGATCTTCAAGACAATACGACATATGAATATTCCATTCAAACACTATGTAATGGTAAAGTGGAAAGTGACTTTTCTCCTATAGGTACTTTTACCACAAAAAAAGATCCTTTTGATCCTTCTCTATATAATTGTGGTGATAAAAGCACTTTCCCAAGACCTAGCAATACAACTCCAATAGATAATTTATTTCCCGGAGACATTATTACCATTTCTGGCTTTCCAGCAAAAATCATTACAGCCTCTAAAAATAGTAAAGGAAGATGGGTCGGATATGCAGACGTAGAAGTCGGGTGGCTTGGTTTGCAATTTTTTGGAAGGTTTAAAAGTCTAGCAGTTAATAGCGATCGTGAAGTTCTTGATGGCAATATCGTAATAGTATCTGAGGGGTTAAAGAAACTACCAGGGTTTATTTCAGCCGACTCAATTGCTAAAATTAATATTGGAATTAATGATACAGATTTCTGTGGCAATTTACCAAAGGCTATCAAACCCTTATCTCAAACAGGTCCTGGAGACTTAGATTCATCATATGCGACTGTAGATCTAGCAGCCCAAGGTGGTTTTATTCCGTACAATCCGAATAAGCCCCAAGTAGGTGTAGACGATAGTTACTTTTATGACCCCTATAATCCATTCAACAAAGTTGCCTCTTACAATCCAACTGATTACAGCAACCCCAACAACCCTTACACTGAAGACAATCCTTTTAAGGGAGATAACATGTGGAATCCTTATAACACTTTTGATCCTTATGATCCCTTTGATTATGATGATCCCTCTAATCCCTATTCTCCTGGAAAACCTTACGAAGGTGAAAATTTGCACAAATTTAATACATCGGATGCCTTTGACATGGGACTAAATTTAGGCTCCAATACTTTGCCTTATGGGCTGACGGTTGCTGGAGATGGCGGGAAAGGAATCGTCATTGCTTTGGATAATTTTAAGTTCACTCCTACAGGTGCTTTACTCAATGCATTTATGCAAACCACGATTCCAAGTCCAAATGGGGGAAAGCCAACGGTGCTTGCATTCCAATTAAAAAATGCATCATTTCATCCAGGTGGTCTTGTAGGAGAATCAAAACTCCGCTTAGCAAATAACATCTCAATCCCTTTTAATGATAAGATTAATATCACTTTTGAGAAGGGAAAGAAAACCTATGTTGGTTGGGATTGTCACGGTTTCAAATCGATGTCTGTCAAAGGGAAAGTCGAGTTTTGCAGAGATTTGATGGTTCCTATTGATTGGAATAAAGGTTTACCTAAAGATTCAACCTACGTTACAGGCTTTTTCCAAATTCAATCACCTGACCCAAATGAATTTATTGCTGATGTTTCAGTATCACCTTTTGAATTTACCAAATTACCCGAATGGACCTTTTTTGTCGATCGAATGATTTTTGATTTTAGTGGCAAAAAAACACCCCCTTCAGTTATATTTCCTTACGGATATGAAAATGCAGATGTCAATGCGCAGTTTACAAACACAGAAGGAATTCTAGGAAGATCCAGTCCAGAATGGGAAGGATTTTACTTAAAAGCCATGAGGGTAAGATTACCTAAAAGATTTAAAAAATCTGCTTCTGAAGATACTAATGGAGATGGAACAATAGACGAAGACGATATAGAAGAAGATAACGACCCTATTATTCTAACAGAAGACGATATCGATGATGATGGAAATTTAATAGCGGATCTTTTCGATGATGATGACGATCCAATAATAATTGTGGATGAGGACTATTGCGATAACAATCCTTGTGATATACCACCTGGAAATGGCTACAATCAAAGTTGGTATGAAACCATCATGGCTCAATCAAAAGATCGGAAGCAAATAGAATTCGGTGTTGAGAATATCATAATTGATGCTACAGGAGTCACAGGATATATTTATGGGAGCAAGCTAGTTGATCACAAAGATGCTAGAATTGGATCCTGGGGATTCGGAATAGATTCTGTTGGCATAGGAATTAAACAAAACGAATTCCATAAAGCTTATTTAAAAGGCGTTATTGACGTACCAGCATTCGAAACGCCTCTAGGATATCAATGCCTTATTCAACCGCCAAAATATATGTTTGGAATTCACTCTGTTGACACCGTCAACTTCCAAGCAATGAAGGCAAATCTTAGCTTGTACGATTCTGAACTCAATGTCACTTACTTTGACAATGATGATGAGTTTCGAGTAGAAGGTAATTTTTCAGGCATAGCAACCTTTGGTGCACCTACTGGCGACACCACTAAAACGGATGTCAACATTGATTCATTGAAAGTACCCGGAGTCGCTTTTCAAAAATTTAAATTAAAATCATTTTACCCATATGTTGAACCAGGGTCCTGGCAATTCAGTGCAGGAAATACGGCTAAGAATAAATTAGCTGGATTCCCAATAACCATTAGTGAAGTAGGTTTTCTTCAATATCAAGATAAGTCAGCAGTAGAATTTAGAATTGGAGCAGCTGTTAATTTGGTGAAGGATAAAGACAATGGTTTTGCGGGAGAAGGAAACATAGGTATCATTTGTGATATCAATCTAGACCCAAATACCAATAGACAAAAATGGACCTTCAATCGAGTTGTAGTAAATGAACTTTCACTCGACTATAAATCTACTGGATTTAATCTAAGAGGATCGATTGGTTGGTATGAGGCGATGCCCACATATGGCTCTGGATTCAGAGCCATGATTGAGGCAGAGTTTAAACCAAAGATTGCACTTGGAGCCGTATTCCAGTGTGGCTCAGTTGAAGATGAAAATGGCGTACCCTTTAGATACTGGATGGCAGATGCTGCTATGGCATGGAACCCTGGCATTGCTTTGGGAGGTTCAGGTCTGGCCTTATATGGCCTTGGAGGAGGCGCCTCCTACCACATGGAAAGAAAAGGTTTTGCATCTGTAAAAATACCAGATAAATCACAGACCGATGATGATGGAAATGATATCGATGATGAAATACATAATATGGACATTGATATTGGAGATCTTGGAATGTCTCTCTCAGGAACAAGGTATGTACCTACTAAAGAAGTAGGCCTTGGCATAAAAGCAATGGTTGGATTTGGTGCTATAAAAAGGGAAGCATTTAATGGAGACCTTACATTCGAAATTACCTTTACACCGAATTGGGGTGTCAACAGAGTTGGCTTACAAGGGAATCTTAAATTTATGACACCCCCTAAATTACCTAACAAGCCCCAAGACCCTCCTTCATTGGCAGCCAAAATGGACTTGCAATACAATGTTCCTAAAAAAGAATTTCATGCCAACATAAAAATATTTGTATACGCGGTTAAAGGTATGATTCGTGGGGCTTATACTTTCCCTAAACACATGGCAGGTGAAGGAGTGATTCATGGCAATCCTGATGAATGGTATGTCTACTTAGGTACGCCACAAAAAAGAATAAAATTGAATTTTGATTTATTGGCATTATTACGAAAAGATGATTCAAATGATCAAAATGCCAACGCGGATGTAGATGACGGGAATCCATTATCAGGAAATGACAATCTCTTCGATGATGCAGAAGATGATGACGAGGATAGCGATGATATGTTTTTTGATGATGACGACTCAGACATAGTTTTAGATGATGATGATGATGACGATGACACGCTCCCAGATTTTGGAGATGATGCGGAAGAAGATGATGACATAGCAGCCGATGATGATAGCAATTCTTACGAAATTGCAGATATAGGTATGATGCTAACGGCCTATTTAGATTTTGGATCAAAACTACCACCATTCCCTCCTCCACCTGCACGAGTACAAAGTATCCTTGGTGATGGAGATTACAACATTACTTCTAGAGATGATCCTAGATTTTCAAATGGTGGTGGATTACTTCTAGGTTTTTCACAAGATATCAGTATCCCAGAAGTCAAATTCTTATTGTTCTATGCATCATTTTACGCAGGTTGGGGTTTTGATGCCATGCTGCAAAATGTTGGCAATGAAGCAAGGTGTGCATCAGATCCGAGTAATACTGAACCAATAGGAATTAAGGGCTGGTATGCCACTGGACAAATCTATGCTTACCTAGAAGGTTCTATTGGGCTCTTTGTTGATATTTTCGGACTCAAAGGAAGGTTTGAAATTCTTAGTATTGGAGCAGCAGCATTACTTCAAGCACAATTGCCAAATCCAGAGTGGATGCGTGGGTTCATTGGAGGTTATTATAGCATTCTTGGTGGACTAGTTAAGGGTACCTGTAATTTCAAATTTGAAGTGGGAGAAAAATGTGACATCATTGGAGCTGACCAATTAGCCGGAATTAAAATCATCGCCTCTACTTCCCCTGATGCGAATAGCACCTCAGACGTTGATGTATTCACCGTACCCCAAGTAGCATTTAGTATGCCTATGGGCAAGGTCTTCAAAATTCCTGATGACGACGGTGAAATGGAATATTATCGAGCAAAACTAGATACTTTCAAAGTAGTAAATCTAAGTACTGGACGTGAAGTCCTTGGAGAAAAAACTTGGAGTATTAAGGGAGATGTAATCAGCTTAAATCCTGAAGACGTTTTAGATGGACTGACTGAGCATAGACTTATTGTTGTAGCTGGAGTTGAAAAATCTACTGATCAAGGAGCAAGTTGGAAAGAACTTATAAGCACTAAAACAGGTCAGCCATATAAGCAGGAAGAAGAAATTATATTCACTACTGATGAAGCGCCTGATTACATTCCATATCATAATGTTGCATACAGTTATCCCATTGTTGATCAATTGAATTTCCTAAAAGATGAGAGTGCATCTGGATATATTAAACTAAAGCAGGGTCAAGATTATCTCTTTAAAACGGAGCCTGCTTTTAAATTAGATCCAGCAGATTGGAATCAAAAGATTGTTTTCACACAAACTAATTCAACAAGAGGATTCGCCGACTTTAGTTATAACGGCACAGATAACCAAGTCAACTTTGCCATACCAGGTGGCAACCTTATGACAGACATGATCTGTTCAATGGAATTGATTAACATTCCTACTAGTATGGATGAATTTGAAGTTGACCAAAATGTAATTGAAATCGAAACGGATGCATTGGCAAATGTTCAACAAGAAGATGATCCAAATACTGATGATGATGAATTTAGTACCATCCTAATTCAAGACAAACAAATCCAAGGTGGTATAACTCAATCAGATACAGCAAAAATTTTCGGACTACATTTTAGAACAAGCCTTCATAATACATGGCTGGCAAAAATGAATGCATTAGATCTTTCTAATGAATGGCATTACGCCACCTATTTATATGATAATCAAAATGAAGGAAATTCGATTGACATTTTTGGAATGGATATCGAAGGCCAAGAAAAGTTTGATCAGTTCGAGCTTGAAGGATATCACAATGGAGATGACAACATCAATGCACTTATAGCCGTCGAAGCGGATCTTTTGAATACCGCAAACAGCTGGGGAGATTCCATAAATATTATGATGTACAATCATGTTCCTAATTCTGATATTCCAATGAATTGGAGAGATCAGGAAATACTTGGAGCTCCGCCAATAAGATCCATCCCGTTAAGCCAACAATTTGATCTACAGAAATTGACGGCTGCAGATGTTCAAGCCAATTTTGTAACGCTTCATGAGTTTAGAACGAAGGCTGTATACAAAGTGCCATGGCAAGCTTATAAGGATAATATCCAATTTAGGCCTCTGGTGGCTACCTACATTTACAACAATCAAAATTACCCTCCAGCCTATCAAAATTTGGTTAACTGGAGATATAAATTCCCTGAGTATGGAAGCTATAGAGCATTGATGCATTACATCCTTCCCGGAAAGGATACTCCAAACTCTACCTATTTTCTAGATTTTAATTATGGAAGTTCAAATTAATATTATGGAAAAACTGACAATAAGCATAACAATATTTCTTCTCTGTTTGAGCAGCCATTCATTTGCTCAAGTACCGTTTTTTGCTGATGATAATACACCCTCAGAGATAAAAGCTGTAAGCAGAATTTCCGAGGATGTTGTCAAACTGCGTTGGGCTCCAACAACTCCCGAAGCATGGAGAGCACTTAATGAAGTAGGATTTAATGTAGATCGATATACCCTTATGGTAGGAACTGAAGTTTTAGACTATTCCAGCCGCAGGAAAGGAACCCGATTAAATGATGCCCCTCTTAAACCATCTGCTAACGAAAAAGCTTGGCAGCTAATAAGTAGAGGAAATGACTTTGCACCTGTAGCTGCACAAGCTATTTATGGCGAATCATTCACTCCACAAATGGGTGATGAATTTAATCCGGAAACGATACAAAACATTGCTCAGGAAGAACAAAATCGATTCGGCTTCACCCTCTTTGCAGCAGATCATTCATTTGAACTCGCAAGCTTTATAGGATTAGGAATTATTGATAAAGATATTACTCCAGGTGAGCGATACCTATATAAAATTTATCCAGCTGATTCAACACAGATTTTTATCGACACAGCCTTTGCATACGTAGATGATCAGTCCGCATACCCTCTGCCAAAAATTATTGATGTACAAGCAGATTTTGCAGACAAAAAAGTAAGTGTTAGTTGGGACAAAGAAATCTTCAGCCAATTTTATGTAAGCTTCAATATTGAAAAGTCTAGAGATGGTCTAGATTGGGAATTGCTAAATGACCTTCCATTCATAACTACAGATAGATCTATAACAGAACAAACTTATGCTCACTATGTAGACACTTTGGAATTCAACAACCTTCCCTACTTCTATAGAATTTCTGGAAGAACCATTTTTGATGAACAAGGTCCTCCATCTGATGCCGTGCAAGGTATGGGCAAAAGTCCCTTGCCAAATTTTTCTCCATTCATTTCTGGAGTTTTAGAATTAAATACAGGAGAACTCACCATAGAATGGGAATTTGACAAAGAAGACGAAGCGCAAATTATAGGTTTTCATGTTGCTCGGTCTCAAAATGCTGATGGGCCTTTCGAGCAAATTTCCACTCAGATCATTGAAGCTAACAAACGATTGTATGTTGATGAAAACCCTGTCGCTGCTGCCTACTATGTGGTATCTGCAATTGATATGTATAATAGGCCCTTAGAATCATTCTCTGCCCTAGCCCAACTTTATGATGAAGATCCTCCTGCCATTCCTGAAAATGTAAGAGGAAAAATAATGGAAGATGGGAAGATGGTTATTACATGGGATAAAAACACGACCGATGATGACTTTTTCGGCAATAGAGTATGGCTATCAAATAACCCCTATGGAGAATACAGTCAAATAACTGTTGGGCCAACAGAGAAAGGTTATCACATAGATTCAGTTAGCTTAAACACACTTTCCGAAATTGTATTTATCAAACTTACTGCTGAAGACTTGCGAGGAAATGTGTCCGATTTTTCGCCATATGCAGAAGTCATGCGACCAGATACTATAGCTCCAGTAGCACCTCACTTCAAGGAATATGAGGCTAGTAATGAATGGATAGAAATTGCTTGGGCGAATAGTCCAAGTGGAGATGTAAGTACATTGGAAATTAAAAAACGAGTAAAGGGTTCAACCAATTGGGCTACGCTCAAAACTTTTAATTACCCTGAGGACGCAGGTGTTCGATTTTTTAGAGACACCAGTGGCGCAGTGAAAAATCGCTTCGAATATATGCTTAGAGTTACAGATGATGTTGGACTGATTGCAGACTCTAAAATATTAGAACTTAAAAAAATACCTAAGGCCGTAAGAAATGGAATTGAAAAGATTGAGTCTAGTGTCGACAGACGTGATAAATATATCAATCTTGATTGGGATTATTCATTCGACGAAGACCTGATTGCATTTAGAATCTATCGAGCCATAGACAACAAACCTTTAGTAATTATAGATGCCTTAAAGGCTGATGACGCTCTTATAAAAGAAGCAAAGAAAAATCAGTCAGCACAATTCAGATTTAAAGACGAATCCCTAAAAATGAATACTACCTATCACTATCAAGTAAAAGCCATTTTCAAGAATGGTGCCCAATCTCCTAGAAGTGAGGTAATCGTGGTAGACTATTAAATCAAATTAAATTCCTTTCAAAGAATAGGCTATGAAACAAGCAATAAAATATACTCTAACAGCTCTTTTACTTATCTGCTCGACAATTGCACATGCCCAATTAACCGTCCATGCAGAATTGTTAGCTGTGGGTTGGAATGGAAGTTTTGGTGACGGTAATGGTGCACCGGAAATCACCTGGTCTGTGAGAGGAGGGATTACTGACGGCTGGGGTGGCAACTATTCCAACGACCCAAGTTCACCTTTTCACATTGTAGAAAAAAACAACCCAGCTTCGAATGTTGATATTAGTAGCTATAGAGTTTTAGCCTCCCAAACTATTACGAATCCGGCGACTTTGTGCTATGACTACCCAAGAGTTGGTTTCCGTTTAGAAGCTTGGGAGGATGACTGCAATCCTCGGGATGAATTTAATGGGTGTTTCCTATTTGCCTTTGATGATCATAGAGAATTCACTTGGACTTCTAAAACATTACTCGACCTTACAGGAGT
>CALGNN010000222.1 GCA_937961455.1 uncultured Saprospiraceae bacterium
GCACATATTTTCTGGCTAGATCAAAATCAACATCAGAGTAGGCATGGACACCGATTCCTTTTAGATATTCTTTGCCATTTATTTTCATTTGATTTCCATCCTTATTTTCAACTTCACCATTCGATTGATCTCGCTCAATTGGCCCATATCCATTGGTAGACCATGGTTGATAAGGCAGGTCAGAAATGAAATTTCCAAGGCAATCGGAATTGATTCCCTCAATCCACTCGGTTAAAAGATCAATGTATTTATGATCGATAGTAGATTTAGAGATAGGAGGCATTTTATCATCCTCTAAGCTAGAATCTCGCAACCAAAGCAATGATGACTCAGGATGACCAGAAAGAACGATCAATCCGTCTTCTGGACTATTATGACTTTGTGCCAAACCATTTATAATATTTTTGTAGGCCAATGGAGTCGTCAAACGAGCATCAAAAGCACCATCCACGCCATCAGGTCTGTGGCAATGAGAGCAATTGCTATCTAGGTACGACATGATTTTATGCTGCAATGAAATTTCTTCATCTAAATTAGCCGCTCTTGGGAAAGTCGGCACATCATTATCTTCAATAGGATTAGAAAAAATGGAAAGATGATTCCAAGTCTTAAGTTGGTTAGCTGTCCTACCAGTAGCTTCATAAAAATTGGCCCCATTGAGCTGGTGGGTATTTACACCTAATACAAATCCTGCATTCGCATTGTGACAACTCATGCACTGCGTTCGTGAGGGATAGTCCCAGGTTAAGCTTTGCGCTCCTTCTTCAGTAATAATATCATAAGTTTCTGAGACAGAGGAAGAGAGTAATTCAGCATCAGTGCCATCATCGTACCATTTATAAGTCAGGCCATAACCCAAGCCATCTTCATCAAGTATAAAGAATCGGGTTTCTAGTTTTTTTGTCTTTTCAGGATTGTTGACATCGATTGGCATTTCAAAATGTTTGATAAATACGGTTCCATTTGGAAACTGCCATTCATCTTTTTCAGAAAAAAATACTTGCTCATCAGGACTGTCGTGTTTACCATCATTTTTGATTGCAACCCACCTCTTTTTTATGGCACCATCAGACCAAAGCGGAGCGTTTACTTTATAAGGCATGACACCTTTAGCAGGAACTAGATTTTGTAAATCTTCAAAGGCTCCTGTTTCTGAAAGCAAATGTGGTATAGGCTCGGGAGCATCACCATTTAATTCTACTCGATAAATCGTCCCACCATCAAGGCTTGTACCATACACCTTTAAAACAAATATTTCTCCTTCTTCATTAGTGGCAAATGAGGAAATTCCTCTTTTAGGCCCATTACCAAAATTAGGGATACTAGCTAAAAATTGAACTGATGAATTTTCAGGATTAAAAGCCCATACATTTCTTGAACCATGATCACCAAATATATAGTGTCCATCAAGCTGATTGGCCCATCTTTCACCTCTATAGACGAATCCACCAATAATCGCATTACCCTGACTTCTTCTGTATGTGTATTTAGGAGGAATTTCTTCACCTATAAGATTTTGTGGTTTTTCTCTTGGCCCATTTTCTTCACCTTCTTTAAAAGGCCAGCCACCATTGGAACCTTTTGTTACTATACTTACTTCTTCGCGACCTCCTTGACCTACATCACCAATCCAAATCTTTCCAGTTTTTTCATCTATAGTCATTCGATGAGGAGATCTCCATCCTAAAGAATAAAACTCTTCTAATACAGATCCACCTTCATCAATCCAAGGATTATCATTGGGGATCATATAATTAGCTGTAAAACTAACAGGAAAGCTATCTGGTCTTCCTGGATATTCATTTATAGATCTTCTGATTGGATGAGACCTTGTCGGATCATTGTCTACATCAATTCTAATAACACCTCCCCAAAAACGCTGATCTATTTGCTGGGAAGAATTATAAAAATCATTACTCAATCCACCATCTCCAAAACTCAGGTATAAGAAACCTTCTTTATCGAATAGCATACCTCCACCCATATGCCAACGCTGTGGATCATAATCTTGAATAAGAATCAATTCCGATTCAGGGTCAATGGACAAATAATCTTCACTAACTGTGAATCTAGATAAACGATTCATTCTTTCATCCTTGCCATTTTCGATATCAGGATGGTATGCGTAAAACAGATATAAGTATCTTGAATTCTCACTTGCTACATCACCAAACTCAGGATGCAAGATCATATTAATCATGCCAGCATCATCCGTAGCTAGCACTTTGTCTGAGATATTTAAAACAACAGTTTTTTCAGTCGCTAAAGAATCTTTTGAAACATGCCATATATAGCCAGATTTACCTGCTACATAATAAGCATCTTCTTTAGGAATCGATATCATTGAAATAGGGTCAATGAATGTCAGATTAGGGTATTGGTTTACAAGTTTCCAATTTCCGGAAGCCGGGCTTTTTTTAGGAAAATTATCATTCAAGAATGCACCGATAGGCTCTGGCTCATTCAAGCCATTTGGCGGAAGCATTTCTATAAATGAAAGACTCAAAAAGCCTATTATTAGGACTGCTGCTATAATGTTAATTCTCTTCTTCATAAATATCACTTATAAAGATACAATCAATCTCTAATAATGTTCGAATTCAAAAGGACTATTACCATACATTTTGGAAGGTTAACATTTTGTTAAAACTTATCGATGGTGCACCTATAAATTCAAATCCCACATCATGCTTGATGACCGAAACATTGTAAATCAAAAAATCTTAAACATGATTAGTAGAAATCTGATTATTACCCTAGTTACAGTTTTTGCATTTAGTGCTTATGCTATTTACAAATATAATGCAAACCCAAATATTCAATTATTAACCGATTCTGATAAAGGAACAATTAATACAGAGTCTAATGAAGTATTACATACAGAAGGCATCGATAAAATTCAATTGGCTTTACTACTAGACACAAGTAATAGTATGGATGGCTTAATTGAACAAGCAAAATCCCAATTATGGAAAATGGTAAACGAACTTGCCAGTGCGGAACAAGATGCAACAGATTCAGATATTGAGATTGCATTATATCAATACGGGAACAGCAAACTTTCGGCGGGCAATGGCTACATTGAACAAATTATACCCTTGACAAGTGATATGGATTTAATTTCTGAGAAGTTATTTGAATTGAGTACACAAGGTGGAGAGGAATACTGCGGAGTGGTTATTGATCAATCATTGTTGGATTTAGATTGGAGTGATAGTGATAAGGATTACAAAGCCATATTGATAGCTGGAAATGAAGCTTTTGATCAAGGACCCGTTTCTTTTAAGCAGGCTTGTAAAAAGGCAAAGAATAAAAACGTAGTAATAAATACCATCTTTTGTGGAAATTATGAAAGGGGTGTGAATCTAAATTGGGAAGCTGGAGCCAATGCAACTAGTGGACAATATATGGTGATAAATATGGGCGATGAAGTTGTACACTACACGACTCCTTATGACGACCGCATAAGAGAATTAAATAGTGCTTTAAATAATACCTACATTCCTTACGGTGCTGATGGGTATAATAAATTTAATAATCAATCCATGCAGGATGCCAATGCAAATAGCTATGGTAAAGGAAACTCTAGAACAAGATCATTTTTTAAATCTAAAAAACAATATAAAAATCAAGATTGGGATCTTGTTGATAAAATTAAAGAAGCTCCTGAACCCAAGCAAATGGAGCTGTTGTCAGAAATTGCAATAACAGATCCTAAACTACAATCTATGAGCGCTGAGGAGTTGAAAAACTATGCATTAGAAAAAGCTGAATCTAGAGAAAAAATCAAAAAAGAATTAATCGATCTTGAAAGTGAAGTCAAATCTTACATTAAAAAGGAAAAAGAAAAGCTTGCAAAGGAAGAAACAGAAACGATGGATCACAAGGTAATCAAGACGATTAAAAAACAAATAAACAAGAAGTCAAAAACGAAATGATGTATTATTTTTTATAGCCTGTTTTTTTAACTGCTGTTAAAGTAGAAACAATATTAGGACGCTTGTGATTTGTCAAGGGTCCTATTTTTTTTAATTTTTTATTGAAATGTTTGACTTGTTGTAAAATGCGCTTTTCTAGCCAACTGTATTTTGAATTCTTGGTATAATAGCCGCAATGACCACCGTGTTGTGTAATCATCAAATGCAAATTTGAATTATTGAGAGCTTCCTCAAATGGGTAACAAGCATCTCCTAGAAATGGATCATCAAGTGAGCTTATTATGGTTGTTGGAATTTTAATATCAGGAAGAACGTGGAGACTACTTGATTGGTGATAATAGTCATCCGCATTTTTAAAACCATGTATAGGAGCAGTAAACCAATCATCAAATTGATAGATGCTGCTTACCTTGTTGACTAACTTATTGGGATATTGTTCGGGATATTGTTGCTGCTTCAGCCTTATTTTAGCCTTTAAAGATCTCAAAAAATTCAGTTCATAAATGCGATTTTGAAACTTAGACAATTCCTTGCTGCTCGAGGCCAAATCTATTGGACTTGAAATCGCAATACAAGATCGAATTCTGTGATCAAGATCGTGGCTGTTTTGGCCAATATATTTAAGCATGATATTTCCACCCATACTAAATCCTATAAGGTGAATCTTTTGATAATCATGGCAAAAATTCTGAATAAGAAAATCTAAATCAGATGTAAAACCAGAATGATAAATAGTAGCAGCGAGGTTAATTTCTCCACTACATGATCTTTGATTGATAAGTAAAACATCAAATCCATTTTCAGATAAGATACTTGAGCTGGCACGCATATATATAGAGTCACTGCTTCCTTCTAATCCATGCCCAAGAATGGCTAAATGTTTATTCCCCTTCTTTATCCAATCAATATCTAAAAAGTCATTATCTGGTGTATTGACGCGCGTTCTTTTAATATCTGGCTTGGGAAACTTACGACCAATAGATGCGTAAATGGTATTAAAGTGTCCATTCCTATAAAAACCATTGGGCTCGTATGTTATATATTTTGCAGACATTTCCTATTAAGAACGCTAAATCTATTCCATATTACATTAAATTCGTAATCATAATTATAAAAGTTAATTAACTGTATGAGAATTACCATTCTATTTTTAATACTCTCCACTTCCCTTTACGCTCAACCTAATTTTAATTTAAGCCTCTTGGCTAATGATGATCCTTCTCAATTGGTCAATGATATTTGGGGCTATGTAGACGGTTCAGGTACAGAGTATGCAATTATGGGTGCTCAATCTTCTGTTAGAATTTATGATTTATCAACGCCAACAAATCCAATTTTAGCAGCAACTTATTCTGGTGTTTCTTCTACGTGGAGGGATATTAAAACCTATCAAAATTATGCATATGTAATTGCTGATGTTGGCTCTGAAGGATTGATGATCATAGATATGGATGATATTCCCAGTAATTCTGCTGTAAGCTATTGGCAACCAAGTCTCACTTTTGATGGTTCTACAGAGACTTTGAATAGGTGTCACAATATCTACATTGATGGAGACTACTTATATATGTCAGGCTGTAATGTCTTTAATAGGGGAGTTTTAATTGTAAATATTTCAAATCCAACTGCTCCTCAATTAGAAGGGGTGGCAGATTTAAATTATTCGCACGATGTTTATGTGCAGAATGACATTATGGTTACCTCTGAAATTTATGCTGGACAATTCGCACTATATGATGTAAGTGATAAATCTGCACCTAGTTTATTAGGTTCAAAAATTACGGGAAATGACTTTACACATAACGCTTGGTTTTCAGATAATGGTAATTATGTTTTTACAACTGACGAGCGTTCTAATGCTTTTGTAGAATCCTATGATATTTCTGATCCATCAAATATTGAATTTCTAGATAAATTCCAACCCCTTGAAACAGCTGGGACAAATACCATACCTCACAATACACACCAATTGAATGATTTTTTAATTACATCTTGGTATACTGATGGTGTCGTTATAACAGATGCTTCTGATCCAAATAATTTAATTAAGGTCGCTTCTTATGATACTTATTCTGGATCTAGCGGAGGCTTTGGAGGATGCTGGGGAGCCTATCCTTTTCTTCCTTCTGGAATTGTTTTAGCAAGTGATCGCCAGACGGGTTTATATGTCTTACAACCCAACTATGTCCAAGCAAGTAAAATAGTTGGTACAGTTGAAGATTATGTTTCTGGTAGTATGTTGATTGGAGTTGATATTGAAATATTGAATACACAAGTTAATGACGAGGTTTCTTCTTTTGACGGTGGCTATTCTACTGGAACAGCTGATCAAGGAAGCTATGTAGTACGATATTCAAAATCAGGATATTATACGGAAGAATTTACCCTTAATCTTGTGAATGGAACAACACTTACACATGATGTAAGATTAATACCTATTTGTGAAGAAATACTTCATATTGACGGTATCGTTGATCGACCTTTATATCAAGCTACTTTTGATATAACAAGTGATGCACAGATTTTGTCAGGTACAAGTACTCAATTTCAAGCAATAAAAAGTATTCAACTTCAACCTATGTTTACTGTTGAGTTAGGTGCTGAGTTTGAAACGGTCTTTGCTCCTTGCCAATAGGATAACGATTTAATATTTCACCATTTTTTGCACGTAATTTTGAACACCATCATTAAGGCTCAGAAGATAAATTCCTTGTGGTAGATTTGCTTGGTACCAGTTGTATTCAAGACTATTCCAATCCTTAATGACTTTAGTTGCGATTACACTTCCATCCCAAGATCTTAAACTCAAGGTGTAATCTTTTGTGCTATTATCCTCCCTTTGTATCCTGATAACATCATTAAATGGATTGGGATGAATCGAAATTGCATGTTGCGCTAAGTCTATATCTGATAGGGCATTCTGAATTACAATTGGAACACAACATACACGGCAGCCTAATGAATCCGTGACCTCATAAGTGTAGGTGCCAGGTAGTAAATCTGAAATATCTTCTTCATTGCCAATTTCAAAATTGGTTTCATCAAACCATTTAACAATGTATGGTTCCGCTGGAGCATTAAATGGGGTTCCTCCAGATATTGATATATCAATAAAGCCTTCAGCTACATTACCGTTTGCACTTTGGACTTCAACAATATCAACCAAAATTTCATCTGGAGTATCAATCGTGATACATTCTGAAATACTGCATTGGTTTGCTATGGTTATGGTTACACAATATTCATCGACTATGGCTCCTGTTAATGTGTCACTAGTTGATCCATTGCTCCATGTAAATGTAAGTGGAACTCCAGGGTCTGGAATAATGTCTACTGCTATGATTCCTTCTGAGGTATTAGCACAATCAAAATTACTAGGCACTAAAAATATATCAAAGGGACAAACATTTACATCAATATTAAAATCTTCTACAGTCGTGCAACCAGAAGCGTCCGTGACAGTAAGACCATACAAACCTTCTGAAAGATTGCTAATAGTATTTCCAGTCTCGCCTGTTGACCATAGATATTCATATGGTTCGACTCCGCCCATCACGAATGCTACTGCCTTACCGTCAGAAGCTCCTTCTGCAGATTCATGCGTGAGTGCTAATACGATTTCTAGACTATCAGTAGTTTCAATAGTAAAACTTGAGATCCCTACACATCCTTCATTGCTAGTAACGGTTACGGTATAATCTTCAGCCACTAAACCACATTGAAAATTTCCATTTGTACCATTTGACCATTCATAATTGTAAGGTCCTGTTCCACCAGTAACAACTACATTAGCGCAAGCTGTGGGGTTGGAACAAGTAATGGTGTCCGTTTGAAATTCGAGAATTATTGGATCAGGACAAATGATTTCTGCAAGCTGTTCGTCCGTACATCCAAGCATGTCTGTTACGGTTAAACTATATTCTCCACAATCTAAAAAACCTAAATTTAGAATGGTATCTCCTGTACTCCATAAATAAGTAAATGGACCTAAGCCTCCACTTATAAAAACATCAATGAAACCATCATTGCTATTAGCACAATCTGGATTGGATGGAATCAAAGTTAAATTGACATCACAAGCCCCGGTTCCAATGGTAGTTGTTCCTATTACTTGGCAATTGGTATTATCATCTGTTACAGTGACGGAATAGTTTCCAGGAGCCAAATCTGTAATGGTTTGTGTAGTTCCTCCATTACTCCAATTAAAATTATAATTGGAGTTTCCACTTGTAATATTGACGGAGGCAGTTCCATCATTTGCGCCAGGTACACTCTCGTCAGTTCCTGTTACATCGATGGTAAAAACAGGGTGGGGGGTGACCAATACCGTATCTCCTGATACACATCCTGTATTGTCTGTTACAGTAACTGAGTAAGTACCAGCATTGGCAACGGTGATACTTTGCGCAGTGTTGCCGTTTGACCAGAGGTAAGTGTATGGTGTAAATCCTCCTGAAGGTAGAGCACTTAAATTTAAGACAGATCCTGGGCAAATAATGCCTCCATCGGGAATCACATCCACCGCAAAAGGTGCTCCTTGAGAAATGGTAATATTTATTAAATCTGTACAATTGTTTGAATCAGTAACTGTTACATCAAAAGTGCCAGCACTTAGATTATTATTTGTAATTGACATTGAACCGTCTGGCCATAAATATAAATAAGGACTTGTTCCTCCTACTGCATCGACTGTAGCCGATCCCGTATTGCCTCCAGAACAATCAACATTGGTTTGATTGACAATAAAACCCATAAGTACATCTGGTTCAGTGACCGTATATGCTTCTTCGCCAGTGTTTCCATTTGCATCTGTCGCAGTCACAGTATAAGTACCTGCATTTAAATTAGTAATGGTTGTTCCAGATTGTCCATTTGACCAATCATACATATATGGAGCAGTTCCACCACTTGCACTAGCGCTTGCTGAACCATCACTATTCCCGTTGCAAGAAACATTGCTTCCTGATACGGTTATGCTTAAGGTCGTTCCGCCACTAGCCATTAAAGTACCGGTCTCAACTGATGTCACAGTAAGGTCTCCACTATTCCCACTTGCACCGTTTGCAATAACTGCCGAAGCATAAATATTGATGGGTTCATTATCAGGCCCGTTTGGAGAGATCCAATCCACGGTCCAAGTGATCATATCATTATTATAATTCGTAGAAGGGTTATGTTCAAAATAGGTCCGGCCTCCACTAAGGGTGATGGTACTATTAGATCCTGGGTTAGCCATAGTACCTACATCATTATTACTTCCGTCTAAAGCAACTATTTGAAATCCACCTTCTGAAGCTAATCCATTAGGGTTAGAATTGGTCACCGTAAGCGTATAACTGGTGTTAGCTTGAATGGTAGAAGGAAGCCCTGTAACGACTACTGATCCATCAAATCCATTAGGATTGGAGTTATTGTGACAGTCGGTGCATAAGCCTTCTCCAGGAGCTCCAGTCCGTCCATTTGGTGGATTTGAAGAGGAAGAAATAAAGATAATTAAACTGGCAATGAGGAGGAAACTGAGTTGTATTTTGTTCATTCGAAACATGGTTAAAATCTTTTCAGTTCATGGGTGTAGAAAACTACACAAATTTTTCTACAAAATAATATTAGCCAGCATGTTTTGATAAATAGAAGACCCTGAAAGGATATAAATTATGCCTGAATTAAGCAAATAAGGAATCTACAAAGGCCTTTTTATTGAAGACTTGTAATTGCTCAATACCCTCACCAACTCCAATATATTTTATTGGTATTTTAAACTGATCAGAAATTCCTAAGGCTACTCCGCCTTTAGCTGTACCATCCAATTTGGTAAGAGCAAGTGCTGTTAAGTCAGTAGCTTCTGAAAAGTGTGTTGCTTGTTCAATTGCATTTTGGCCAGTAGTAGCATCTAAGACCAACATAACTTCATGTGGGGCTCCATCTAGACTTTTGGTAATGGATCTTTTTATTTTACTGAGTTCATCCATTAAATTTTTCTTGGTATGCAGTCGGCCAGCAGTATCAATGATCGCAACATCAATTTTATGATCAATGGCATATTTGACGGTCTCATATGCAACTGCAGCAGGATCCGTATTCATCCCTTTGTTAAAAAAATGGCAACCGACTCTATCAGCCCATATTTTTAATTGATCGACAGCAGCTGCTCTAAAAGTATCTCCTGCACCTAATACGATAGTTTTACCTTTTAATTGAAACTGATGAGCTAGCTTTCCGATGGTAGTTGTCTTTCCTACACCATTTACACCTACCACTAACATTATATAAGGCTTATGTTCTTCTGGGTAAATGAAATCTACTACATCGTCTGATTTGTTCTCTTGAAGGATTTGAACAATCTCGTCCTTTAGAATTTGATTGAGCTCTGCAGTATTCAGGTATTTATCTTTCTCGACTCTGAGTTCAAGTCGATCGATAATTTTAATTGTAGTTTCTAGGCCTACATCTGAAGAAATAAGGATTTGTTCCAGTTCATCAAGGAAATCGATATCGACCTTTGATTTACCAGCAACAGCTTTGGAAATTTTACCGAAAAAAGAAGTTTTGGTTTTTTCTAAACCCTTATTCAGTTCTTCTTCCTTCTTCTTATTAAAAAACGAGTCGAAGAAGCCCATGTATTCTAGCTATGGATTAATGTTTAGGACTTGAAAAATCCCTTGAATTGAAACTTGTGTTGGAAATTACTTTTTAGCAAAAAATGATTTCACCTCATCTTTGTGAAGCATTAATTCCTTGTAACTGTATTTACCAGTTTCTGGATTCTTAACACTTTTGATAACTTTTACAAAGTCTTTTCCGGAACCTGCGTTTGCTGCTCTTTGAGCAACTCTTGCGTTTTTACTGATCTTTGCCATTTTATTTTATTTCTTTATGAACAGTCATTTTCTTTAAGATAGGATTGTACTTTTTAAGTTCCAATCTATCTGGTGTGTTCTTTTTATTCTTTTGAGTAACATAGCGACTTGTACCAGGTTTCCCTGTTGCTTTGTGTTCGGTACATTCCAATATGATCTGAACTCTATTTCCTTTTCCTTTTGCCATGGTCTAATGTTATAGTTTAATACCTGTATAAACTCCTTTTTTCTCTAATTTTTTAATGTAGGCAGTTACTCCAAGCTTATTAATATTTTTAATAGCTTTTGTCGAAACTTTAAGTGTAATCCACTCACCAGATTCAGGAACGAAAAATCGTTTTTTCTGAATGTTAGGATTAAACTTTCTCTTAGTCTTTCTCTTTGAGTGTGAAACATTGTTTCCACTTAAAGGTTTTTTTCCAGTTAATTGGCAGACTTTTGACATCTTTTATCTGTTTTTCAGCGATTTATATATCACTTATTAATTAAAAATGAACAAGAAAAGTTCAACTTTTCATGCGCATTATTTTTGTGACTCCGAAAGGGTTCGAACCTTTAACCTCCTGATCCGTAGTCAGGTACTCTATCCAGTTGAGCTACGGAGCCGTAAGACTTAGGGATTTTATAACCCACTTTAGACTCAAAAACGAGTGCAAAGATATTTTTTTTACTTTAAATAATGCTAATATTTTTAGCTTTTCTGCGCAATGGGCATATCGTGGTTTTTGGATAAATTATCACAAAAAGTACTCAAATTACTGTTTTACCCATTTTAAAGTCCTAAATCCATGTCCATCTGATATTTCAATAAAATAAATTCCATCAGATAAATACCTGAGATCAAAACTACTGTTAAAGCTTGATACATGTTCAAAATTACGACGCGTAATAAGTGATCCATTAATATCAATGATTCTAATTTGATAATCTAAACTTTTTGATCCTTCTAATTCAAGCAAAAATATACCATCACTTGGATTAGGACTCATACTAAGTCCGACATCATCGTGCAGATCTTGAGTTGCCACCGCACCAATCGTGATGGTCGTAGTCAATGTTCGCTCTCCACAATCATTTGTAATAGTTAAACTTACTTCAAAATCGCCCGTGCTTGTATAATTATGTGTTGGATTAACATCCATACTCGTATTACCATCTCCAAAGTCCCAACTATAGAAATCACCAAATTCACTATCTGTCGAAAATGTTACGATGCTTCCATCATCAATTGAAGAGAGAATATCTCCGCTTGAAGGACGATGAATGATATCTAGCATAAAGTTAGAAGTATCACTACCAAAAGGATTTGAAACGATCAATTCCAATGTACGAGGTCCAAGAGGATTTCCGTAAGAAATATTATGAGGACCAGCTTCATTTGAGTTGGTATAGGGGCGGGCTGAAACTCCAAAGTCCCACTGATATTCTAAGAATTCTCCAGTAGAAGTTTGATCAATGACAATTGTGTCAACAAACCTACAAGGGCTTTCATCAGAAACTTGGATACTAGAAATAGGTGCTGCAGCATCTACAGGTCCAACTCTGACATTATCAACAAATAAGTTTGATTCAAAATCATTAATATTAATGAACCTGATAAGTATCTTATCAGAGCCTCTATAATCCTCCATGTTATACGTGAAGGTCGTCCATTGACTTGCATCTGTAGGACTTTGAAAGAAAACATCTGAAGTCCCTAGATCTATTCCTGAGCCATCTAAAACTTTATTAGGTATGCCAGTTCCACATTCATCTAAGATTTCTACAATGAATTTTTCGTTTTCAGAACTAAAAGGAGCGTAGGCATAGTCAAATGTCAAATAGGTGTTTTCTGGTGCTGCCGTAAGATCCAATGGTATCACATTTATGGTATCTGCTTGACCTGAAGCATCGTATAAGAAATTCGGAATACCCATTACGTTACCTACAGTTCCATCTTTTTGTGTCACTAGAAAAGTACTCCAGCTTATGTTATTATCAGGATTAGCTATTGTCCAAAAATCATCTGGGAATCTATTTCCATCAAAACCCTCATAGTACGTTACAGGTGCACCATTATCTAAATAGACAGGAATCTGTGTAACAATACTATCATTAAATAAGAATGTATTGCCATCAACAGAGGCCCATATTTTTAATTCTGCAACACTTGAATTATTGATTTCAATAGGTTCTTCAAAAGTGTAATTGAAGCTTTCCCCTGAGGCTAAATTTTGCACCAATTGTTTTGTTACGGGTGGATCATTATTTAACTGATAGGCTAAATTGAATGTATCCAATTCCATCAATCCTATATTTTCAAATTCAAATGAAACTTCACTGGTAAATGAGCCTGAACAAATAATAGCATTTTCTATACTTGGATTGACAATGCTAGTTGCTCTTACATCTCTTTCTATGATACAATCTACAAGTTGAGTTGGATTAGAAATAGCAACAGTTCGTTTGCTTATTGCACCCGTATTGTATTTTGCTGCTACAGCTACCCAATTTTGATTAAAAGGATTAGAGATAGGAACTTCAAAAAGGAGATCAGTTGTCTCTCCTATAATCTCCATGTATTGATTGCCTAATTTATATACTTGGTATACTTCTACATCATCTCTTGCATCCCATTCTAGATTCATATAATTAGCACAAACAGAGGTGATTCTAGTATTTAAAACGCGTCTGGACACATGAAAAGGATGCTCTGAAATAAATTCATAATCCCCAGATGTAAGCCTTAATTTGATGCTTGGAGAATTGATGATTGGTGTAAACCAAGCCATGAATTTATCATCGCTACCAGCGATACCTCCATTATTCCAGCTAACACCATCATCGGTAGAATATGATAATTGATATGGCTCTGTTGTGCCATGATTATCCCAATGAACTCGAATAGCTTCTCCAGAAGTGATGTATTCGCCCCCAACAGGATAGGTGATCTCTACACCTTTCTTCAAAAATTCCCAAACTAAATAATACTCGTGCACGCCATTCGGAATGTTGAATCCGTTGATCTCTGCTTTATACAAGCCGGGAGTAGGATTCTCTATCGACACTTGTTCCATATTATTAAGTCTGTCAATACCAGTCGTTGCTGGTTGTGATAAGCTTGCAGCATTTGGACTGTGGTCAAGTACCCAAGGAAGGTAAACCTGATCTGATGTTACTACTTGTAAGTCTAAATCATTAATCAAGGCTTTAGTGGTTCCTGTGGCTGACTCAGGGTCTGCCCAATATATCATAACTTTGAATTCCGCAACATCTTCAGGTACGTCTATAGAGAAGCTTGATGATTCATTAATTTCAACCGTTGATTTTATCCATCTATTTTCTTCAAGTGTTTTTACCGCTTTACCTGCATTCACAAGTCCCCAGCCAAAGGTGAAATCAGGTCCTTTATTTCCATAATCATTGGCAGTATTTAATAAGCATGCTTTCAATAGAGCAGCATCTGCAATAGCTCCTCCAAAAAGATCAGAATATGCAGAATGCAACATAGCCGTAATCCCTGCAATTCCAGGTGCTGCACCTGAAGTGCCTCCGAAAGGAGCATATTCATTGTTAGGGTCTGTACTGATATGGTTAGCACCATTGGCGGCAATATCAGGTTTAATTCGTCCATCATGAGCAGGACCTCTACTACTACTGCCTACGATAACACCATCGTTTGTAACGTTTGCTGTAGCAATCACATTCTTTCCTTGCTTATGGCCGCCTGTTATATTTCCCCATTGATCACCTGCTCCATATCCACAGTCATTATTATT
>CALGNN010000223.1 GCA_937961455.1 uncultured Saprospiraceae bacterium
ATTGTAAGGTTGTCCAGGAGGAAAATAAATATTACCAAATAATCCTCCCTCATATGTTTGACCAGGGAGTAGCTGAAGATCATTCAATGTTGTATGCATTTCATTGTTATAGAGTAAGCCTCCGTTTGATTCTAATAGAGCTCCTTCTAAAAATACCTTTGTACTTATGCTAAGATTTCGAAATATCCCAAAACGCTCAACTCCATTTTGTCCTTGTTGAACATTTACAATTTGAGGATTAGCGGCTTGTGTGATAATGGCTCCATTTGGGAAGCTGCTAGCATTTTGATTTAGCAATATACTTGTTGCTCCTGGAATCAGCTCTAAACAATAGTAGCCATTGTCATCTGTGTAAACTATATGATCTTGGTTTTGATTATCCGTAATTATTACTTCTACATTTGGTATAAAAACATCTTCATTGTTTTTTATTCCGTCATTATTCTTATCATAATAAATTTGTCCGCATAACTCCGTGTAAAAATGGAAGCCAATTGATTCTGCAGTTTCAGTCAATGACAACTCTGCTGTTAATAAAAAAGAATTTTGGCCTTCAGTCATGACACCACCCACTAAAGGTGCTTGATTTTCATTTATGCTAATTAATGTCAGTCCTGGCCTTACAGCCGTCCACCATGTTCCATTAGCATCTGTTGAAATGGTAAGAAGCGTACCATCGCTTTCAGTGATCGAAAGGTCAATATTACTTAAACCCAATTCATTAACATCTTGAAATCCATTATTATTCAGATCATTATAAATTGTACCTTCTATAAAAGCAACTTGGGCTGCTAATATTTCAAAGCTTTTTACAATAGAACAGTTATTGGCATCTGTTAATGTAAGATCGTAATTACCTGGTGCAAGATTTGTAATATTCATGGTACTTGCGCCATTTGACCACATATATTGATATGGGCTGGTGCCTCCAGATCCTGTTGCTGAGGCTGTGCCATCATTTGCTAAATAACTACTTTCATTTTCACTAACTACACTCAAATGTAATTGACTACAATCCACATCATTAATGAAAAAGTTTTGTGTTTGAAAACAAGCTAAACTGTCTGTTATAGTGATAGCATAATTTCCAGCTGACAAATCATTGATTGTTTGACTTGTTTCCCCATTGGACCACAGATATTGATAAGGCGGATTCCCTCCATTTATATTTGCTGTTGCTGATCCATCATTCTGGTTTTCTCCACTAATGTCTTCAATGCTTAAATTCAATTCAAGATTATTGCAATTGACAGCTTCAATTTCAAAAGAAAGGTCTTTAGTGCAATTGAGTGCGTCTGTAGCACTGACGGTATAAATACCGGGACTTAAATTTATTCTTAAATAACCAGTAAAACCATCTGACCAATTGAATGTCACGGGTTCAACTTCACCAGTTAAAATCAATTCTGCAGTTCCATCATTTGCACCAAAATAATTCTCATTAGTTTTAATTACACTCAATTGAATTTGATCACATACAATTGGATTTATTTCGATGGAGTCCATAATTGAGCAGTCATTGGAATCGTAAATCGTAAGGTAGTAAATACCAGGATTCAAATTATTGATGGCACTAGTATTGGCTCCGTTTGACCATTGATATTGATAGGGTGGAGAAGCTCCTGAAACTATGGCTTGGGCCGATCCATCATTTGCACCAAAAGAAGTTTCATCCGATTGACTTATGCTAAGGTTAAATGAAGTGGGTTCTAATAATTCAATTGAGCTAGTACGAGAACAGTTATTTTGATCAGTTACTGTTACAGAATAATTACCTGCGGACAGATTTGAAATGCTTTTTGTTGTTGCTCCGTTTGACCAAATATAGCTATAGGGTGCAAGTCCATTTGAAATACTTAAATCAATTGTACCATCCATTTCATTGATACAAGTAATTTCATTCAATACAAAACTTGATACAGTTAGATTAGAACATAAAGATCTAAACCCATCATTTGTAAGATCTAAATTATCACCAATGTTTACGATTACTAAGGATGGGTCGTCGCCCTCTACTTGGTATACATTTGCTGGCAATTGGCTATCAACAATGTCTATTTGATTTAATCCTGTTTTTACAATGGTTTCATATTCTCCTAGAGCATTAGTTGTAATCGTTTGAATATTTGCATTGCTCTCTGTTATAATAACTTCAACATTGGATAATAAACTATCAAGATTATCTAAGTTTCCATTTTCATTTTGATCAAGATATATGATGCCTCTTATAGTGCCTGTATTTCCTTCTTGTATTGTAAAGTCATGAACTTGAGTGCAGGCTAAATCATCAACAATAGTAATTTGGTAATTCCCTGCCGTTAAATTTGTAATGCTTGTACCTGTTTCCCCATTTGACCAATGATAAGTATATGGAGTATTGCCTCCTGTCCCAATTGCATCTGCCATTCCATCATTATTGCCATATGTTGAAACATGAGTTTCCGTAACATTTACATTTAATGCGTTGCAATCTACTTCTTGAATAGTTTCAGTTCCTGTTATTGAACAGCCTGTATTATCTGTAATGGTTACAGTATATGTGCCTGGGGCTAGATTATCAATGTAATTTGTGCTACTACCATTTGACCAATTATAAGTATATGGAGGAGTTCCTCCTGTGCCTGAAGCAGTTGCTGTACCATCATTTAACTGATAGCTGCTTAGATCGGTTGAACTCGTATTTATATTTAAGCTGGAACATTCGATATCTAAAATTGTAAAGTCATTTGTAGCAAAACATCCTGCGGCATCAGTAACGGTTAAACTATAATTTCCTGGGGATAAATTAGATATACTTTGGCCAGATGAACCATTTGACCAATCGTAGCTAAAAGGAGCAATACCAGAAGGGTTTGCAGTTGCCGTGCCGTCATTTACATTCAGATAACTAATATCGGTTGTACTAACACTTAAATTGAATGAGGCACAATTAATATTTAAAATCACTACTTGGCCGTCTGATACACATCCTTTGGCATCAGTCAAAGTGACTAAGTATGTTCCAGGATTCAAATTGTCAACAGATTGGCTAGTAGCTCCATTTGACCACACATAACTAAAAGGTGCTTGACCAGTTCCTATAGCAGTAGCTGTTCCATCATTTGCATTTAGGTAAGTAAGATCAGTATGATTGATGCTTACCGATGTATTGCTGCAATCCACCTCACTTATAGTTGTCGTAGCTGTATCAAAGCAATCATTAGAAGCAGTAATAGTAACAGTATAGACTGCTGGACTAAGGTTTGATATTACTGGTGTGTTTTCTCCAGTTGACCAAAGATATGAGTAGGGGCTAGGTCCGCCTGAGGCTACAGCAGTGGCAGTTCCATTATCTGCGCCAAAATAATCTACATCAGTTTTATTTATACTAGCATTAATATTACATGTAACTGGAAGAATTACTATGAAATTTGAGGTGCTGCAATTATTGTCATCAGTGACTGTTACAGTGTAAGTTCCAGGTACAAGATTTTGTATGTTGTCTGATAGCGCTCCTGTAGACCATGCAAAGGTATAAGGACTTGTACCGCCTGTAACTATTGCTGTAGCAGAGCCATCACTACTATTGTAGTTGGTTTGATTTTCATGATCGAAGTTTATGCTAAGTTCTGAATTAGGTTCTGTAATAGTAAAGCTAAAAACTTCTTCGCAAGTATTGGCGTCTACAACTGTGAGATCATATATGCCTGCAGATAAATTCGATATGGATGATCCAGATATCCCATTTGACCAATCAAATTGATAGGGCTGTGTTCCTCCGTTTGCAGATACTTGAATGAATCCATCTTCTCCATTGAAACAACTTACATCAAATAGAAAAGGATTAACAGAAATGGGAGTACAGAATAGATTCTTTGCTGCAGGTGTAACTAATACTGATTGAATATTCCAAGAAGAAGGAAGACTATTATCTTGTCCTTCAATTAAAGCTAAAGAATAACCTAAGCCATCTGCATCAGGAGTCCAAGGTGCTACATCATCATATATAACTTCATCAATTATTTGATCTTGAGGACTTGATATAGCTAAGCGTTCGCCTCCATTATCCAATTTATTTGCATATCTGCCAAAAGCTTCAAATCCATATCTTTGTAAAAACCAGAAATCATCTTCAGCAATCACAATGTATTGGTTTGCTTGAATAGTACTTCCCATTGGGAACGCATAGTCAACTCCATCTGAAAATCTCATTCCAGAAAGATCAACAGGGAAGTTGCCATCATTATGTATTTCAATAAATTCAAAATTTCTTCCTCCTATGGTATCGTTTGGCAAAATGCTATCAATTGGATGATAGTGAATTTCATTTATAACTATGTTCGAGAAATCTTGAGCTATATAAAAGTCTTTTGGACACATGGCTGACCATGTTGTGCCAGATTTTACTCTAGCTTTAATCGTTTGTCCACTTGTAATTGCAATACTAGAATTGTAGAGTATTGCTGAACTACTAATAGCTCCTCCCGGTAGTCTTGGATCAGTTCCGTCGGTAGTGTAGTAGATGTTGCCGGATGCGTTAGGGTTGTTCAAGTTTAATTGAAATCCCGAATTTACTGTGCCTCCATTTTTGCTAAATACTACACCATCAAAATTCGTAAACCAACCTAAAGCTCTGTATTGATCTAATAAGATGTTGGTTCTAGTAGGGAAGTAAATGTTCCTTAAACGATTCTGTTCAGTAATGGCCTCATTGAAATAGGTATAAGGATCAGTAGGTGTTTGGTCATCGCCCCACCTAGCAGATTCACCTATCATTGCAATGTCGAATTTAGAAAATTCATGCATCCATATACTGTCAACTTTGCTAGGTGTAAGAATGCCTTCATCAAAACAAAAACAATGAACTTTGTCCTGGAAGTAAATTAATGCTTCATCATTTTCTAAAGCCTTGTTGAATAAATTTGTTGGTTTTAAAGGATTGTTCTTAGTTGTTACGTCTATGGTTTCTTCTTTGAAAAATTGTTCAGAATCCCAGGGGAAAAATCTCCACCTTCCTGATGTGTCTCTTCTCTTTGCCGAATACCAATTATTATGATCCCAGTCGGTATTACCTCCGTAGTGATTCAGTATGATATAATCAAATAGATTTGAAACATCTACTTCTTTTTTAAATGTACTCCAAGCAGTCTCTGTGCTTAATCCTGCATTAGCAAGATTGATAGCATGCATCCAGGCTGTGCTATCACCATTTTCCAATCCAGAATGATTAAAGACATCATAGTCTTCCTCATCACCCCCAAAGTAGGCTGCATGAAAGTTGTCATGTAAGTATTCAACCGTATTATACAAGCCCCAATAAATTCCATTTATATACAGGTGGACTTTTATGCCATGAGAACTTACATGTCCCATGTCCCGAAATAATTCATTAGCTATATGATCTCTGAGATATTGTGAGCGTTCCCTATGTGTGCCGTTACTGTGTACATAAGAGTTTCCACCACGACTTCTTAGGACTAAACCATCGATTGATTTATTTGAACCTGGCCCAAATAAATCGTAATCTAGTTTTCCATATCCATATTCTCCTTTGAATAAAACTCTAAATGTTTTCTTCCGTCTATTTCTGCTTGCTCCACCATGAATTCGCAAACCTCCTTCTACGAAAAAACCACTCGAGCCATCAGGATAAATCAATTCGAAACTAGATTTCCGCTCCCAATCACTTCCACGTTCTTGTGGATTAGCATGAATGCCAATATCTGGGTCATTAAAATCTTCTAGTGAAATAGCGATAGAAAGGCTTGGGATTTTCTTTAAGGCTGCTTCCATCATATTCGCATATAATGGATCAAAAATAACATCAGGGTCTAACTCTAATTGATCAGGATATCCTGCAATTTCATCAGCTTGATTAATGATGTCTTGCAAGAATAAATATGAATGAGAAACTGAAATTGTTGTATCGACATTATTGTAAGCAAAAGCACGAACAATAGTCGTAGTTGAAATATTTATATTTCCAGAATAAGCACTACCGTTTTGCACTGTTGGTTCAGAACCATCCGTCGTATATCTTATAGTAGCATTCTGAATACTACTATTTATGGAAAGATTAAAGCTGTTTTCATAAAAGCCCCTTTGATGACTGAATTGAATATCTTGTCCAAAACAAGCCAGCCACGATAATATAAAAATAGCTACTAAACCAAACTTAGGATTAAGACTATATTTATATATAGTCTTAGATCCAGTAGGGAAGGTGTTCATCTATTTAATCTCTAGGAACCGATGAAAAGGTGCTGTTGTTTGCATCCCAAATGTTCCTATCATTCACATTCACATCCCCAGAAAGATCTAAATCTGCTTCTGAGTAAACGGCAAATTGATTATTCTCTTCTTCCCAAACGATCTTGTCATTGACATTTATATCTGTATCTGAACTAGCTGTTAATTGCTGATCTGGATTTCCTGCCATCATAGCAAAATAAGATTGTCCATTTGTAGCAGTAACTTGAACTTGACCTATTCCAATTCCAAAGCTTCCTGTGAAACCATCAGCAACTCTAAAATCAAAACTTACTTTCCCTGTTCCATCAACTGGCATCGCATTGGGTGTCATAACGATCAAGTGGTTGGAGTGCTCAACTACAATGTAGAAATCATTACCTAATTGATCATTGCAATCAAAAGCTTCTACAAAATTAATACTCCCATCTTTGTATAACAAAGCTGCTGCTTCACATACTTTAGTATTGGAATTTACTCCAGTTCTTATTGATACCAATACCCAATCGACAGCATCAGTTGGATATCCAGCATTTGAATTGGCAGGATTATTTTGAGAATCAAATTGATCACCTTCAGTTCCATTGTAAAACCACGGATCAACATTGAAAGGTTGTCCTGGAGGCCAATATGTGTTTCCAAAAATTCCATCAATATGTAACTGACCAGGAAGTACACCAAGATCATTTAAGTCTGTTCTCATTTCATTTCCATAAGTGAATACCCCACCACCAATTAAAAGAGAGCCTTCAATGAAAACTTTTGCATCGATCGTAATATTACGGTGATAACCTACATTGCCAAGATTGACTGCACTTCCACTTCCTATATTTACGATTATTGGATTTCCCAAACTTGTTGGTGTCGCACCTTGAGGAAAGTCTGGGTCAAATGTATCTACTACAATAGAAGCTGTGCCAGCTAATACTGCAGCACTAAATACACCATTAGAATTACTTGTAGTGCTAACGGAAGTTCCATCACTTTGATTTATAGTAATGGTTACATTTGGTATAGCTTGCTCATTTGGATCAAAAACTCCGTTTCCATTTATATCTAAAAATAAGGTTCCCATAATAGAGCCACTTAATGCCCCGCATTGATTACTTGCAAAAGGGGTATAATTCACATTTTGAATGCACCAATTACTCGCTACATTATTATCACTATTTGGATCCGATAGTCCAAGAGAAGGACCAAAGCCATCAGCTTGCATTTCCCATGGTGCTAAATCATCGTAGATTACTTCATCTAATATTTGGTTAGTAAATGGGTGATTCATCCAAATGGTGTCGCCACTATTATCTAAATTCCCTTTAAAATCCCCTGTAGGGGACATGCCATATTGATTGATAAACTCTAATTCATTTTTTGCAACAACTGCATAGCCAAATGCAGGTATAGTAGTATTTCCTCCGAAACTAAAATCAATACCTTCTTCAAAATATACGCCCGCAAGATTTACTTCATTAGAACCACCATTATAAATTTCTAAAAATTCAAGTTTATCGCCAGATGTTAGACCAACATCCGCTGGGTGATAATGAATTTCATTGATCACTAAGTTTGAATAATCTTCTGTAACATAAAATGCGGCAGTGCAAATAGCTCCCCATTCCGATCCATTTTTAATTCTTGCTGTTACATAAGTGATTCCTTTTTGACTAATAGTTACACTACCAGAATATGCAGAAGCTGTGCTACTTAAAGCTCCTCCTTCTAATCTAGGATCGCTTCCATCAGTGGTATAATAAATGGTTCCAGCACCACCATTCGTATTAATGATACTAATGTTCTGACCAAGACTTACTTGCCCTCCATTTGGACTAAAACTCACAGGGCCAATAAAATAATTATCTATCCATTCACTCCTGTCTTCTAACCATGTCTTAACTGCAGCAATTTCACCAGTAAACCCGCCGTATCTATATGGTCTATTCCATCTGTTTACTTCTCTGTTTGAAGATTCTGAAACCAATGCACCTAAGTTATCTATATAAGCATTCATGTTAGTGGTATTCAAAATTCCATTTTTCCTCAAGTCAAACCACCGGTCAATCCATAGTGTTTGATAATCTGGATCATCTACCATTTCTTCTATCCAAACGCCACCACCCCAATAATTCAAATTTTGGCCAACAAACCATCCTGTTGGATCATCGTCTCTGGAATCTGTTGAATTGAAAGATCTATCGAAATCCCATGGCGGGCCAGCATCTATTAAATCACTTTTATCTTTTGTAAAGAATGTGCTGAAAGTAAATCCATCAACCTCTTTGCTAAGTCCTCTTAAGATATGTTGGTCAACCCAACTATCTTCATTGATATAAGTTTTATATCCTGTATTAGGATCAAGCCAGTCACTTCCAGTTAATGCAAACTCAAAATTTAGAATATAATTTTGAATGTAACTATATTGCTGACTGGTGATTTCAGATAGCTCTGGATCATTAAGAACAATTCCTCCATCATTAGCGCATCCCCCTGGATTACCACAATAATATATATTGGTATAGGGTGTTGTAATATCTTTTTCTCGATCTAAAGCATAGATGTATCCACCTGTCAATTCAATACCACTATTATCTTGAGTTGTCAAATCAGCAACATCAATTCTATCTGGACCTCTCTTAATTGATTCTGTTAAAATATAGACACCCCAATAGTCAGCAGGGGACAATTCATTTCCATCTTCATTGTAATAAACTTCTACAAATTGTGTCCTAGGGGCATATCTTCCAAATTCATTATAAATACCATAGGCTAAGGCATTATTAATTAGTGCTCTATCATACTCACCAGGTGCATATAGCACCCAATCTGATTCTGCAGGCATTCCTGTCAGGGAAACGTCTAAATCATTTTCAAATGCATCCCAAGTTTCAAGTCTATATGATTTCTTGTCAAAAGCAGCTGAAGAAGTACCCGCGATTTTTAGCCCAGCCTTGCCTAAGTGATTTGGTGAAGAAGACGCATAAGCTCTTCCACCACCTGGTGGTTCAATTATAGAAATTAAAGATTTTTGCAATAATGAATCTGTGATTTCATCATTGTAACTGTCAATCAAAACAATAGGAATATTTGAGTTAGCAGAAGATATGTCTGATGAGAATTTTACATATCTAGCAGATTTAGTTAATGAAACTGTTCCACTATCAAAGAAGAATTTTGCTTTTAATTCAACAGTGCTGTTTATTGTTATTGGGCCTGTATAAAGGCTTGAAGTAATGGTCGGCTCACTATTATCTGTTGTATATCTGATGTCACCATTACTTACCGAAGTGCTAAGAGCTACACCTAATGTGCCTGAGAAAAATTTACAGTCTTGGGAAAAATTGATTTGTACATCTACTGGATTATCGTTTGAGTCATTAGGTGTTGGATTGGTGAAAATTTGTAATTGATTTCCACAATCTGAAACTCTACCATATGAAAGATCTGTGCCTATTGAAGGATAACTAAAGCCATCAATTAAGCTGATACCATCTGGTGCGTACAAATAAGCAACTTCTCCTATTGAAGAAAATTTAAAGCCTAAATGATGAGCACCTTCGGTTAATTCATTGTCTGCCCAAAACAAAGCATATCCAAAAGCTGGAACGGTTGTTTGTGAAGCATTCGTAGATGGCACTTTATATTTATTTGGGATTGCAAGGTCATCTGTAAAATAATAACCTGCAAGATTTATGTCTGAGGCTGTTGGATTATATATTTCAATCCAATCGTCATAGTCTCCGAAATTATCCATAATGGTTGAACTGTTAGAAGCCATCATTTCATTTACGCAGACTTGAGCATTCATTGTTATCGCACTTAACAAGAAGCTAAAAAGTAGTATTAAATTTAATTTCATAACTATAGTATTTATCTCGGTACAGAAGAAAAATTGTTATTATTATTTTCCCACAAAATTTTATCATTAACATTAGTGTCTCCCGTCAAATCGAAATCTCCAAGTGAATACACAGAGAATTCATTATTGGAAGTTTCCCAAATGAGTTTGTCATTTACATTAATGTCTGTTACGGCTGCGAATGAAGAAATTTGTTCCCCGTTTCCTCCATTCATGATGTAGAAACTTTGACCAGAAATCGTAGTAATACTTTTTTGTCCTATGCCTATTCCGAAGAAATCAACATAGCTTTGAGTTGATCTAAAGTCAAAGTCTAATATCCCTCCTTGCAAAGATACAGAATTTTGTGACATTATTATTAAATGATTCCTATGCTCAATGGCTATATAAAATTCGTTGAGTAGGGTGTTGTTACAGTTGAAGTCGTCTACAAAATGGATGCTTCCATCTTTCATTAATAGGGCTGCTGCTCTACATATTTCGGTGTCATAATCGATCCCTTCTCTGAGACTAATTAGGATCCAATCAACAGCGTTTGGCGGGTAACCGGCATCACCTTGACTAGCATCACCACCTGAATCAAATTGATCTCCTTCAGTCCCATTGTAAAACCATGGAGTACCTTGGTAAGGCTGACCAGATGGAATGTAAACATTGCCAAATAATCCTCCTATGTGAGTTTGACCAGGTAATAATTGTAAATCATTTAAGTCTGTTCGCATCTCATCGTAGAAAGCAAATTGCCCATCTCCAAATGAAAGAGGGCCTTCCATATAAACTTTAGCATCAATAGTTATTTCCCTATGGATACCTATATCATTATTTTGATTAGAACCGGCTAATACATTAACTGTTGTTGGATTAGCTCCTTCTGTGAAATATGCTCCATTAGGGAAATTGACATCTTGCTCATCAATTTCTACAAAAGCTAAACCTGGTGCTAATTCTGTACAGTATATACCACTTGCATCTGTCACAAGTGTATGGGTGATTCCATCTGCATCATTTACATTGATTGAAATATTAGATATTGGAAAATCATCTCCGTCATTGATACCATTATTATTCGCATCATAATACAAGAGACCACAAATTTCTGTAAAGAAATTAAACCCATCATCCCCTGCATCAGTAGTCTGTCCTAGTATTGCAGTAATCAAAGTGGGATCATTACCCTCACTTTGTGCGCCATCATCTAAGATGCCATTGCTGTCGATAATATCAATCAAACTCAATCCTGGTCGAACAATTGTAAGCCATGAACCTGTTGCATCTGTTGTTACGGTTAAAGTATTGCCATCGCTCTCTGTGATTGCTACATCTACATTAGCGATACCAGTGTCATTCCCATCAAAACTTCCTGAGTTGTTTTTGTCTTCATAAACTCTACCTGTAAGGAATCCAGTTTGGGCTTGTAGGATGTTGAAATTTTTAATGGTTGAACATCCATCATTATCTGTTAGAGTAGCGGCATAATTGCCTGGAGCTAAATTTGAAATACTTTGGGTAGTTGCACCATTAGACCAATTGTAAGTATAGGGTGCTTGCCCTCCTGAAGCAATGGCAGATGCAGATCCATCATTGGCTTGAAACTGAGTTTCGTCAGAAGTACTAATTGTAAGGTTTAATGAAGAGCAATCAACATTATTTATAACCGCAGAACCAATAGTTTCACAACCAAGATTATCTGTTATGGTAACCGTGTAAGTTCCCGGTCCTAAGCCAGTTAAAGAAGGAGCAACTTGTCCAGTATTCCATAGATAATTATAAGGTGTAAATCCACCAGATACTATAGCATCGACCGTTCCATCATTAGCCCCTACAAAACTTAAATCTGTACTTGCTACATTCAGACTCAGGGTACTACAATCAATAGGATCAATCGTAATTATTTCCACAGCTTGACATCCAATATTATCCGTAACGGTTACTGTATAATTACCAGCAGCCAAATTGTTGATACTTGAAGTAGAAGCACCATTTGACCAATCATAAGAATAAGGACTCTGCCCACCAGATGGACTTACTGAAGCAGCACCATCGCTTAGCCCATTATAACTGATGTCACTATGAGAACTTGTCAGCGATATATTCAAACAATTAACTGGGCTGATGTTGATCGACTGATTGACCATGCATCCTTTGTTATCTGTAATGGTGACCGTGTAATTACCTGGCGCCAAATTGCTGACAGCAGATGTCGTAGCCCCATTAGACCACAGATAGGAGTAAGCAGGTGTTCCACCACTCACATTTAAGGAAGCGGTACCATCATTTGCATCATTATATGTTTCATCTGTTTTAGAAATACTTGCTGTCAAAATTGAAGGCTCTGTTATAGAGATGGTGCTAACAGCAGTACATTGATTATCATCAGTTACAGTGATGGTGTAATTAGCTGCAGTAAGATTGTTTCTTGTAGCTCCCGTACCTCCATCAGACCATTGATAGGAGTAAGGCGATTTACCTCCTGTTGCGGCAGCATTGGCAGATCCATCATTCCCATCATTACAACTTACATGATTGTTTAAGGAAGTGCTCATGGCAATGTTCGCACAAAGCAGAATGAAACCATCATCACCTGCATGGTTGTTATTATTAGCAATGGCATTTATCGTTGTTGGGTCATTACCTTCTGTTCTTGAAGCATCGTAAGCAAGGTCAGCATCTTTAATATCAATGGTAGTTGATCCAGGCATTACTTGAGCGTTCCAATCACCATTGTTGTTGGTAGATACGGTTTGCGTATTAGCTTGCGCATCTGTAATGATGATGTCAATATTATTAAAGCCATCTTCATTAGCATCTCTTTGTCCATTGCCATTAGCATCTTGATAGACATTCCCATAAATATCAGCTGGGATGAAAATTCCTACGGTTCCAGCATTGACAGTTTGTGAAGTGATCACATTGACAGTGTTAGGATCACTGCCTACAGAGACTACGCCACCAGCAGGAAACTGTGGATCGTTTTGATCAATGTCTACAGTAGTAGATCCATTGATGACAGTTGCACAGTATGCACCATTGCTATCAGTAGAGACGGTATAAACATTACCAGCCTGATCAGTGATGATGACATCTACATTGGCTAAGTCATTTTCATTAGCATCTTGAAGTCCATCACCATCGGTATCAATAAAGATATCCCCACACAGCTCTCCTTCACATTCGACGATGACTAAAACAGAATCGACAGTGGTACATCCATTGTCAGTAATAGAGAGATAATACATCTGCGTCTCTGGAGGACTGACGGTAATTTGTCCAAAATCAGTATTAGCACCATTAAGTTTTACGGTGCCAGAAGCACCATTAGACCAAGTATAAGGTGTTCCACTATTGGCAATCGGATTGGCACCGATGACAACATTGTCCCCACACTCAATTATTTTTTGATTACCCGCATCAGGAATTTGAGCCTGAGTGACATTGACGGTTATTTGATCAGTCATGGTACATCCACTAGCTTGATCAACAACACTGAGGGTATAAGTAGTAGTTACAGATGGGCTGGCCACAGGATTGGTAGATGTTGGATCATCCAAACTTGCAGCTGGTGACCAACTGATGGTAAAGTTACCAGAGCCATTGGCAATGGTATTGGCAGTTCCTAAACTTGTTTCTTCTGTAATACAGATGGTTTTATCGTTGCCGGCATTAATGACAGGGCAGAGGCTGAAGCCAACAGGTGTAGCATTCTTAGTAATGCCAGGTTCTGCACTAATGGTAGTAGGGTCAGCTCCTTGAGAAATATTAAATCCACTTGGATATTGAGGATCTGAATTTTGAATATTAAGCGTTACATCACCTTCATAAACATCAGCACAATAGTCTCCATTGGCGTTGGTAGCGATGGTTTGGGTATTGCCAGATACATCAGTGATGAGTATGTTGACATTTGCCAAATCAGCTTCACCAGCATTTTGCGTACCATTGTCATTGACATCCATATAGAGATGTCCACAAACAGTAGAAGGGATGAAAAACCCATCAAGACCTGCATTGGTTTCACTCCCAATGGTAACGGTGATCAATTCTTGATCGGTGCCCTCAGTTTTAGTGAATCCATTAAGCTGCGGATCATTGTCAAGGATATCAACTTGCGTAAGACCAGTGACTACGATAGCAGACCAAGCTCCATCGGCATCGGTGTTAAGCGTAAGTATGACTCCATTACTCTGAGACACCAATACATCGACATTAGCGATTCCAGACTCATTGGGATCTAGCGAACTATTGTTATTACCATCGAGATAAATTTGTCCATAAATAATACCCGTGTTACCTGGGCTTACGGAGAATAATTTTTCCTTGGTACATCCAAGATTATCGGTAACGGTAACAGCGTAATTGCCAGCACCAAGATTAGAAATGGAAGAACCAGAAGCGCCTGTAGACCAATCAAAGGTATATCCCGGATTGGCACCAGACGCAGAAGCTGTAGCGGCACCATCATTGGCATTAAATTCAGATTCATCGGTGACAGACACATTGATGGATAAGCCCGCACAATTGATGTCGCCGATATTAACAGCAGCAGTGCCAGAGCATCCTACCGCATCGACGACGGTTACAGAGTAAGAACCGGGTGCGAGCCCAGAAATATTTTTGGTGTTAGCTCCATTGGACCAAGAATAGTTGTACGGAGCAATTCCAGATGGATTGGCAACAGCGGTTCCATCATCAGCATCTACATAAGTTACATTAGTGCCAGAAGTTGTAAGATTGAAATTATTGCAAACAATGGCATCTATAGTAATAGATTTTATATCAGAACATCCCACTGCATCTACAGTGGTGACGGTATAAGTTCCAGGAGAAAGATTGTTGATGGTTTTTGAACTAGCACCATTGGACCAAGTATAAGTATAAGTTGCGATACCAGAAGGGTTAGCGGTAGCAGAACCATCATCAGTATTTAAATAAGTTTCATCAGTTTTAGTAAGGCTGAGTGCGAAGTTAGAACAGTCCACTTCATCAATAGTAACGGTGCTGAGATCAAAACAACCATTGGCAGCGGTAACCGTAACATTGTAATTACCGGGAGCAAGATTGTTGATGGTAGCAGCATTGCTTCCATTGGACCAAGCGTAAGTATATGGAGTCGGTCCACCAGTTGCAGAGGCTGTCGCTGATCCATTGTTGGAACCAAAGTAGCTAACGTCAGTGTGTGTTGCACTTGAATTAAGTGAGCAGCTGACTTCATCAATAACAATAGTTTGCGAATCAGTACATCCATTAGCAGAGGTAACTGTAGCTGTATAACTACCTGGAGCTAGGTTATTTATTGTTGCAGAACTAGATCCATTGGACCAGGAATACGAATAGGGGCCGGGCTCTCCAGAACCGCTCGCTGTAGCAGAACCGTTATTAGCGCCCAAGTAACTGACATCCGTATGAGAAACACTTGCATTAAATGAGCAAGGTATATTATCAATGATCACGGATTGTGTGTCAAAGCATCCATTGGCTGCAGTGACAGTTACGGTGTAAGTCCCAGGTGCTAAGTTGTTAATACTTGCAGAAGTGCTTCCATTCGACCAACTGTAAGAATAGGGTGTAGGTCCACCAGAACCAGATGCTGTAGCTGAGCCATCATTAGCATCAAAATAACTAAGATCATCGTGGCTGACACTAGCGTTAATAACACAATTTACAGGATCAATAGAAACTGTTTTTGTCGCAGTACAATCATTGTCATCTGTTACGGTAACAGTATAATCACCAGGAGCTAAATTATTTATGCTTGCTGTATTACTGCCATTAGACCAGCTATAAGAATAGCCTGGTGTTCCTCCTGATCCCGTTGCAGTAGCAGAGCCAT
>CALGNN010000224.1 GCA_937961455.1 uncultured Saprospiraceae bacterium
AGCTATACAGATGAAGTTGTAGACAATGGAGAATGTGGAACACCGCGAGTACTCGTAACTAGAACATGGTTGGTTGTTGATGAATCAGGAAATTTCAATACTTGTCAACAGAACATTACGGTCAATCCATTTTCGTTTGACGAACTGACATTCCCAGGAGACTTTATACTCTCGAATGCATTCTCATGTGAAGATGTTTCTTTAAATCCTTCATTGACAGAGCCAATTAATACAGGCTTCCCAAGCATCAATGGTCAGTCAATTTATGGTGATCATTATTGCGAAATTAATGTTGGATACTGGGATGAAATTCTTGACGATGTAAACTGTTCTGGTGGCTATGTCATATTTAGAAACTGGAAAGTCTACTATGAATGTCAAGATGTAGAAGACGGAGTTAATCCACTTGATGTAGTTCAAATCATTAAAGTGGCAGACAGAGAAGGACCGGTAGTGAACTGTAATCCAGACATTACATTACAAGCAGATAATGATGGATGTTATGCGACATTCGATCCAAATGCTTATTTACCCATTGCATTTGATGCTTGTACAAATGATATTGAAATTACTTGGGAGCTCTCAACCATCACTAATGAGTTGGCAGTTGGATCACATAGTATTACATATTATGTATCTGATGGATGCTTCAATGTTTCAGAATGTACGATGAATATTACTGTAATTGATGACTTGGCTCCTAATCCAGTTTGTGATCAACATACTGTAGTTTCTCTATCTTCTGATGGAAGAGCAAGAGTCGATGCTGAAGAGTTTGATGATGGTAGTTTTGACAACTGCTTAATTGATAGATTCGAAGTAAGAAGAATGGTTGAAGGTAATTGCATGCCTGGACAAGATGATGACGAAATATTTGGTCCATATGTAGACTTCTGTTGCAGTGATATTGCGGACAACCCAATCATGATTGTGTTTAGAGCATTTGATATCTATGGAAACTACAATGATTGTATGGTTGAAGTGACTGTTCAAGATAAGGTACCACCTATTCTTGCTTGTCCTCCAAACATAACATTGAATTGTAGCGATAATATAGATCTAGGGCTATTGAACAATCCTTATGATGATACCTATGGGCTTCCATTTGTTGAAGACTACTGTGGATTTGATCTTACTGTAACGGTAACCGATAATACAGAATGTGGTAAGAGTCTAGTGGATGCAGCTGGTAATTTATTACCTGCATACATCAGAGTATTCACAGCTACAGATCCTAATGCATCATCGACTTGCACACAGTATATTTATGTTGAAGATGGGGATCCATTTATGGCATCAGATATTACTTGGCCTGTTGATGCAAACATTGGATGCATGGATGCATCTGACCCTGCATCTCTTCCATCTAATGCTGCATACCCAAGCTATCCAGAACACCCGTGTAGTATGATAGCTGTTACATTCGAGAATGAAACATTCCAGTATGTGGATGGATTCTGTGCCAAAATATTACGTACATGGACAATTATTGATTGGTGTATTTTCGACCAAAGTAATCCTGGAGCAGGAGGACAATGGAACTACACACAAATCATCTATGTCCAAGATGACATTGCTCCTGTGTTTACCACTTGCAATGATGTTACCATCGATGCCTTAGGTGACTGTGAATCGGAAGTCAATCTTACGATTGAAGCAACAGATGATTGTTCACCAGCTAGCTTGAGTTATTCATGGAGTATTGATATTAATAATAATGGTACTTCTGATATCAATGGAACAGGAAATACGGCAACTGGTGTATATGCAGACGGAACACATAGTATTACTTGGGAAGTTACTGACCCTTGTGGCAACAGCAATACATGTACGCATTTATTCACTATAGTTGACACAAAACAACCTAGTCCAATTTGTTTACAAGGTTTGTCTACTGTAGTAATGCCAACCACTGGATCTGTTACGATTTGGGCAAGTGACTTCAATGCAAGTTCATTTGATAATTGTACACCAGAAGATGAATTGATTTATTCATTCTCTTCTAATGTCAACAATACCAGCTACACAATTAATTGTGATAGTATCGCCAATGGAATGTCCGAAACATTCATCCTACAAATTTGGGTGACTGACGCTTCAGGTAATCAGGATTATTGTGAAACTTATTTGACGGTTGCAGACAATGATGATGTCTGTCCAGACAATGGAGCAAATATTGGAAATATCGCAGGTGAAATCCTAAATGAAGCTGGTGAAGGAGTCAATATTACAGAGTTATCATTGAGCAGTAGTGCACCATTTACTTTACCTACAGTTACAACAGGACCTGACGGTAAATTTGGATTCCCTACCGTTGAATTAGGATTTGATTACACCATCGAAGCATTTAGAAATGATGATCATGATAACGGAGTAACAACGCTTGATCTTGTCAAAATTCAGAAGCACTTACTAGGCATTGAACAATTCGACACGCCTTATAAATACATTGCAGCTGATGCAAATAATACACAATCAGTATCAGCCATCGACATCATTGAGATTAGAAAATTGATACTAGGTGTACAAAGTGAATTTAGTAGTAATACATCTTGGAGATTTGTGCCATTAGAGAATGAATTCAATCCTGGCTCAGCACCATGGCCATATAATGAAGTCATTAGCTATGATCCATTGACCCAAAGTGAATTATATACAGACTTTGTAGGCGTAAAAATTGGTGATGTAAATAATTCAGCGACTTCGAATTTGACGATGAATCTTGAAGACAGAGATCCTAGCAAATCAATGACCCTTTCCATACCTAACAAATGGTTAACGAAAGATGAGATTATTGAAATACCAATTAGGGCGAAAGACTTTAAGGCGATTCAAGGATTCCAATACACCTTCAATTTAGAAGGCTTAGAATTCGTGAATGTTAAATCTGGAGCTATTGATTTGACTGATCAAAATATCGCATCAAAAGAATTGGAAGGAAATCACATGACCTTTAGCTGGCATCATACAGAAGCGGTTGATAAGAAAGAAAAAGAAATCTTATTTACACTTTATATGAAATCAGAAAGAGATGGATTAATTTCTGAGATGCTATCAATAAGTTCTGATATCACTGCCATTGAAGCATACGATGCAAGTGACAGAATTATTGATATCTCATTAGAATTCTTTGATGCTACGATCGAGCCTCAAAAGCTTGAATTTGCATTATTCCAAAATACGCCTAATCCAGTTCAAGGATCAACTACCATAGGGTTTAATTTACCCATACCAAGTGATGTAAAACTTGAATTGTATGACAGCAAAGGATCATTATTAAGAACTGTTGAAGGAAACTTTGAAGCAGGTTATAATGATATAACTTTGGAAAAAGAACTTGTTAATTTAAATGGTATCATTTACTATAGCTTGAAAGCAGATGGTTTTGAAGCTACTAAGAAAATGATTATTCAAAAGTAAATTGTCCAGCATTATGAAGAGTCGATATGTAACCATATCGGCTCTTTTAACTACTTTTATTCACAGGTATTTGAAGGTGATTCGATCACAATAAGTTGAACTTAGATCGGTCAAAAAACAGATAAGTGATATGCGCATTTCTTGTATCTTCGCAGTTAATTAGTTTATATGAAAGATATTACAAGAAATATCAAGCAAGATAATATCATTGATGCTGCAGAATCTGTGTTTTCTAAAAAAGGATTTAGAAACACGAAAATGGATGAAATAGCAAGTGAAGCTGGAATCACAAAAGTTACCCTCTATAGTTACTTTCAAAGTAAAGAAAATCTTTATCTCGCCATTACCTACAGAGCCGTCTGTAGTATCACTGAAGCCTATAAAGCTACGATTAAGGAGTATGAATTAGAGACTGGCTTAGATACTTCAATTGCACTCATGGAGACATTCATGAATTTCTGTGAAGAGAATTTCCTTTACTCAGAAGCTTTATTGGATTACTTCTCATTGGTAAGATCTACAGATTCTGGAACAAATAAACATAAATTCACAACTGCTTTAAGTGAAAGTAAATATTTTAAAAAAATTCAAGAAGTACAAAATGCGCCCTTTAAACTGAGCGCCATACAAATTGAAAGAGGACAAAAAGATAAGAGTATTCAGAACCAAGAAGCTCCAATGATGATCGCTCTGCATGCATGGGTAATCTCTATTGGCTTTACTAAAACCTTAGCCTATTCAGGCACAAGCTCCATCCCAATATTTAAGATTACTCCCGAACAACTAAAAACCTATATCCTAGATTCTGCAAGATTATTACTATCAAATTCTGCCTTTCATGTAAATAGCGAGTTATCGATGTAACTCGGATTTAGCTTTTTACAAAAAGTACTATTTTAGCTACACTTTACTACTAACTCTATATTGGCAATTCTTTTAGCTTTGTAAGCATAGTTAATCATTTAATTTATTTACAAGTGTCAAGAATAACAAATTTAAATGTCGATCTGATTAAAGACAGCGACCTTTTAAAAGGCTTCGATTTCACTTCCTATGATGATGGAGATAGGGAACGTTGGAAAGTCCTTATTGAGGGCGTACTTGAAACACAAAAAGGCATATGCTGCACTTCATACGAAAGTGGAATGTCTGTTTTAGGTGAAAATTTTTCTGACCTTCCAAACTTGGAAGACTTAAACAATAAGCTAGAAAGATTAACAGGTTGGAAAGTAATGGCTGTCAATGGTCTTTTACCATGTGAAGACTTCTATAAATTATTGAGTAGAAAAATATTTCCATCAGCAACATTTGTAAGAGATTGGCACTCACAAACATTCACAGGATACCCAGACCTGTTTCATGATGTAGTTGGACATATCCCATTATTTTTTGACCCTGAGTTTTCCAACTTTCTTCAAAAGAGCTCAGCGCTTATCTATAAAATATTAAAAGCGACACCAAATGGTTCTGCCATCAAAGAACGAATGATTCAAAACTTTAGCCGCTACGGTTGGTTTACTTGGGAGGCTGGAATGATTTATGAAAATGGTTGGCCAAAAGCCTATGGAGGTGCGATTCTTTCTTCAAGTGGTGAAACAGAACATGTACAAACAAGTGGAATTACAGATTTCAATTTACTAGAAGTTTTCAACACACCTTATACTGACAAAGAATACAGTAGTAAATATTTCATCGTTGATTCATATCAAGAGTTGTACAACACACTTGAACTCATTAAAACAGTTTATCATTACGAAGGACCCATTGATTAATTTGTATGTTAGAAAAAAATAAAAAAGCCTTAAATAAAGCCCTTAGAATTTTTAAAAAAGATGGTGCAAAAAACACGATTAACGGCAAGTTGCTGGCTTCTTCATCTAGAAAGCAGTATGAAAATACCTCCCCTGTTGATGGCAAAGTCATTTGTAAAGTAGCAGAGGGAAATGAAAAAGATATTGATAAAGCCGCTAAAGCAGCTATGGCTGCTTTTAAATCATGGAAAGATTGGACACATCAGGATCGAAAAAAAGTACTCTATAAAATCGCAGAACTCATTGAAAAAAATGCAGAAGAAATTTCAGTACTTGAATCCTATGATACAGGACAAGCCATTCGCTTTACTAAAAAAGCAGCTATAAGAGGGGCTGCCAATTTTAGGTACTTTGCAGATAAAATTATAGATGCTCCAAATGGTCTATCAACACCTGATAAGCATCATATAAATTTTTCAAGTAGAAGTCCTATTGGACCTGTTGGCATTATAACTCCCTGGAATGCACCCTTTATGTTGTCTACTTGGAAAATAGCTCCAGCGCTCGCATCAGGTTGTACAGTCGTCCACAAACCCGCTGAAGACAGTCCATTGACTGCATGTGTTTTAGCACGCATCGCTAAAGAAGCCGGCTTACCAAATGGTGTTTGGAATACCGTTCATGGGTTTGGAGAAACCGTTGGAAAAGCATTAACACAGCATGATGATATTAAAGCCATTGCTTTTGTTGGAGAAACGACTACAGGTTCTCATATCATGCGCCAAGGTGCTGACACCTTAAAACGTGTACACTTTGAATTAGGAGGAAAAAACCCAGTTTTTGTTTTTGAAGACGCTGATCTTGAACGTGCTTTAGACGCTGTCATTTTCATGAAGTATTCATTAAATGGAGAACGTTGCACTTCAAGTAGTAGGCTCTTACTACAGGATACCATCTATAATGGCTTTGTAAAAAAACTCAAAAAACGTGTAGCTAACATCAAGGTGGGAAACCCTTTAGACCCTTCAACAGAAATAGGTCCATTGATACACAGAGCGCATCAAGAAAAAGTTTTATCCTATGCAAAATTGGCAAAAGAAGAAGGAGCTAAAATCTTAACGGGAGGAAAAATTCCAAAAGGGATGGATGAAGGTTGTTACGTGTTGCCAACCTTAGTTGAGGGTGTGCGACCTGAGATGCGCATTGGCCAAGAAGAAGTATTTGGACCTTTTCTTTCAGTATTCAAATTTTCAACAGAGGCCGAAGCAATAGAAATCGCAAATAGCGTTCGATATGGATTGACAGCTTATATTTGGTCTAAAGATGTCGGCAAGGCCCACAGAGTAGCAAGAGATGTGGAATCTGGCATGGTTTGGATCAATTCACAAAATGTAAGACATCTTCCTACACCATTTGGTGGAGTAAAGTATAGTGGCATTGGCAGAGATGGAGGAGACTATAGTTTTGATTTCTATATGGAAACCAAAAACATTGCTGTAGCATATGACACACATAACATTCCTAAACTTGGTAAATAATCCTTATGAGTCTTATTAATAATAATTTTGATCTACCATTCAATGTTTTGAGATGTGCCTATGTTGAATATGGCGTAACTGATCTGGAAGCTTCAAGAAAATTTTATGTGGACATTCTAGGCCTCATTCTTACAGAACAAACAGAAGACAGCTTATACTTAAGAGGATTAGAAGAGCAAGATCATCACAGCTACATTTTAAGGCAGTCTGATGAAGCACATGTTATAGCCATTGGATTCAAAGTAGCCTTTGATAAAGATCTTGATGCACTAAAAGATCATCTTCAGAAGCAAGGACTTGAGGGAACTTGGATAGAGAAACATGCCAAAGAAAGAACCTTGCGTGTATTAAGTCCACAAGGAATTCCTTTAGAATTTTATGCGCGCGGAACTAAGGTGAAAGATAAGATGCGCGAATACTTGGCTTACAAAGGCATGCAACCCATGCGTTTTGACCACTTCAATGTGTTCACGCCAAATGCGCAATCTACCTATGAATTTTTCACTAGTCAATTGGGTTTCCGTTTAACAGAATATACCCTAACTGAGAAAGGAGAAATGTGGGCAGCCTGGATGCACAGAAAAGGTAATGTGCACGATATGGCATTGACAAATGGTGATGGACCTAGATTGCACCATTCAGCAATCTGGGTACCTACTGCTTTAAACATCATCCATCTTTTAGATGTAATGTCAACGACGGGTTATGTAGAAAACATTGAAAGAGGTCCAGGAAGACATGGCATTTCAAATGCCTTCTTTCTATACA
>CALGNN010000225.1 GCA_937961455.1 uncultured Saprospiraceae bacterium
GAAGCGAATGAGTGATGTGATTTGGGCCATCGACTCTAGAAAAGATAAATTTATCCATTTAGCTCATCGAATGATGGAACATAATGAGGATAGCTTAAAGCCACTAAATATTGTTTGTAACTTTAATATTGAAAATTTGAATAATGAATTAGTACTGCCTGTTAACATAAGAGAAAATCTATACTACATTTATAAAGAAGCCATAAACAATATCATAAAACATGCTAAGGCTACAGAAGTAGATATTTTTATGGGAAACCGAGCTGGTAAATTTATTTTATTTATAAAAGATAATGGAGTCGGCATATCAAAGAAAAACACTAGAAAAGGGCAGGGGCTCTCAAATATAATAATGCGTGCAGATAGAATTAAAGCAAAGGTTGATTTTAAAACAGATGACGGTTACACCATCATCTTAAGAATGAATAAAATTAGTTAAGACTCATCACTTAATGCAGCAATTTCTTCTTCAGTATTTCTTAATTTTTCTTTACAAAATTTTATCAACTCAGATGCTCTCTTAATTTTATCAGCTAGTTTATCCACCGCAATTTTTTCTTCTTTTAGATCACTCAATAGATCTTCTAATTCTTTATAGGCTTTCTCGTAGCTTAATTTTGCCATCAGATTTTATTTTATTTCACTTAATTTTGAACCATCGGAAAGTTGTGTTTCAATGGTACTTCCTTTTGAAATTCCTTTCCAGCTTTTAATAACTTTCCCATCTAATTTAGTCAAGCTAAATCCTCTTTTGAGGACATTTATAGGATCGTTCATTGAGATGATCATTTCTGCTTGTTCTAAACGATCACTTTTTTTTCGAAGGTAAAGCTCCAACCATTCTTCTAATTGATTCTCTAACAAAACAACTTGATCTTGTCTGCTCGAAATATCATTCAACACATTAAAACTTATATACTGATTGGCCTCTTGTAAAAAAATCAAGTCTTCTTGAATTTTGCTAAGAACAAGATCTTTGATGCTAGCTTCCAAGCGAATCAATTCTGATTCGAATTGCAAATTATGTTCTACAAAATGATCTGCAACAGCCGTAGGTGTTTTTAACGAAGTATGTGCAACCAAATCCGTAATCGTCTGATCAATATCATGCCCAATACCTACAACTACAGGTAAGGGATGTTTTGCAATATGTTCACTAATCTTCAAGTTATCGAATGCGGACAAGTCGAGCTTTGATCCACCTCCTCGAATGATTGCAATGACATCAAACTCAGTTTTTCGTTCTTTGATTTGCTCCAGAGATGCAACTACCTCTGCTTCCGTATTCAAGCCTTGCATGGCTGAAGCAAACAATTCGTGTTCAAAATGATAGCCGTAATTATTATTTATCAATTGTTGACAGAAGTCTTGATAACCAGCTGCAGTCTTCGAACTAATGACTGCGATCCGATTGATAACTATCGGCATGTCTATTTGCTCATTCTTATACAGCAAGTCTTTATCTCGTAGCGTTTCAATGATGCGTTGACGATTCATTTCTACCTGACCAAAGGTGTACGAAGCATCAATGTCTAGGACATTTAAACTCAAGCCATAACGTTCATGGTGCGAGACTTCAACTTTGAGTTTTACCTCATTACCATCTGCTAAGATATCCTCAAAAAGGGAACCCAACTTCTTCTTAAGAAAATAAGTATTCTTCAGCCAGAGGATGCCCTTTGATTGCGCTTTAATCTCTTCAGAATCTTCTTTCTTTTCAACCAAGTCGAGATAGTAAGTCCCTCTGGAATCTGAGACTTTGGACAACTCACAAGACACCCAGATAGGCTCCTGAAAATTGAGAGCTATGACCCTGGTGATGTATTCGTTTAATTCATAAAGCGAAACTGATGTCATTCGCTTTGATTTATACTCCTAATACTTCCTTTACTTTATCAGCAGCTTCTTGTAGAAGGATCGCAGATTTTACTTCCAATCCACTTTCGTCTATGATCGTCTTAGCGATATCTGCATTTGTTCCTTGCAATCTTACGATAATAGGCACATTAATATTACCCATATTTTTGTATGCATCTACGACACCTTGAGCGACTCTATCGCATCTTACGATTCCACCAAAAATATTTATCAAAATCGCTTTTACTTCAGGATCTCTTAAAATGATTTTAAAGGCATTTTCTACACGTTCTGCATCCGCAGTACCACCAACATCTAAAAAGTTAGCTGGTGATCCTCCTGACAATTTCATGATATCCATGGTTGCCATTGCAAGCCCAGCACCGTTAACCATACAACCAACGTTACCATCTAGGTTTACATAGTTAAGCCCAAAGCTTTTAGCTTCCACCTCTGTTGGATCTTCTTCTTTTTCATCTCTCATTTCAGCAATAGAAGGATGACGGTATAATGCATTGTCATCAATGCTTATTTTAGAATCTACTGCAATGATTTCATCATGTCCATTTTTCATCATAGGATTGATCTCAATGAGAGAGGCATCGATTCCTAAAAAGCATTTATATAGCTTCATTACAAACTTGCTAGTCTCTTTAAATGCCTTGCCAGTCATCCCTAAGTTGAATGCAATTTTTCTAGCTTGAAAACCTTGCATGCCTAATGCAGGATCTATGTATTCTTTAAAAACCAAATCTGGAGTTTCTTCAGCAACTTTCTCTATGTCCATTCCGCCTTCAGCTGAATAAATAAAGACATTTTTACCAGTAGATCGATCCATTAATATGGATAAATAATATTCTTTACATTGATCAAATTCTGGCAAATAAGAATCTTCTGTAATCAGTACAGTACTTACCAATTTGCCAGCTCCTTCCAGTCCACCAGGAGTCTGAGGAGTTTTAAGCATCATACCTATAATGTTACCAGCATGTTCTTTCAACTCATCCATATTTTTGGCAACTTTCACTCCTCCACCTTTTCCACGTCCTCCTGCATGAATCTGTGCTTTAACTACACAAAACTTTGTGCCTGTTTCAGCTTGTAGTTTTTCAAATGCTGCAACTGCTTCATCTACATTTGTTGCAGTGATTCCCATAGGTATTCGTACACCATATTGCTCCAACAATTCCTTTGCCTGATATTCGTGTAAATTCATTTTATGATTTTCGTAATTAAAAAAGGGTGCTTCGATTGAAACACCCTGCAAATTTATAATTATTCTGTTATAATTAATTTCTTCGATCGAATTCCTTCAGGAGTTTCAATACTTACAAAATAAATTCCAGCTGCAGTATGCAGTAAATCTAAGTTGATATTATTTACTCCTTGAATGATATTTTGTTGTGATCTTAATACTTCTTTTCCATCAGTAGATCTTACTACAACTGTAGCGTCAAAATTGTTATTGGCATTTATATTAAGTGCTACCTGATGATTAGAAGATGCTGGATTAGGACTTAAAGACATTGTTTCGATGGCTTCGATGTCTCTAGTATTAGTTAATTCAGCTGTTGTAAATTTTATGGATTCAACATCTATTGTATGACTTCCTGTAACATTAAATCCAAAAACACTGTAGTAGTATGTTTTATCATTTTCAAGATTGTCCAGCGTCAATTCACTTTCTTGAATCAAAAACTTTTGTCTTTGAATCGTAAGACCTGAATTTCTAGCAATGATAACTACATAATAATCTACGTCTTCATCGTTTGACCAATCTAACTGCACCGGATTGTTTGCATCTACAATTTCATCATTCAATGGATAATTATAATTTATTGCTGCATCTACAGAATCAATATTTGGGCTATAAGAACCTTGAAGATAATTTCTTGAAGGAGAATTAAAGTCTTCCATAATCATAGCTGTTTGCATATCTGTAAACTCATAATCATCGCAACCAAAAAAGTATCCCATTACATTATTTTCCATAGGATCAACCAGATCTCCATTTGGATCCATGATGTCTAAATTGAAAGGCACACAATTACTCCATCCTAAACCAAAGTTATAGTCTGGAGGAGTATCACAAAGCAAATCACCTGAGTCTTCACAATTTGAACCATCGGCTAATTCCACCAAATAAGTTGTGGCATTTTCATTAGGAGGTCCTCCAAATCCACAGTTAGTATAGTCCCTAATTACCGGATTACCGTGGGTTGCTATATCATAGCTTTGACATTCCCAACCCAAGTGTGGATGTGCTAAACTAAAGAAGTGACCCATTTCATGAATTAAGGTAAGATCATTTGCTTTTGCATTGGCTTTTCTAGATACAATCCAGTCTCTCGATGGATCATAAAAACCCAATACAGTACCCTCATTGTTACCATTAGTGTTAGCTGTATTTGTAATGTACATATTCACTGCTGAATTATTCCTATTAGAATTCATAGCTAATTCACCAAAGGTAGAGGAAGGATCATCATAAGCAGCTTGATTTGAAAAATAATTGAAAGGAGCATTGCTGAACTCATTCAAAAAGAATTGCAAATCATATTTTATGTAATGTGCGTTTAAGTACCCTAGGAACTTAGCTAAGTCAATTTCTTGAGCACCGCCATTATCATTCCCATCGCTAACTATGTGAATTTGTAAAGGAACAAAAGTAGGTTCTCTATCCTCCAGTTGAAGTGGTGAATTATAATAGCTTGCTTTATTTTGCTTAAGTCGCTCCATGAATGCTTCAGTATGTTCCGTTCCACACCAATTAGAAGTGATTTGAGCTGTTAGACTATTTAAAGTCAAAACAACAAGAAATAGATTAAGTAAAGGTCTCAATAATTTCATAAGTGATTTTATTTTGAATACCCAAAAGTAATAAATATATGGTCTAAATGACGAATGAATAACGTCGCATATAGGCTTATTCTTAAATAAATGGTCTATTTATTTGCCTAATTGATGACCTTCAATAATATTTATTGACCACCGACAATTAAAAGAGCTTTTTGATTAGAAAGACTTTATAGCGTTTTCAAAATTAATCTTTAGCCTCAAGCTTTAAAGGAGTTATTTTTTAGCTAATTAATTTCATAAAAAAGAATACTTTTGCTGCATTAATTTAAAACAAAATTATTTCGATGAGTAAAGTAACTGTAGTTGGTGCCGGAAATGTCGGTGCAACAGTAGCAAATGTTTTAGCCCACAAAGACTTAGTAAAAGAGATTGTACTTCTAGATATTAGAGGAAATTTCGCAAAAGGTAAAGCCCTGGATTCTTGGCAACAAGCACCTATCGATTATTATAGCACGAGTCTAACAGGTACAGATGATTATAAGGATACAGCCAATTCTGATATAGTTGTAATCACAGCTGGTATTCCTAGAAAGCCAGGAATGAGTAGAGATGATTTAATTTCTACAAATGCTGGGATAGTCCAATCAGTAACAAAGTCTATCTTAAAGTATAGTAAGAATCCAATTATCATCATTGTTTCTAATCCTTTAGATGTGATGACTTATGCTGCTCATACTGCTTCTAAGCTTCCTAAAAATAGAGTATTTGGAATGGCAGGAATATTAGATACCGCTAGATACAGAGCTTTTCTTGCAACAGAGTTAAAAGTATCACCAAAAGATATTTCAGCTGTTTTGATGGGAGGTCATGGCGATACGATGGTACCTCTTCCAAGGTATACTACTGTTGCTGGAATCCCTGTTACAGAAATGATTACTGCTAAAAAATTAAATGCCATAGTAGAGCGAACGAAAAAAGGAGGAGGAGAATTGGTTAAACTAATGGGTACTTCAGCGTGGTATGCACCAGGTGCAGCAGCTGCTCAAATGGTAGCTTCTATTGTAAGAGATGAAAACAGAATATTCCCTTGCTGTACATTATTAAGTGGCCAATATGGTTTGAGATCTGTTTATCTAGGAGTCCCTGTAAAATTAGGGAAGAATGGAATTGAAGAGATGATCAAGTTGAAGTTGAATAAGAGTGAAATGGCATTATTGAAAAAGTCAGCTACTGCAGTTAAATCTGTGATGAAGACTTATGATAAAATGAGTAAGAAGAAAAAGTAAATTCTTGACGACTGAAATAAATTTCAAAGAAATAATTAGCTCTAAAGGGGATTCATTGCACGACTTGTCAATGAAATCCCCAATTTTAGTTAATTTCTTAAGACATTTTGGATGTACTTTTTGCCGTGAAGCTATGTCAGACATATTCAAGATTAAGGATAGCTTAATTGAAAAGAATATCACACCAGTATTCGTTCATATGTCTGATAATAAAACAGCAGAACACTGGTTAGAAAAGTACAACTGGACTGATGTCCACCATGTTTCTGACCCATCTTGTGAACTATACGCTAAATTTGGATTAGTCAAAGCCACCGTAAAACAGTTAACCGGCCTTGGAACATGGATTAGAGGTTTTGAAGCTGGGGTAATAAATGGACATGGTATGAGTACATTTATTGGTGATGGCTTTCAAATGCCCGGAGTATTTATCATCAATCAAGCAAAGGTCATCAATTCATATATTCATAAAGTGAGTTCTGATCGCCCTGACTACCTCAAACTTATTTCTAGTATTTAAGTAATTGGTAACATTTTCTTAAGCAATACGCAGCTGCATCATACGTTTTCCGTGTAATATTTAATTCATGAAAAAGGGATTCTACATCTTTTCATTTTTGTTATGCCTTAACTTGCATGCACAGAATGATTTTAAGCAACTGGAGCTTGATTTGGCATACCATGCTGACGGGTTTATGAATCATGTGAAGCCTGAAAATCGGATTCGAGCTCATGAAAATTTCACCAAAGCTTTACAGGCTACTTTAGCATTAGAAGGATCTTATGATTATCCATTTGATTCGCTGGTTTGGTTGAGTAAATTACAACCTAAAGATGCTTCCTTCAAAATAGTTACCTGGCAAGTTGAACTGCAGGAAAATGAATTCCATTATCATGGTTTCATTCAATTCAAGGACAATGAGTCTCAGGCAATCTTTCTCAATTATACAGAGGACAAATCAAATGTATTTAAGTATGCAAATGCTAAGCCTGAAGATTGGATTGGCGCTTATTATTATCAATTAAAGAAAGTAGATAAAAAAGGGAAACAGTATGTCTTAATTGGAAAGCAAAATTCTGATGCTTTTACAACAAGAAAAATCGCTGAAGTTCTTAATGTGGATGCAAAAAATTATACCGTAAGTTTTGGCAGTCCCATCTTTTTAAAAGAAACAAATAGTAATAAGGCCGACGTACAAAATAGAATCATCCATTCATACTCTTCTGATGTTATGGGTACCATGGCATTTGATGAAGAGATGGATCTCTTAGTGTTCGATCACACGATTGCAGTTATGGGACGTATGCCAGGCCAGGGCCCAACGTCTGTGCCTGACGGATCTTTTGTTGCCTATAAACCCAAAGGAGATAAATGGTATTATCAAGAAAAAGTATTTAATCAAACCTCTGAAACTCCTCCTGGTGCTAATACAAATAAAAAAGAACAATTAGATATTTTCGGAAAGGAACGAAAATCTAAAGGAGGGAATTAGATAAAGCTTGCCAAGAAATTTTAAAGCAATTTTTTGAAGGGTCTAATTTAAATCGTTGATCCAAGCGATAAGAAACCACCCAAATGATCTCATCGTCTTCATTTACCAAAATAGGCACTTGCTTTTTTAATGAATTCTCAATTTTCAAATCGGTAAATAGATCTTGTATTTTCTTTCTACCATTCATTCCTAAGGGATGGAAATAATCACCTTTTTTCCAGTTTCTGATTTTTAGCCTAGACTCTTTATTTGGAAGCGAAATGTATTCAATATTCTTCGCCTTTTCACCTGATTGAATGATTTTCATTGCGTGATCATAACTGACTTTTTCCACTTGAAAATAACCTTCAGTAATTTCAGTTTTCCCTGAAAGATTCAACACATGATTCATTTCATTTTTCTTTATTCCTTCTCTCAGTCTTAAATGATTTCGCTCCACAAACAGCTCAAGCTTGTCTGTATGAAAAGAAGCTCCAATGGAATTAAATGATTCTTTTATGTTCATAATCTGCGTCCTACTAAAGCCTTTGGCATATAAGATTGCATGTAAAGTACTCTCAATGGAAGAAGCATTATAAAGCCCTTCTTTAGAAATCAAAATACTTCCATCTTGATCTTTAGATAAGATACTTTCTTTCAAACCAGCTAGCAAAAAGGCGTAACTTTGATCAACAGCTCTAAGATTATTTAAGCTTTTTGACATGTTATTTTCGTAAGCAGGAAACAGTTCTTCTATGACAGGGAGTAATTGGTTCCTGATTCGATTACGCAAATATTCATCAGTGAAATTTGATTGATCATCTCTATATGGCACCTTATGTTCCTTTACATATGTTTGAATTTCTTTACGAGTAAAATTAAGTAGTGGACGAATTTTATTTTCGGCTACAAGCCTCATACCACTAACACCTCTAATACCAGTTCCTCTAAACAGATTCATTAAAACAGTTTCAATATTATCTATAAGATGATGTGCTAGTAGTAAATGCTTACTATTGTGCTTTTCTAATAAAACATCAAACCAATCATAACGCAGGCTTCGGGCTTTCATTTGCAATGAATGACCATGCTCCATTTCATCCTCCATATTGAAGCGTTTTAGATAAAATGGGACATCATGTTTTTTACAATATTCTTCAACTATTTTTTCATCCAAATCAGAAGCTTCGGCTCTTAGTTGAAAATTACAATGAGCCACCAATAACTTATTGAACCCTGCTTCCAATAATAGATCTAATAAAGCCATAGAGTCCATTCCACCACTAACTGCGACGACGAGTTGATCATCCTTGCTGAAAAGTTTTTCCTTTTCAATATATTTGATGAATCGTTTGATCATTGATTGCTAATATACTTATGACAAATACAAACCACTTAAAGCTTAGTATTCTTTTTGTTTTTTTTCTAACATGTGTTGCTTGTAAAAAAGACACGAAAAGTACCACTAATAATATCACAGAACAAACTAAAGAAAATGTCATTGTCAATCCAGATGGCACAAAGCACCATACAAGCTCTGGAGGCACAAATCAATGGGCCTTATTCACCTCGGGAATCTGGCATGTTGCCTTTAGTGTAAAAGTAGGTGACAAAGATTTTAAGAATAGATACGAAGGTCAATACATACAATTTATGGAATCAAATGCTTATATAAGAGGGCATTATGATAAGGTAATGGAAGAGGGTAGATGGGAGTATGATGAAGGGCTCAACACTTTATATTTTCTGCCAAATGAAGGGCAAGAAAGTGAATGGAAAATGCAGACTAATGGAGACGCTATGATCTTAGTTGGTACAACTAGATTTAATAATAATAATGAACAAATTAAGTTGGAGAAACACGCTGAAAAACCTAGTAAATAAAAAAAGAGTTTTCAAGCGAAAACTCTTCAATAATCAAAATACTTTAAAAGTCTCTTTCACCTATATAAGGGCGTAAAGTCCGGATTTGTTCGCTTAGTCAAATAATAATTTATAATTATTTAAATATCTTCCTTTCATTCAACCACTTGTGGAATTTATTTGCATTGTTGTTGTGAGCTCTTAAGGTCTCAGCGAAAGCATGTGTCCCTGAGTTGTCAGGTTTTGCACAGAAGAATAAGTAATTATGAGTTTCAGCATTCAGAACTGCTTCGATACTACTCATAGAAGGCATACAAATTGGACCTGGAGGAAGTCCCGCATGAATGTAAGTATTGTAAGGAGATTCCGTTTTTAGATGCTTAGTCAAAACGCGTCTAATCCCTTTTTTTCCTAAAGCGTAAACGACCGTTGGATCAGCTTGTAACAAAATACCCTTTTCAAGTCTATTCAAATATACACCTGCAAGACGTGGTTTTTCCGCATTATTTTGTGTTTCTTTTTCTACTATAGAAGCTAAGGTATAAACCTCCTCTTCTGTTAGATTATATTTTGATGCTTTAGCAAGTCTCTCATCATTCCAATACTTCTTGCGTTCTTTTTTCATCCTATTAATAAATTCCTGAGCATCAGTGTCCCAATTGAACTGATAGGTATTTGGAATAAAAAGACTCAATAGATTGGCTTTATCCAAGGAAGTATTTTCTAACAATGCTCCACTTGATAAAAGTTGTACCAATTTCAAACTATCCACTTCTAAGTTTGAAGAGACAAGAGATGAAATACTTTCTATATCATGCAATTGATTGATGGTAACATTTACTGGAACTTCTAATCCAGCTCTTAGACTGCTTATCAACTCACGATTTGACCATTGATTTTTAATTTCAAATTTTCCAGCAGGAATTTTAGACTTGATGTAATTCATTTGATTTGCAACCCAAACAAATGATGACGAATCTTGAATGATTTCTTTATCTATGAGTAGATGCAACACATCTCCAAAACCGGAATTTGAAGGTATATAAATTGCTGTGCTTGCCTCACTTAATGAGACATTCGAATCAAATATCTTTTTGTAATAACTATAAGCAAATACAGCTGCCACTATACTAAATAGGCCAACGATTAAAAGTATTCTTTTAAATAACTTCATTTAATACTGCTCCTCGCTATTTGGGAAATCACTTGATTTCACGTCTTTAATGTATTGCTTAATGGCTTCAACGGAGGTATCAAACACATTAGTATATTTTCGCAAAAATCTAGGATGAAATTCATTCGTAATTCCTAGCATATCGTGTGTTACTAATACTTGACCATCAACATGCGGCCCTGCACCGATTCCTATTATTGGAATACTTACAGATTCAGCAACTTCTTTAGCAAGCATAGCTGGAATTTTTTCTAAGACAATACCCATGACACCTAGTTGCTCTAAAAGAACTGCATCTTTCCTAAGCGTTTTCGCTTCTTGTTCTTCTTTTGCTCTAACCGTATACGTTCCAAATTTATAAATGGATTGGGGAGTTAATCCAAGATGACCCATAACGGGAATACCAGCAGATAAAATTCTAACAATGGATTCTTGTATTTCTTTTCCACCTTCCATTTTCACCCCATGAGCTCCAGATTCCTTCATGATTCTAATGGCTGAATCTAAGGCTCTTTGCGAATCACCCTGATAGGTTCCGAACGGCAAATCAACTACCACAAAAGCTTTATCGACAGCTTTGACAACAGAGGTCGCATGATAAATCATCTGATCTAAAGTAATAGGCAGTGTGGTTTCATGACCTGCGATTACATTAGACGCAGAATCACCAACTAATATAATATCTATATCAGCCGCATTTAATATTCTTGCCATGGAGAAATCATAACCCGTAAGCATGGCAATTTTCTCTCCTGATTTTTTCATTTTAATCAGGGTCTTGGTTGTAATTCTTTTAACATCTTTGGATACTGACATCTGCTTAGTATTTCTATCGCCAAAGATGCGCTAATCTTTTCTTAAAATGATAAATTATTACAAAATATCTTCCAAACTTAAGTCGTCAATATAGCAGACAAATTAGCCCAGTTTATATTTAAATGGCTTACCTTTGTATGATGAATTTTAGAATATTCTCAGCTTTTATTATAGTCGCAATTAGTATCAGTGCATGTTCCAATGATTTGGACTTGGTGAGTGATTGGAAAGATGTCCCCGTTGTATACAGCTTGTTAGATGCTTCAGACACGGCACAATACATAAGAGTAGAGAAAGCTTTTTTAGATCCCAATACCTCTGCGCTCGCTTTGGCTCAGATTCCTGATTCTTTGTATTATGAAAATATCACTGTTAAATTAATAGATCCTTTAGGTGAAGAATTGGCTTTTGATTTAATAGATGCTAACCTTGATGGATTTCAGCGGGAGGAAGGAATATTTGCCAATGAACCCAATTATGTATATAAAAGGAAAACTGATGATATAGAATTTGTTGCAGGAGGCCTTTACAAATTGGAAGTACAAAGAGGAGACAATCTTCCAACAGTGACAGCTGAAACAAATGTTTTAGCACCAATCGAAATAAAAGTCCCTAATCCTCAACTTACCATAAGATTGCAACACGAAAGTCCATTTAAAGTAAAATGGACAGCGGGAGAAGAAGCAAAAATTTTCGATGTCTATCTTCATTTTAATTATGAAGAAACCGAAGAAGGCAATCCAAATAATTTTATCGATAAAACGCTAACATGGCGTATGGGCTCAAACGTAGTGGATGATGAAGTGAGTGTGGATGGAGAAGAATTTTACCAATTCATTATGTCTTCATTAGACCCATTAGAAAATGGAATTAGAATTCCAAAATCTATTGAAATCCAAGTAGATGGTGCCGGTAAAGAATTGCAAACTTATTTAACCATCTTAGAAGCTAATTCAGGAATTACTTCTTCACAAGAATTACCAGTTTTCACAAATCTATCTGAGGGAAGGGGATTATTTTCCTCAAGATTTACCGCTTTGGAAATTGATTATGTAATTGGCGCAAATACAAGGGATTCCCTAGTTACAGGGATTTATACCAAAGATTTAAACTTCCAATAGAACATTATTCTTAACAATTGACATGTCATTGTGCCAAAATGGCATTTAATACTGACAGCTGTCTTAATTTTCTGTCAAAAAGAACCCTGTTTTAGGCTACAATTGGCATGGCACAACTATTGAACTTATGCCATTGTTATTTTAAAAATTCAAAACATATATAATGGGTAAAATTATAGGAATTGATTTAGGAACAACCAACTCTGTAGTAGCAGTTATGGAGGGGAATGAACCGGTTGTAATCCCAAATGATGAAGGTAAAAGAACCACACCTTCTGTAGTGGCATTCATGGATAATGGAGAAAGAAAGGTTGGAGATCCAGCTAAAAGACAAGCCATTACAAATCCAACAAGAACCGTATCCTCAATCAAGAGATTCATGGGTACAAGATTTAAAGAGGTGCAAGAGGAAGCAGGTCACATGGCTTATAAAGTTGTAAGTGGCGATAATGATACGATCAGAGTAGCCATTGATGATAGAAAATATACACCACAAGAACTTTCAGCCATGGTACTTCAAAAAATGAAGAAAACCGCGGAAGATTTTCTAGGTTCTTCTGTGACTGAGGCGGTAATTACCGTTCCCGCATATTTCAATGATTCACAAAGGCAAGCAACAAAAGAAGCAGGAGAGATTGCAGGGTTGACGGTTAAAAGAATTATCAATGAGCCTACAGCAGCAGCATTAGCATATGGTTTAGATAAAAAGAATAAAGACATAACGATAGCTGTTTATGATTTAGGAGGAGGAACATTTGATATTTCCATATTAGAATTGGGTGATGGCGTTTTTGAGGTAAAATCTACAAATGGTGATACCCACCTAGGTGGAGATGACTTTGATAGAGTGATCATCAATTGGATGGCTGATGAATTTAAGTCAAAGGAAGGAATGGATCTTAGAAAAGATACAATGGCCTTACAGCGATTAAAAGAAGCCGCTGAAAATGCAAAAATCGAATTGTCTTCTTCTGTTGAAACCAGCATTACACTTCCATATGTAACGGCTGTTGATGGTGTGCCAAAGCACCTTGATCTTAAATTGACTAGAGCGAAATTTGAGCAATTAGCAGATGACCTCGTAAACAGAACTTTGAAGCCATGTGAGCAAGCACTAAAAGATGCGGGTTTAAGCACTTCTGATATTGATGAGGTGATTCTTGTGGGAGGATCAACTAGAATACCAAAGATTCAAGAAGTCGTTGAAAAATTCTTTGGAAAGAAACCAGATAAGTCTGTCAATCCTGATGAGGTTGTAGCTATTGGCGCATCTATCCAAGGAGGAGTATTAAGTGGAGATGTACAAGATGTACTTTTACTAGATGTAACGCCTTTATCCATGGGTATTGAAACAATGGGAGGTGTTTATGATGTGGTAATTGAATCTAATTCTACCATACCAACTAAAAAGTCTAAAGTTTATTCAACAGCTTCTGATAATCAAGCCTCAGTTGAGATACATATACTTCAAGGCGAGAGACCTATGGCTAAGGATAATAGACCGGTAGGTAGATTTATCTTAGATGGAATTCCTCCTGCGCCTCGTGGAATGCCTCAGATAGAAGTAACTTTTGATATGGATGCAAATGGTATCCTAAGTGTAAATGCTAAAGACAAGGGAACCGGTAAAGAGCAAAATATTAGAATTGAAGCTTCTACGGGACTTTCTAAGGAAGAAATTGAAAAAATGAAGGCAGAAGCCGAAGCTAATGCTGAAACAGATAAGGCTGCAAGAGAAAGCGCTGATAAGATCAATGCAGCAGATTCATTAATCTTCCAAACAGAGAAATCTTTAGCAGACTATGGAGATAAGATTCCAGCTGAAAAGAAAGAACCTATTGAAGCAGCTTTAGCTGAATTGAAAGAGGCTCACAAGATGCAAGACATGGCTAAAATAGAGACTGCAAGTGCAACATTGACCACCGCCTTTCAGGCTGCTAGTCAAGAAATGTATCAAGCAGCTCAAGAAGCTAATCCAGAAGCTGCTGCTGATGCAGCTCCAAATGGGGAAGGCGATAAGTCATCTGAAGATGCTGGAGACGATGTTACAGATGTCGAATTCGAAGAAGTTGATGAAACAAAGGAATAGTCTTCTCTAAAACTTAAATAATCTAAAAGGACAGTTATATTTAATAATTGTCCTTTTTTTATGCGTCTTATTGCATTAATAGGCAAAATTAAAGATGGCTTCTATAAAACAACGAAACAAAAACAACCAAATAAATTGATGCTATCATCATGGACTATATTCAAGTTGAAATAGAAAAGAGGGATGAAAAGTAAATGGATCATCCTTATTTGTATTGCGCCGATTTTTACATTTTCTTTATGTAAACAGTCTGAAAATATTGGACAAGATAAGATCGAATTTCCAATTTCAGCTTTAGAAGAAATAGATTACAGAGAAGCGCTTCAAAAATCATCTGAAAATTTCACCCTTTCATACACTTCAAATTGCTTTAATGAAGAGGGAGTTCAAAAATACTTAAATGAGCTTCAACAATTAAAGGAATACATTGAAACCGAATTAAACATAAAAAAACAAGACTTCAAGTATCAGTTAAGAATCTATGAAAGTATTGAAGAGAAAGGTCTGAAAATGGGATCAACGCTCCCTTCAGAATTGCTTGATGAGGATCAAAGTTTGCACATAGTTAAAGGTAAATATATGGATGGCAGTATCATTCATGCTGATACATACCGACAAGTACTTAGAACCTATATTGGAATACCTTCCCATTCATGGTTGGAAGAGGGATTGAGTTACTATTTAAAAAATAGAAGAGAAAAGATTACTTGGGATCAATGGTCTCACAAAATATTTTCAGCCAAGGCAAACATTAGTGCTGAGAATTTGATCAATGAAGAAGCCTTGAGTAAGGAGAGTATTTGGCTCAAACAAATCCAATCCTACCTAATGGTTCAAAAAATTATTGCGCAAGATGGTTTGGATGAATTCATTCGTAATTACAAAAATAAAACCTATTCAAAAACAGAACTTGATGCGATTATAGCTAATAGTTTGAATAGTTTAAATGTTGATCAAGAAGAAGAAAATCAGTTTAGTTTTCCTTACTTAAATGGATTCAACTTTGCACATGAAGGCTATCGAATGTATAATGGCTATGGTTCAAATTTAGCAAAACAGTCATTAGATAGATTAAATTTTATTGGAACGAATGCCATTGCAATAGTGCCATACTCCTATATGAGGGATGATAAGAAAGCTACACCCATCCCAATAGTTACAAGATCTGGAACCGAAACAGATGAAGGACTTATTGTAAGTCAAAGACATGCACAGGAATTAGGAATGTATAGTTTATTAAAACCCCAAATATGGCTAGGAAAATCATGGCCGGGCTCAATCGAAATGTCAAGTGATGAAGCATGGGATGATTTTTTCAAATACTATAAAAAATGGATTATTCATTTTGCGACATTAGCTGAACTCTTTGAATTTGATGCCTTTTGCGTAGGAGTAGAATTTGCAAAAGCAAGCATAGCAAAACCAGCCAAGTGGAGATCTTTAATTAAAGATGTAAGAGCCATTTATTCAGGTCCAATAACTTATGCGGCCAATTGGGGCGAAGAATTTGAAAACTTAAGCTTTTGGGATGATCTTGACCTTATTGGTCTTAATTGTTACTATCCGCTGTCCAGTAAAGAACTTACAACGAAGTCCCAGATGGAAAAAGAGATGGCAAAGACCGCAAAGATCGTTGCACAAATATCAAAGAAGTATCAAAAGAAAGTTTGGTTAACTGAGGCCGGTTTTCGTTCCATAGAAGCTTGCTGGAGACAGCCTCATGCTCAGCCAGGCAATCAAGACTTTAATGAAGTAGATCAAGCGCTTTGTTATGAGGTGCTAACTGAATCAATCGCAAAATCTAAAGATGTTGTTACTGGAGTATTTTTTTGGAAGTGGCCTAGTATGCTCAATGAAAGGAAGAAAGAAAATAAGGGATTTTCTCCTTATGATAAAAAGGCTGAATATGTAGTCAATAAGTTTTTTTCTGAGAATCAATAAAGGTAGCAGATTCTTATTCAATCCGTAATTTTATTCCAATGGTCACAAGTACTCCTATGATTATAAAAATGCCACTAACCAAATGATAAAGCTGTATGGACTCACCCAGTACCAATGAAATGCATGCAGCAGAAAGGGGAACCACATTGATGAAAATGCCCGCTTTATTTGCGCTTGTTAATTGAATTCCTTTATTCCACAAGAGGTATGCAATTGCTGTCCCAAAAAATCCTATCCCAATAGCTGCTTGCCAGAAAGTAGGAGACAAAGACTTGAATGGACTAGTTCCAACAAAGGGCAAAACCAAAGCAAAACATAGTAAACAAACCACATTTGTTAAAAGCGTAAAATCTTTATTTGAGAGCTTATTATTGTGAATTTTAATCCAGACGTTTTGCAAACCAAAAAGTGCAACTGCTATCAAAAATAAGACATCGCTCCAGCTAAATGAAAAATTAAAAAATTCAGTTAACTCACCTTTCAAGAGGAGAAAAAATACACCAAACAAAGATATAAGCGCGCCAATAATTTGATTTTTTTGGAGCCTCGTTTTTAAAATAATACTAGAGAAAAAAATTGTAGCAGCAGGAGTTAGACTGATAATCAACGCACCATTAATGGCAAGACTATTTACCAAGCCTAAAAAGAAAAAGATATTAAATCCAAAAATACCAATTACACCTACAAGCAATATTCCTTTGATATTTTCTCTAATTTCTTCTCGTTTGGGGACTTCCTTTGCCACTACAATTAGTAGTGGAATTATGCCAAACAAATACCTCCAAAATCCTGCTTCTATAAAATTGACAGACTGCAACATATGTTTAGCAAAATGAAAATTCGCTCCCCAAAAAATTGCAGTAATGATAAAATATAGATAGGCTCTCGACATGCCGAATGATTGTTCAGATCAATTGTGTCCCTAAAGAAACGTTTGTAAATAAATCATTCTATATGACAATATGAAATCGTATAGTAATTGAGTTTCATAAGACTACTATAAATCTTTTCACTAAATTTAAAATCAGGATAAATTATCCAAATGAAAAAAATGTTCATTTATCTCGTTTGCTTCTTTGTGACAGGCTCGGTCTCCACTCAGATAAATCCTGCAAAATATTGGTCTGTATCATTTACAAAATCTTTCGAATCTGTTGATAAAAGACTTATCACAGCAAACAACAATCCCAAGTTTAAAGTGGGTATTTATCAACTTGCCTTTAGGGCTGAGTTTTGTGCCGTTTCTGAGCCCTTATTTAAACTTAATGTAGGCTTTGGAATAAGTAGTCAACTGGATACATGGAGAAGAACATTTAATCACGGCTTTAAAAAAGAAGGACCTATTCCTTATATTAACTATGTTACAGATAGATACTATAAGGGACTTATACAGGCCCCAGTTATAGGATCTATTTCAATTTATAAAAATCTACATTTTACTACAGAAATATTACCTCAAATTAGTGCGCTCACATTGGCTTCAAACGCTGCTTATACTTTACCCCAAGTCATAGAATCATGGTTGCGTTTGGATTTTCATTCCATTGAACTTAACCCAGGTATTTCCTTAAACTTAAAAAGATTTGACTTCAGAGTTATTGCACGAGTCTTCCAAATAAAGAAAGTAGATAAAATTATCGATCAAAGAAGAGATGCTCCAATTTTTGAAACTTATAATCCGCTAAAGATTGGATTCCATATTGCTTACAGAGTGTAAATGTCAAATTCTACAAGTCTTAACAATTTTCATTTAAAATAAATGACAACATTTTGAACTAAATGCAACAGGATTGCATTTAATCATTATATTTGCATGATGTCTAAGTTTTTAAGTTGGCATATCGATTTATTGGGATTTTCAGTCTCCCTTTTGTGCGCAATACATTGTTTGCTAATTCCTTTATTTTTAGCAGTAGGTGTATTCCAAACAGATAGTATCTTCAGCCATGAATTGGTTGAATATATTGTAATACCGGTCAGTTTATTAATTGCAGCATGGGCACTTTATAAAGCTTATCAAAAGCATAAAAACTCTACGCCATTAATTTTAGCATTTTCTGGTTTTCTGATCATCATGATTAGTTATCTTTTAGAACAAGATTATTTTCATTATTTAGTAGGCTTGGGTGGTTTATCTATCGCTATTGCCCATTTTTATAATTGGAAATTACTGCATAAAAAATCTAAGAATTAAATTGGTGATCATACAGATCAATCAATTCATTCCAATCATATTTAGCCACATCAGTACGAATAACTAATCTTTCTTGTTTCAGTGATTCTTTCAATTTGACATAGAAGTCTTCATCACTTTCATAAAACACCGAAGGCTTATTTTCAATGTTGATATGTTCTGGATAAGCAAGTCGATTGGGTAGGATAGGGTGGATACCTAAAGCGATGGCTTCAACAATACTATATCCAAAAAAATCTTGATGAGAACAGACAGGAAGAAAATCAGCCTTTGCCAAGAGTTTATAATATTCATCTTTGTTTTCACAATAGCCAAAATGGAGAATGTTGTCTGCAAATAGCTTTACCGCATCATCAAATATTGCAGGATATTTCTGTGTCTTTTCTCCCAATACGATCAATGAGAAATCGAGCCCTTCCTCCTTTAGTTTACGTATTGAATCAAAAAACCATTGTGGATTTTTATCATACTCCCATCTATGATTCCAAACAAGAACAGGTATTGAACTTGAGGGACTTCTTACGTAGGATTGTAAGTGTTGAAAATTAATTCCAATTGGAAGCACCGCAGACTTCTTTTGAATCCTATCAATGCTTTCTAGATTCTGATGATCTGGAAACTGAAGTAAAAATTTAGATAAGCTGGTTATGAAAATTTGTTGATGATAATTCGAATTAAAAAATACCTTATCCGCGGATAAAGCAGAGTGGTAATTGATAAATCCATAATGATTGTTCCTTTGTAATTTTACATCTTCATCTTTATCTGACCAAGGATAAGTAATTTGATTCTCATGGAAATATAGCGCATATTTTGTTTTAGGAAATTGACTTTGGGTTAAACTTCTAAATACTGATAGATCCGTCATATCAGTAAGTAAAAAATAGTCAGGTTGATAATTTAACTCCGCAATCTTTTCAGCAAAACTTATGGCCGCACCATGCATACGCCATTTCCAATGTCGTCCAGGCAGACTGAATATTTCTACGTGATGTGATGAATGTTCTTGAAATTCTTTCGCCCATCTTTTATGTGAACCCGAATAAAAACTTTCCAGTAAAATGATGCGCTTTTTCAAGTTTAAAATGCGGTTAGATTTAGATAATAATGGATCAAATGTTAAAAGTATATAAACTTTAAAGATTTACTATTTTTAATTTGTCTAAATAAGAATAAGGTCTTTTATTTGTGTAAAATTTAGAGCAAAGTGATGAAGCAAATCATAAGCTTAATAGCCTTATTCATTTTATTGGCCTTTGAAGGAGCCGCACAAAATATAGATTTTGAAAATGATAGATCTTTTCAAAATCTATTCATTCGTATGTATGGAGAGCTAAGTTACGCACAAGCTATTAGTACAGACGAATTTAAACTAGGAAAAATAGATGCTAATCGATTTGTTTTATTGATGGGCTACCAATTTGATAAAAAAACACAATTTGTAACGGAATGGGAATTAGAGCATGCCAATGAAATTTTTCTCGAACAAGCCTTTGTAAAGCATAAGCTTGCTCCAAATTTACATTTAAAAGCTGGGGTACTATTAATACCTATGGGATTCGTGAATGAAAATCATGAACCTAATTTTTTTAGTTCAGTACTTAGGCCTGTTATTGATGTAAATATAATACCCACAACATGGAGGGATATAGGAGTAGGAATAACAGGTCTGATTCCTTCTGCTAGTTTGAAATATCAAATGTATTTAGTCAATGGTTTGTTAGGCTATGCAGAAGGTGAGGGCATTTACAATGCAGAAAAGACTTTCAGATCTGGACGTCAAAAAGCTAGTAAATCAAAACTATCTGGTCTGCCAGATCTAAGTGCTAAAATCGAATATTTTGGTAATCAAAATTTTAAAATTGGCCTGTCATACTATTTAGGAGATTCTAATACTGATGCTTATCAAAATATCTCTCGGACGGACTTAGCAGCAGTCGCTTCTGCGGACAGTACAGTGATTCTGAGTAACATGCTTGCCGTTCACGCAATGTATGAAGTTGGTAAAATTGAATTAAAAGGCCAAGTCGTATATTTGAATAATGCGAACACAAATGCCTATAATCAAAAGACCCAATCAAATTTGGGCGCTAATGTATTTGGTTATTATGCTGAGGCTGCAGCAAAATTTGGGGAACTTGAAAAATCGAAAGTTTTTCTGAGAATAGCTAATCACAATTCTGATTTAGGTATTGAATCAAATGATACATTTAATAAATACTATTTAACTACAGGATATAATTATCTAATTGCAAAAGGAGTTATTGCCAAAACCGAAATTCAGTCATCTGATGTTTTTTCTGATAATAGAGCTTTTGCATGGAATACAGGATTAGGAATATGGTTTTAGTACAATTACTCATTTTTGGACTCTCATTTTTTTCGGAGAATAGCTTGTTAAGCAACTATCAAAATCAAATTGACAAGCAAATTATCAAAATGGATCTTGCTGTATCAAAAAATACCATATCCTATCGAAATCTAAGTGAGCAAGATCTTTCATTTGAATATTATGAGATCAAATCAAACAATGAAATAGTAGGTTACGTATTTCTTAAAGAAGTACTTGCTTGTAATCTTAATGGTTGCTCAAGTGGAATTGATAAAAACAATGAATTAGGATCAGGTAAAGAACGCTTTGACCTGAGTGTGGTAACTGATACGGATTTTAATATTAAAAATATAAAGGTCTTAGATTATTTTTCAGATTATGGTTACGAAATCTGTGGAAAATCTTATCTCAATCAATATGCAAATCAAAGTATTTGCTTCTTGGATAATAATGATAATTCAATTGATGGTATATCAGGAGCTACCATTTCTATTACAGTACTCCAGTCTTCGCTTCTAGAGTTTTGTGATGTAAGTAAAAACTAATAGCTCCTGATAAATCCACTATAATAGATTTTCTTTCATCATCTTAAAAGCAATAGCAATTAGGATGATCCCAAAAACCTTTCGCAGGGTGGAAGATATCTGCGGTGACATTTTTTCTGCAATCCAATCCGAACTTCTAAGAACGATATAAATAATCAAAAGATTAACCACAATACCTGTTATGATGGCATAGGTATTAAACTCTGCTTTTAATGACAGAATGGTAGTCAATGTTCCTGCTCCTGCAAGTATTGGAAAAGCAACTGGAACTACAGAACCTGATCCACCTTCTGGATCATCTTTGAAAAATCTAATTCCTAAAGTCATTTCAAGTCCAATGAAAAAAATGACAAGCGATCCGGCCAACGCAAAAGAGCTTACATCAAGACCAAAAAGACTTAAAATCGTAATCCCAAAAAAGAGAAAACTAAACATGATGAGCCCAGCTGTTCCTGTGGTAATACCAGGCTTAATTATCGCTCCTTCCTTTTTCATATTTATAATCACTGGCAAAGATCCGATTATATCAATGACAGAAAACAAAATCACACTTACTGATAAAATGGCTTGTAACATAGCTTTAAATTTTGATGTCAAATTATACGCTAAATAACTACATTAATGTTAAATTAGTTTTATCGATAATCAAATTATGTCATAATTCTGTTTTATGATGAATAATTATGTCATAATTCACATTATTATTTAAATAAATACAAGTAAAATGAAATTTGACCCAATAGATGTGAGAATTATGAATGAATTGACTTTGGACGCCCGAATTCCTTATTCAAAACTTGCGAAAAAACTCAATGTATCCAATACACTTATTCATCAAAGAATAAAGAAATTAAAAGATACTGGGGTAATAAAAAAGGCAACTTTTCCCATTGACCCTTTGAGTCTAGGATATGAGACTTCTGCATATACTCAAATCATGCTAACCAGTGCCAAGCACCACAAAAAAATAGAAGCTGAACTAAGTAAAATTCCTGAGATTATAGAATGCGTAAACATTGCAGGAAGATATGCGTTACTTGTTAAAATCTATGCTAGGAATAATAGACACCTTAGAGATGTGATCTATGAAAAAATACAACCCCTAGAAGGTGTAGAAGGAACGAATACTATTTTTTCATTTGAGACCGCATTTTCAAGGAATGTACCTATTCAACTAGACTAAATGCGATCTAGGAAATGATAAAACACAACATAAAATCTATTAGAAGTTTTATTGGCTCGAAAGACTACGCAGAATCAAAGTCTTTCTATAAAGCTCTTGGATTTGAAGAAGCGTATAGCTCAGGAAAGCTATCTTATTTTAAGAATGGTGATTTTGGTTTCTATCTCCAGGATTATTATGTGGAAGATTGGATAAATAATTCAATGATATTTTTAGAAGTAGATAGTGTGGATCAATATTGGAACATGTTAAATGACTTGGAGCTTCCTAAAAAGTATAAAAATGTAAGATTAACAGAAATTAAACACTACGATTGGGGAAAAGAATGTTTTATACATGACCCTTCTGGGGTTCTGTGGCATTTTGGAGAATTTATCTAAGTGTAATAAAGTTTACAATCTAGCTTAGGCAAAAAAGAATATTTAGCTTAACTTAATCAGTATATGCACAAAAGAATAATTGCAAGTCTAATTTTAAGCAGCATCTTAGCTATTACTTTGCAAGGCCAACAGCCTTTTGTTTGTGATGGCACATTTTACACTTCTTTTATTCCTGAAAATCAAAATTACTCCAGAATCTATCAAGTAGATTTTGATGCTGTTACCTCTAATGTAGTTTTTACAGACCTTTCTGGTTCACTTGGTATTGAGCTCAATGCCATCGGTTATAGAGTTACAGATAATTTAATATATGGGGTTGATCCATACGAACGCATTCTTTATCGTGTGGATGCAAATGGCGTTGTTAACAATTTGGGTGTGGTAGCTTTGAATCAAAATGCTCTTTATTTCGCAGGTGATGTCACACCCAACGGCAGACATCTTGCCTTAATAGGTGCTAGCAACACTTTTACGTCTGGATATGCTTTTGAAGTGGCTTTGGTAGATCTTAATAATTACAATGTCACTATCAAGTCTTTGTCCATTACTGATATGTTTATAACGGATGTTGCCTTCAATCCATTTGACGGATTGCTCTATGCTGTTGATACGGATAAAAGAAGGATAGCTACAATTGATCCTGAGACAGGAACTGTGAATGTGCTAATTTCAAATATCACTTCTGAAGTAGAGACCTTGGCTTCTTTATTTTTTGATTCTTTTGGGAATTTATATGGCTATGGAGATACGGGCACACTTGATGGTTTCTTTAGTATTAATTTACAAACAGGTAGCATCATATTGCAAGAGCAAGGAATTGATGTTACTTATAATGATGGATGTTCTTGTCCTTATACTGTAGAAATTTTACAACGCATAGATAAGGAAGAGACTGTTGTGTGCGATGAGATTCTCATGTCATTGATTGTTTCAAATGCAACAGGGGAGACTCGAACGGGGATTGAAATATCTGAACAACTGCCCGCTGGCTATAACATTACAGAGATCATTTACAATCCATTTCTTGGTAATGTCACAAGCAGTGTAGGCACTAACTTATTGCAAATTGAAAATATGCAAATACCTTTGGGTATTGATAGCATACTATTTAAAGTCGATTTTGATTTGAGTGCAGCACCTACTGTATACAATTTACAAGCGAATTTAGATGGTCTACCATCTGCCTTGGGCTTTAGTACGGTCTCTGACAATCCCATGACCTCGATACAAAATGATCCAAATATATTCAGCTTAAAACTTGAAGAACTTGTAACAAATTTTGAAATTATTCCGACTTGTTTTGGTCAAGGTGATTCAGTAGTAATCGATGCAAGTTCTTATTCGGGTAATTTTATGTGGAATGATGGTAGTACGTTACAAGAACGTGTTTTTGATGAACCTGGAGTGTATGAATTGGTCATTACAGATGATTGTCTCAAAACGGTCCTTGAATATGAAATCACAGAAATCGAATTTGAACAAGAAGCATTTAATACCCAAATCACGCTGTGCAATGATCAAGATACCACTCTCATCTCTAACATAACAGTGCCAAATTATGCATGGAGCACAGGTTCTACCGCACAGTCTATAGTTGTCAGTGATGATGGACTCTATCAATTAACGATGACTGATTTTTGTCTAGAATGGCAACATGATTTCACCATCAGTTCTCAAGAGTTGCGAATTCTGAATACTCCACTGAGCTACGATGTAGAAAAAGGAGAAAGTGTTGATATCACATTAGATATATTTAGTTCTACCAACTCAAATTACAGCATAAGCTGGTCAGGGGAAGACATGAACAGTCTTTCTTGTATTGACTGTATAGCGCAATCGATTAACACTTATCAAGATGGCTATTATACTGCAACAGTAGTTAATGAGAATGGATGTTCAGATACCTACACATTCTATGTCAACGTACTTCCATTGAAGGTTAAGGTATTTTGGCCAAATGTATTCAGTCCAAACGGAGATGGAGTTAATGATCAATTTTTTCCGTTTTCAGATTTAGACAATGGAATGATTTTAAAATTTGAAATCTTCGATAGGTGGGGAGAAAATGTATTTTCCAATGAAGATCAAATTGTAAATGATCCTGGTGCTGGCTGGGATGGTAAATTTAAAGGTGATTATGTGCATCCTGCAGTTTTTGCTTTTTATGCCGAAATTCAATTCTTTGATGAGGTGAGATTATTTGAGGGTTCTATAAGTGTAGTTCGCTAAAGCTTTTCAAGTGCTACTTAGCGTTTCATTTTATTGAGTAAAATACCCAACCTTTTTGTCAATTTTCACGTGACATATATATAAGCCATTTAACATGAAAGTATTAAAGTCCTTTTTGAGCCTTTTTATAATGATTGGAATTGTATCATCATGCGATAAAAATGATCCTCCTGTAGATCACGTATTTAAAGCAGATTACATTGTTTTTGGACATTTCTTTGGTGAGTGCGGAGGAGAACAATGTGTAGAAATATTCCTACTTAATGAAGAAACTTTGAAAGAAGATAGCATCGACAAGTATCCATCTTCAAGTGATTTTAATGATCTAGATTTCACGATTGATCAATCTAGTAAAAGACCAGAAGTAGCCTCTCTATTAAGTAATTTCCCAGATGAATTACTTGATGAAACTGAGACAGTATTTGGAAGTCCAGATGCTGGCGATTGGGGTGGGATTTATCTTGAATACAAAACAGACGATGTACACAAATTTTGGTTAATAGATTATATCGACAATGACTTAAGTGATTATTTAATAGACTACAAAAATCAAATCATAGAAGCGATTGATAAAATAAATCAATAGCTTGGACTACTTTCAAGAGAGCCTTAATTAGTGTGTCTTCAAGCTTTGAAGGCTCTTTTGATTTTTTCCCTGGGTAAACAAAAAGTTTCTTCGTTGTATCCTCTTATTATAAAAGCAATATTTCTTGTACTTTTGCTAAAACAATACAAATGAGATTATTTCAAATAATCACCCTTTTAGTCTTTATTCTTTCAGCTTGCACTCCTAAAGAAGAAAGTCCAGAATCAGGATTTATAAACGAAGATCAGGATTGGACCCTTCAAGAAGAACTCTTAGATACTACGGTTACTTTTACTTCTAATGCTATTCAAAGCATGATGTTAACCATTGATGAGGGATCCTTGTGTAACAGATATGGCCTTCTAGTAAATGTGCAAATTGATAATGCTGTTGCTATTGATACAAAAATTGACACTTATCCATACATTGCTGAATTGGAACTAGAAATGAATAATCAGGTAAGTATTCAAACCAGTATTATTGAAAATAATACCAGTATACAATGTGTGAATTTTGGTCAATCAAAAGTCTTATTGAGTTTCGAATAAAAAATTAAACAAACTCATTAAAGTCTCCACCTTGTTCGACAATTTTCTTTTCTGCCCATTTTATAAAGTCAGGCTTGAGTGGAACGTAACTTTCGACTAAACCACAGTCTGTACATATATATCTTTCTACTGAAAAAAATTTTGTAGCCCATTTGTTTGCATGAATATTTTGTCCAGAACTATACTTTGATCCTTCTACATAGACTATTCTAAACGAATCACATTTTGGGCACTGATGGGTATTTTTCATATACTAAAACATATTTTATTACAACAGTATATTAGTTTTGAATATTGAATTCATAATAATTCTACAAAAATATTCTATATCAAGACGAAAGGACTGATTGTTAATGAGCAAAAAGACATAATGAGAAAAATTGAATTACATGATTTTGGAATGGTAGGACTGGGAGTAATGGGTAGAAACTTTTTACTTAATGTGCTAGATCATCATTTTTCGGTTAGTGGTTTGGACACAAATGATCAACAGTTAATCGATCTAAAAAATGAAGCGAAAGATAGAAAAGTTTTTGTGACGAAGGATATGAAGGCATTCGTACTGTCACTTAAGAAGCCAAGAAAAGTCATGTTACTGGTGCCTGCAGGGAAGGCCGTAGATCATGTCATTGAAGCGCTTTTGGCTTTCTTAGAAAAAGGTGACATTATTATTGATGGAGGTAATTCTTATTATTCTGATACAGATCGTAGAATTCAAAGGCTTAAAGGAACAGGAATAACATTTATGGGGATTGGTGTTTCTGGAGGAGCCAAGGGAGCAAGATTTGGCCCAAGCATCATGGTAGGAGGTAATAAAGGCAGTTACAATAAAGTAAAGAAAATTCTAGAAGCTGTATCTGCAAAACACAAGGGAAAAGACTGTGTTGCCTTGCTAGGAAAAGCTTCGGCTGGGAATTATGTAAAAATGGTTCATAATGGCATTGAATATGCGATGATGCAGCTTATTGCAGAGGCTTATGACATTTTACAAACCATCGGGGGTTTATCCAATCAGGAAATCCATCAAGCTTTTAACAAATACAATAAAGGAAAATTACAATCCTTTTTAATAGAAATAACTTCAAAAATATTTATCCAAAAAGATTCCTTTACCAAAGAAGATTTGATTGATAAAATCTTAGATAAAGCTAAACAAAAAGGCACAGGTAAGTGGACAAGTCAAAATGCATTGGATGTTGGAGTCTCCTTACCAAGCATTAATGGCTCAGTTTCTATGAGAATTCTATCTTCTATAAAATCAGATAGAGAAGCGCTATCAAAAATATATAAACCGCGTCTTCTCAAACAAAAACTTAGTAAAAATAGCTTAGTTAAACTTATAGGTGATGCGTTATATTTTTCCTTTATAATGGTTTTTGAACAGGGATTATATTTACTAGCCCAAGCTTCTAAAGAGTATAGATATGAATTAGACATGCAAAAAGTGACAAGTGTCTGGAGGAATGGTTGTATCATAAGAGCGGCCATTTTAGAAAAGATCCACCAAGCTTATATTCATGATCCCAGCTTAAAGCATATCATAGAAGACAAAAGCATGGTAAAGGAAATCAAGTCAACTCATAATGCTATTAGAAAAGTTTTAAACTTATCGATATCTACTGGAGTGCCAGTGCTCACATTTTCTGCTTCATTAGCCTACTTTGATGCCATAAGAACTGAAAGACTTCCACTGAATCTTACTCAAGCTCAGCGTGATTATTTTGGTTCACATGGTTTTAATCGGAATGATATGGATGGCGCGTTTCATGCAATATGGGAATAAGCCAAGGTCTAAGCTGGACTAAAATATTTTAAAAATATTTTAGCTTTTTGCAACATCAGCACTTTTTTCAGCACCTTGTATGGAAAGCGGCTTAAACTGTGAAGTATAAATCAACAAGTAGTACACTTATAAAACAATGCATAAAGGGAGAACGAAAAGCCCAATATGAGTTGTATGAAATGCATAAGGTGCATCTATTTGGTATATGCAGAAGGTATGCTAAAACGGTAATTGAAGCTGAGGATATGCTTCAAGATGGATTTTACAACATCTTAAGAGACATTAAGCAATTCAACAATCAAGTCCCACTCAATGCTTGGATGCGAAAAGTAATGATTAATAGCGCTTTGATGTATATCAGAAAATACAAGAAAGTTAACTATACTGAATTGCATGAGGAGCGGGTAGAGGGTCTATTAGGATATGATCAAAAAATGGATCAGACTGATAGAGCTAAAGCCATCATTCATATTATCCAAACATTACCAGAAGTACAGCAAACTGTTTTCAACTTAAAAGGTATTGATGGATATTCATTCAAGGAAATTTCTGAATTACTGGAAGTGAATGAATCTACCTTAAGGTCTCATTATTTAAGAGCTAGAAAAAACTTGCAATCCATATTAAATAAAGAATTGAATTAGCATGGAAGAAAAAAATAATAACATGGAAGAATTCTTTCAACGTTCATTAGAGCAGTTCAATGAAGTTCCATCAAATCAAGTGTGGGATAAAATTGATGAAAGACTAGATGGAGAACAAAAATGGTACAAAAATGTATTTCCTTGGTTTAGAACATTACTACCATTATTCCTTGCCATTATCTTATTGGGATGTTACCATGTATTCAGTTCAAATAAAATTAATACTTCAAACAAATATTTATTATCTGCTCAAGAAACGATACAAAAACTAGAAAAAGAAAATCAAAGACTTAGCTTTCTTGCCAAAGAAAATAATGAAAAAATAAATACTTACACTCAACAAATTCAGTTCAATGAAACACAATACAATTCATTACTTGATCAATATAGCAGCTTAAAAGTCACTGATCAAAAAAGTGAAAAATTATTCAAGAGTGATACTCATTTTGGCAAGGCAGCTTTTGAAGATTTATTGAGTTTAAATGAAGATTTAACCAATGAATTAAGCTCATTAAAAGCTCAAATGAATGTCTTACAATCTGAAAATCGACCTGCTAACAAAATTTTGTCAAATACAAGATTAAATGCAATCGATAAAAACTACAACTTCTTAATTCCTAAAAACGCTACATACTATTATCCAGTTAAGGATATCATCCTTATCAATAGTTTAAAGGATATAGAAGGAAACATGGATGATGACTTTCTCGTTGAAGAACCGGATCAAATATCAAATAATAGAAAATTTAGATTCGGTTTTAAAGCAAGATATTTTAACACTTTAGTGAAAAGTAGTGAACTTATCAACCCTGGTTTTAGCTGGGGTTTGAGAGCTGAATATCAACTAAGAAATAAATGGTTTCTAACGTCTGACCTTCATTATAATGATCAGGTCTATCGTATTGATCCAGGAGCAGGTGGCTTCTCTCAAGAAAGTCTAAAAAAATATCCTTTAGGAATAGATGATACAAATAGTGTCAAAGATATTTCAACTCGGACAAAGTATTTTGACTATAAACTTGGTATTAAATATTTAATCAATCCAGCTGAAAATAAATTTAATTTCTACGTAAATCCATCGATTGTATGGCAGCTATATTTACCACAAGAATATACTTATGGTTTGGCACGAGCAAATGATATATTTCATACTCAAAGGGAATATACAGGCTATTTGGGTTCTGGAAATTTAAGCCTAGGGATTGAAAGAAATTTAAATAATAGAATGCTCTTTCAGTTAAATCTATGGGGTGAACAAAGCTTTATTGAATTGGGTTACGACAAACAATACGTTACTATGTTTGGTATAGGTTCGTCGATTTTATTTTAAAGAAAAATGATTTTTTTGCAACAAAAGTATCGTCTTGCACACCTTTAATAATAGAAGTCCTTTTACTCTTTTTACTAACAAAGAATAAAAATTAAAATGAAAAAAATAGCATATATAATATCCATTAGTGCCGTCATATTTTTACAAGCGTGTGAAGCTAAATTTAATATTGGATGCCTTAAGCCTGAAGGCACAATTGAAACTCGAACTTTAGACTACGACAATTTCACAGAGCTGACATTTGACATTCCTTTTACAGCAACATTTGTAGAAGGGGATGACCATGTCATAACTGTAGAAGCTGCGCCAAATATTATTGATCGCATCGAAGATGATTCAAGAAAATCTGGAGAAGACTTAGACATTATGATTAATGGCTGTATTAATGAATTATTCAGAGAAGATATAAGCTTTCATATTACCTTACCCAAGTTAGAGAAAGTAGAAATAAATGGTGATGGTGAGGCAATTTCTTCTGGAACGTTTACCAACTTAGAAGAGATTCAATTTAAGATTTCAGGAGAAGGTCTTATAGATTTTGAACTTGGTAATTCTGACAAAACTGTTGCAGATATAGATGGTGATGGAATCATTAATTTGACAGGCAGCACAGATGAGTTTATTGCAAAAATATCTGGGGATGGTAAAATTGATGGTAGTTCATACCCAGCTAAAATTTGCAAAATAGACAATTCTGGTGACGGTGAAATTTTGGCAGATGTTTCGGAAGACTTAAAGATTGATGCTAAGGGTGATGTTGAAATTGAGACAACTGGCACCGCAATCATGCAAGAAATAAAAGTTCAAGGTAAAGCAGAAATTAAAAACTTTGAATTAGATGCAGTAGATACAAAAGTAGAAATTGAAGGTGAAGCCGAAATAGAAGTACGAGTATCAAACATACTTGAAGTTAAAATAGACGGAGATGGAAGCGTCTGCTATAAAGGTGCACCAAGTTCCGTCTTAACTGATATTAGTGGGCAAGGAACTGTTAATGATTGCAACTAAAAAATAAAATTACAGTCCCTAAACTGTAAACTATACACCCTATTTCCTTTTACAAAAATTAAAAAAATAATGAAAAAGATCATCTTTCAAATGGCATTCCTATGCCTACTAACTACTGCTTTGAATGGACAGAGTATTACACAAACCATTAGAGGCACTGTAATTGACAAAGAGAGCCAAAGTCCATTAATTGGTGCCAATGTCATCCTCTTAGGAACAGATAGAGGAACTAGCACTGATATAGATGGATCCTTTGTCTTGGATGAAGTAACAATAGGAAGGCACAACGTAGAAGTTTCTTATCTGGGATATGAGCCGCTCTTTCTCCAAAACGTATTGTTAAAATCAGGAAAAGAGCTTGTGCTAAATCTAGAAATGTTTGAATCGACTAATACCTTAGATGAGATTGTCGTAAGCGCCGCAAAGTCTATTGATAAAACAAAACCCCTGAATAGTTTTGCTACAGTAAGTTCAAGAACATTCTCTGTTGAAGAAACATCAAGGTACGCAGCAGCAGCTTATGACCCGGCGAGAATGGCTCAAAATTATGCAGGTGTAAGTGTTGGAGCTGGCGATGATTTATTTAATGCAATCGTAGTAAGAGGGAATTCTTCCTCGGGGATTTTATGGAGGCTTGAAGGTGTAGAAATTCCAAATCCAAATCACTTTGGTAATATTGGAAATTCAGGAGGAGCCATTAGTATGCTAAGCAGCACCACGCTAAGCAATTCTGATTTTTATACAGGAGCCTTTCCAGCAGAATTTGGCAATGCCACAGCAGGTGTGTTTGATCTTAACATGCGTAATGGAAATAATGAACAAAGAGAAACTTCTTTTATGCTAGGAGCCTTGGGTGTAGAAGTAGGCACGGAAGGTCCTTTAAGTAAAAATAACAAAGGATCCTATTTATTCAATTATAGATACTCTACACTCGCCTTATTAGAATCAGTAGGTGTGAATCCCACTGGAGATGTCTTGCCAACTTATCAAGATCTTTCTTTTAAATTGAATCTTCCCACAGAGAAGGCTGGCAACTTTTCCATCTTTGGCTTAGGTGGAAATAATCTAGCTGCACAAAGACCAGAAAAAGATTCTACACAATGGGAGTATAATTCTGACAGGTTGGGCTTTGAACAAAGAATTAACATGGCTGTGATAGGTCTTTCACATAAATATTTAATAGATGATAAAAGCTATATCAAAACAGTTGCCATCAGTTCAATTGAGAATGAAAATCAAACAGAGATCCGGCTCGATGACAACTATGAAAGTGTTCAATATTATGATCAAAAAATTAATCAAAACACCCTAAGATTTAGCACACGCTATCATCGAAAATTTTCTCCCAAACATAGTATGAGAGTAGGGGCAATTTACTCTAATAAAAATTTCGATTTAAACATAGATGAACGTCCTGAACTTGAAGAACCTTTTAAAAATGTTTTTAGTGGAACAGGAGCAACATCATATTTGCAAGCCTATTATCAATCCAAATTTAGATTAGGAGAAAAGACGAAATTAAACCTAGGGCTGCATTCAACTTATTTAGGTCTTAATGAAGAATTTACCATTGAGCCAAGACTTGCATTAAGTTATAAAGTAGGGAGGGGGAGTGAGTTAAGTTTTGCATCTGGAATTCATAGCAAGGTTGAGCATCTCAGTCTTTACACAGTTAATGGAAGCTTTGAAGATGGAACTCAAGCAAAAGCTAACCCGCATCTAAAACCTACAAAAGCATTGCATAATGTTATTGCTTATGATCATGTCTTCACGCCAAAATCGCGAATGAAAATAGAACTATATCATCAATTTTTATACGATGTAGTTATAAGTGATGATCCTACTAGTACATTTTCTATTCTGAATGCCATGGACGCGTGGGAATATTTTGGACTAAGCAATGCGAAGCAAGATGGGACTGGAAGGAATGTTGGAATAGATCTAACCTTAGAACGATTTTTTGCTGATTCTTACTATGCGATGTTGACCGCTTCAGTGTACGACTCTAAATACAATGTTGGAAATGATGTTTGGCACAACACCAGATTTGATGGAGAATATATGTCTAATATTATCGGAGGCAAGGAATGGGAGATAGGTAAAAACGGAAAAAATATTTTAGGCCTAAATGGAAAATTTGTCTTGGCTGGTGGCAATAGATATACAAAAATAAAATTGGAAGAATCCATCTTAGCTGATGATGAGGTACTTGATTGGGATAACCCATTTGCTAAAAAAAATGATCCCTACTATCGACTAGATCTTGGTATAAGTTACAGAATTAACACAGCTAAAATGACGCATACCATTCTATTTGATATTCAAAATGTCACCAATAGAAACAATACACATTTATTAAAATATGAGGAGGATAATATGATGATTGAAGAAAGCACACATACGGGTTTATTTCCTTTCTTCAACTACCGAATAGAATTTTAAAATACTTGTTTCAAAAGTAGGTTGCTATTTCTTTATAAATACAAATGGAATAGTGACCTGCTCTTTTGTTCTTATACACTCCGCCATCAAAAAATAATTACCTGATGCTAAATTAGTTAAATTGATAGGGTAGGAAGGCTTGGCTTTAATTAGGACCCCAGACTCATTATAAATCATTAATGATGATAGATTAAAAAGAGCTTCATTTCTAATTTTCAACCAATCGCTTGAAGGATTTGGGAATACAGCTAGCTCATCATTGTAAGTGTGTTTAGGACTAAAATCAATTTTATCTAAATCATTGAAAGACTGATGCTGCTTATTGTTGTTTTTTGGATCTTTCCAGATTTTGAAGTTTTCAAACAAATAGCTTTCATCGTCTCCAGTATTTAAAACACAAAACATGATTTCTATTGACTTCTCATCAGATATCTTAATATCACGTGAGTTGAAATTTTGAGGAACCCCTTCAATGTAGTGTTTTTTCTTTTCAAAATTTTCAGGACTTATGCTTTCGAAA